>DAOUAJ010000438.1:0-7125 GCA_034433615.1 Anaerolineae bacterium | reverse complement strand
GAGAGATCCGTGAAATCCACCATCCCGTTGGCGTCCGTCACCTCTTGAGCCAGGGGCTGGCCAGCGCAGTCCGGGCCGGCAAAGAGCGTCATCGTCCAGTCAGGCAAAGGCTGAAGGGTCGTTTCATAGAGCTTGATCACGATGATGGACGGACGTTTCCGGGTGGGCGTCGGTGTCGGTGTGGGCGTGGGTGTCGGTGTCCAGGTCGGTGTTAGAGTCGGCGTGGGCGTGCGGGTGGGCGGCTGCACCGGGCACAGGTAATAATCCTCAGTCTCGCCCAGGCGATAGCCACCGGAGGGCCCGCTGCCGTCGGCCGCCGTCGCCGGAGTGTCGCTCAGGGTGATGCGCCACCAGAGGCATCGGTCAGGATCAGGGTTCCAGGGCAGGAAGGCGGGTGTGGTGAAGGTGTAGGTCCCTGGCCCCGGCAGCACGATGGACTGATTCACCACCGCCCACTCAGGCGCAGCCACCCCCTGACAGGGCAGCACCTGGCCCCAATCGCCGCTGCGATCCCAATCGAACCACAGGTTGACGTAGGCACTGCTGGCCGGCACACCGGCGGGAACCGTGACCGTGTAAGTGACCGTCGTCGGCTGGCAGTGAGGCAGCGCGGGAGGCACGACGCCGTCGTCCGCCCCGTCCAGGTTCGGCACGTCCGCGGGCGGCTGAAGGTTGTTGACGCCGTCTGCATCTGGGCCGATGTCGGCCTCTTTCTCGGCGGTGATGGCCGGCCCCAGCCAGTAGCGCGGCACCTGGTTGCGATGGAATGGCCCGTAAGGTGGCGATCCAGCCACAAACACGGTGGGGAACTTGGCCAGCACCCCTGGCGGCCCGCCGGCCGGGTAAGCAGTCATGGACACGCCAAAGCTGTTGGTGCTGTCGGGCGCATCCCCCAGGTCGGGATAGCTGGGCGAGACGGCGATGGCATACTCCACCTCGGCCCACACCCGCAGGCCAGGAACGTAACTCCCTTGCTGCGGGAGGAGTTCCTCCGGCATGTACAGCCCCTGGAAATTGGCGAGATTGAGCCAGCGCACGTACCCCCACGGCCCCCACGTCCCGCCGGGGCTGTCGGTATGGATCACCCGGTACAGGTCGTGGGAAACGAAGCGGGCATCGTTGTGCAGCCACGGCCCGTGCCACCACGGGTGGGGCCCTGGGAGGACGCGCCCCCAACCTCCCAGCTCGCGGGCATTCACGAAGGGGTCGCTGAAAGCGATCAACCGGCGCTGGGATTCCACCCCGGACACGGTGACGTAGTGGCCGCCGATGCGCCGCCAACCGGCCGTCGTCTGTTGCCAGAAGCCGATGAGCAGGATCACATCCTCGCTGCGCTTCACCTCGTCCTCCACCCACTCAAACTCGGGTTTTGCGCGCCGGGTGACGGTGTAAAAGTCGCCAAGCCCCTTCGTGGCCAGGTAATTCTGAACGGCCTGGGCCAGTTGAGTTGGAGTGGTGCCTGTCGCGCCGGTGCCGGCCTGGGCCGCCAGGGCGTTGACGAAGGGGATCACGTTGCGCGGGTCATGGTCGTCCCACGCCCCATAGGATTGCAACAATGGGTAATTATCGTTGACCGCCGGAGGTGGCACGGGGTTGAGCTCGAACTTGGAATCGAACCACCAGAGGGAGTTGGCCAGCGCGACGGGGCCGTCGTGCGTCCACTGGTTCGCGGTGTTGCGCCAGCCGTCCTGCTTCTGGTCGAAATCGGGGATGCCGCTGGGCGCATAATCGCGCCACCCGCCGGCTTTCCAGAAGATGGACGTCGGCACGAGGCGCTTGAGCAGGGCAAAGAGGGTCAAATGATCGGTGGCTGCGGTGACAGTCTGCTCTTCGGCGTCTATCTCGCTCTCTAGCTCCTCCCAGGTGTCGGATCCCGCGGGCTGGTAGAAGAGGCCCAGGCCGCCGGGGTCGCCGTCCACGTCCTCGTCATCGTAGTGAACGGTGAAGGTGATGGGCTGGCCGAACTGGGTCACGGGTGTACCCTGGGCCTGCGCGCTGAGATCGAAGGCAGGCCCTGCGCTCTCGTAGTCTTCCGGCGTCACAGGGGTGGTGGGCGCGTAGCTGAACAGGGTGTCCTGGCTCACCGCGCCGGGCGGTACGTCTACCTCCGCGCTGCCATCGGGTGCGGTAAGCGATCCGCCGGCCGCGCCGATCACGGTCGAGGTGGGGGCCGGGGCGGTAGTAGGCGTGGAAGTGGGCGTTGCTGTGGGAGCCCCGCTGGCGTTGCGCAAGATGACGGGCAGGATACGCGGCTGTCCGGCAATGATTGCGCCCTGCATACCCTCGTGGAATTCGCAATGATAGGAGAAAATGCCGGGCGCGTCAAAGGTCCGGCTGTAATCGTCGCCGGGGGCCAGCGGGTTAGAGCCCCAACTGCCGTCGTCGGCGGTCACGGTATGAAAAGTGTCGTCATCATTGTGCCAGCGCACCGTGGTCCCTGGTACGACGACCACGCGCTGGGGGGAGAACTGCTGGCCCGCCATGCCGATCACCACCTCGGCGGGGGCCAGGGCGCGGGCTGGCCGCCATGTTGTCATCTGCATGACGAGAAGGAGCAGAGCAATGGCGCCAATCAGCACGACCAGGGCCAATCGCGCCTGACGCGGTACGGGTGTCCACATGGCCACATCTCCTATGATGAAAAAGAGATTATTGAGGGGGAGAGAGGGCTTTTTTCTGGTCACCCCTTGTCCAGGATTTGGCGGATTTGGGCAGCGTAGGCGGCACTCTCCGGATCGTCGGTGAGGAGCTGGATCTTCTGGGGGCCCTCTACCCCCAGGCCCAACTCCACGGCGCGCGCGATCTGTTCCTGCTGAAAAATGGGCCCGCGGCTGACCTCACTAGTAGTGCCAAAGTGACGCAGGATGGCCACCCCCACGGCATCCATGGCGACCCGGTCCGTGCCCGCCAGCACCACCTCCGCCCAGACCCGCTCGCCCGACTCAGGGCCGCCGGTGACGAAGGCTTCCACGCCGTCCATGACGATGAGGGCGGGGGTGTAGGCGACGTTGATCTCGGCGATCATGCGCCGCTGGTGGGAGGAGTTGTGCAGTTCGTTCATGTAATTGTAGGTGTCGCCGGGGATGTGCTTGGCCACCAGGCCCACGGAGTTCTTGAGAGAGAGGGTGAAGTGACCGCCAAAGCGGTGAGTCTTGAGGCAACAGGTCTGCACCACAGCATCAGCCTCCAGACAGGGGCGGGCAAAGGGGAAGCCGCGCTGCCAGTGGCTGTTAGGGGGCTGGACCATGACCCAATCCTCCTGGCCCAGGTCGTCCAGGACGAGGACCTCCACCCCCAGTTCCAGGGCCAGGGTGAATATCCCTTTCCGCTGCATGACGTCGCGGGTATTACCCATGCCGCTGCGGTCGGCCACGGTGATGGCCTGGGCACCCATGTGCCGCAGTTCTTCGATCAAGGTCCGCAGGGTGTCGTTGTGGGTGGAGCCGGGGGTGGGGTGGGCGCTGTTAAAATTGGGCTTGAGGAGCACGCGTTTGCCCTGGATGGGGTTAATGCCCAACAGCTTCAGGGCGCGGCGCACCCCCTCGATACGATCACGGGTTTTGATGAAGGCAACGTGAGCCATAGCAGGTTCCTCCTTCGTTACCAGGGTGGACACAGGGGTGACGGATGGCGCAGGCGACGAGGGCGTGCCGAAGGTCTCCAGGGTGGCCGGCACGCAGGCTTGCAGGATAGGGGCAGTGGCCAGCAGCCCGCTGAGACGGGCGGTGGCGCTCACGAAATGTCGGCGGGTGATGATAGAGCTCCTCATCGCAGTGGTCTCATCCCTCATCTCGACGCCTCCTTGCCAGAATGATTATAGAGAGCTTACCACAGGTAAGGCGGCTGCGTCAATCTCATGAAGCGTTCAATGCCCAGGGCTGGCGGTGGCTGCCTGTCCTGGCCGACAGGCCAGGGAAGCACACCGCCTGGCCATCCGCCATCCGTCAACCCAGGTGGCATCATTCCATGCACCGCCGCTCTCTCCAGGTGGGAGACCCACGCGTACGACTGGAAGTCACAGCAACCGTTGCAAAGCCTGCCTGCGCAGGCTAAATCCAGTCGCCGGCGGGCGACTTCGCAGGTGTAGGCGCGGTTTCCAACTCGTTTCTTTACAGTCCCTTACAACACCAGCCGCATCGGCTGCTCCAGGGCTGCCTGGAAAGCTTGCAAGAAGCGGGCGGCCTCGGCTCCGTCGGTCACCCGATGGTCGGCCGAGATGGTGGCCTTCATGCGCGTGCCCACGGCCAACTGCCCCTCCTGATTGACCACGGGAACCCGCCTGACCGCGCCCACCGCTAGGATAGCTGCCTGCGGCGGGTTGATGATGGCGATAAAATCTTCCACGCCGAACATCCCCAGGTTGCTGATGGTGAAGGTGCCACCGACCATGTCATCAGCCCGCATACGCCCCTCCCGCGCCCGGCTCACCAGTTCGCGGGCCTCGCGCGCGATCTGTGCCAGCGACTTCTTGTCGCACTCCCTGATCACCGTCGTCACCAGCCCAACGTCGCGAGCCACGGCGATGCCGATGTTGATCGGGTCGTGGATACGGATCTCTCCTCCGACAAAAGAGGCATTAAGCCTGGGGGCCGCCTTCAGCGCTACCGCCGCCGCCTTGACGACCAGGTCATTCACCGAGATTTTTTCATCTTCCGGCAGCAGTGCGTTCAGTTGCTGGCGCAAGGTCATGGCGGCCTCCATGTCTACTTCGATGGTGATGTAGAAGTGGGGCGCTTGTTGCTTGCTCTCGGCCATGCGGCGACCGATGGTCTGGCGCATGGGTGTCAACGGCTCGACGTGATACCCGGCCATGGTGGGCTCATACGACGGCGTCGGGATAGGGGGCGGGGGTGGAGCTTCTTTCTTGGGTGCCAGCGCCTGTTCCTTCAAGTATTCTTCGATGTCGCGCTTGACGATACGGCCCCCAGGCCCACTGCCCCGAATCTGGCTCAGATCAATCCCCAGCTCGTCGGCCATACGCCGCGCCACAGGGGAGGCGGGGCGCCGCTCCACCTCGGTGGGCATTGGAATCTCAGGCAGCAGTTCCTCCAGCGTGATCTCTTCTTTCTCCCGTTTCGGCAAAATCTCCGTTACACCCAGGGCAGCCAGATCAATCTGCTCATCGGCTGTCCCAATCACAGCGATGGGCCGGCCAACGGGCACCACTGTACCCGCCTCGACCAGCGTACCACGCAGGACCCCTGCCCGAAACGAAGAGACCTCTACACTCGCCTTGTCCGTCTCAATGATGGCAATGACGTCACCCTCTGCGACCGCATCTCCTGCGCGCTTGACCCACTCTACCAGGGTCCCTTCGGCCATATCAAAGCCCAGTTTGGGCATCATGATCAATTCAGCCACAGAGATTACTCCTTTGTGGAATCGAGTAACAAGGGATAAGGCAATAAGGCACCGAGGCAACAAAGGATAAGGCAACAAGAACCTCGTTGCCTCATTACTCGACTACAGATACATCACGTCCTTGACCGCGCGAATCACGTCTTCGACCTGGGGTAATGCCATCTGTTCCAGCCGACGGTTGTAGAGCAACGGCACTTCGGCCTGAGCCACCCTCCGCACGGGCGCGTCCAGGTGATCAAAGGCCAGCTCCGTCACCCGACTGGCGATCTCAGCCCCGATCCCGTAGGCCCGCCACCCCTCTTCGACCACCACCATGCGGTTAGTCTTGTGCACCGACGCGACGATGGGGCGCATATCCAACGGCCGCAACGTGCGCAGGTCAATCACTTCGGCCTCGATCCCTTCTTCGGCCAGCCTGTCGGCCGCCCCCAGTGCCACCTGGAGCATCTTGGAGTAGGAGACGATGGTCACATCCTTCCCTTCACGCTTGACGTCGGAGACGCCGATGGGCACCAGGAAGTCCTCGTCCTCGGGCACTTCGCCGCGCACCTGGTAGAGGGTCGCGTGCTCGATGAAGAAGACGGGATCGTCGTCGCGGATGGCTGTCTTGAGCAGCCCTTTCGCGTCAGCCGGGGTACCCGGCGCCACGACTTTGAGCCCGGGGAAGTGGGCAAAGACCACGTCGGGCGTCTGGGAATGGGTAGCACCTAACTGCCGCCCCCCGCCTCCCACAGTGCGGATGACGATGGGGCAGGTAATCTGGCCGTTGAACATGTAGTGCAGTTTGGCCACATGGTTCACGATCTGGTCCATGGCCAGGAAAGCGAAGTTGATAGTCATGATCTCGGCCACGGGGCGCAGGCCGGCGATGGCGGCACCGGCCGCCGCGCCGACGATGACGCTCTCAGCGATGGGGGTATCACGGACGCGCTTCTCGCCGAACTCGTCCAGAAAGCCTCGCGTGACGGCGTAGGTGCCACCCCACATGCCAACCTCTTCCCCCATGATAAACACCCGCTCATCGCGGTACATTTCCTCTCGCAAAGCCTGACTGATCGCCTCTCGGAACGTCATGCGTGTCATGGTGGGTTACCTCCCTAACGATGTGGGATGGGGTTGACGTAGACATGCTCGCATAGCGCGGCGTCGTCAGGCTCGGGGCTTTCCTCGGCGAACCGCACGATCTCCGTCAGTTCATCCTCGACCGCCCGCCGGACTTCCTCGAGCTCTGTGCCATCAGCCAATCCTTTTGATTGAAGTTCCTGACCTAACAGAAGGATCGGATCGCGGGCGCGCCATTGCTCGATCTCCGCCTTCTGCCGATACCGCTCCGGATCGCCCATAGAATGGCCAGCGTAGCGATAGGTCAACGCCTCCAACAGGTAGGGGCCCTCGCGGCGCGCGTGGTTGAGCGCTTCCTGCACGGCCTGGTAGACTTCGATGACGTTCTGACCGTTAACCTGACTGTTGGCGATGTCGTAGGCACACCCCCGCTCAAAGACGTTGGACACGGCCGAGGCCCGACTCACAGCAGTTCCCATCCCATACAGGTTGTTCTCGACCAGGTAAACGACCGGCAGCTTCCACACGGCAGCCAGGTTGACGGACTCGTGAAAATAGCCAATGTTGGTGGAGCCTTCGCCGATGACGCACAGCACGGCCGCGTCCTCTCCTTTGTATTGGATAGCCAGGCCCACCCCGGTCGCTAACGGCATGTGTCCGCCGACGATAGCGTGCCCACCCCAGTAGTGGTGCTCGGCGCTG
>DAOUAJ010000437.1:0-2860 GCA_034433615.1 Anaerolineae bacterium | reverse complement strand
GGCATGGAGCCGCGCGATCGCTTTAAGGCCTGGGTGGACTGGAAACTGTTCATCCATAACGCCGGTCATGCCATGCTCGCTTATCTGGGGCATCGGCGTAAGCACGTTTATGGGTATGAGGCGTTGGACGATCCGCTTTTACAAACCCAAACGTATCGGACGCTGGGCTTGTGCGGTAACAAAACGCCTCGATGGTGATGGCTACTTGATTACGACTTATCCGACCGACGCGATATCAGGCAGGCTGGACAGCCTGTTCACTTTAACTCATACCTGGAATAAGGGGAAGATTATGGCTGAGACAACAGACATGGTGCTCACGACGACCTCCGATGAGGCGTTACAAGAGCTGACGCGAGAACAGGCATTGGATATGCTTCGGCAAATGATCGAGATCCGCCTGTTTGAAGACACGATGTCCGATCTGATGGGGCGCGACATTATTCGTGGCGCTTCTCACCTGTCGGCGGGACAGGAGGCCGTGCCTGTAGGAGCCATCGCTGCCCTGCGCGACGATGATTACATCACCAGCACGCACCGTGGTCACGGTCACTGCCACGCCCATGGTGACCGACATGCCAGAACGTTGGAAGAAAAGCAAGAGCATATGAACCGCATGATGGCGGAGATCATGGGCAAGGTCACCGGCTACTGTAAGGGCAAAGGCGGCTCCATGCACATCGCCGACGTGGCCCACGGCAACCTGGGCGCGACGGCTATCGTGGGTGGCAACATCCCCGTCGCCACCGGCGCCGGCCTGGCCATCAAGCTGCGTGGTGAAGATCGGGTCGTCCTTTGCTTCTTCGGCGAGGGCGCGGTGAATAATGGCGCTTTCCATGAGGCCGTCAACATGGCGGCCATCTGGAACCTGCCCGTGGTCTACATCTGTGAAAACAACATGTACGCTATGTCCGTGCCATGGAAAAAGGCCAGCAAGCTCCCCGATGTGGCCGATCGGGTATTGGCTTACGGTATTCCTGGCGTTGTCGTAGATGGGCAAGATGTGCTCGCCGTTTACAAGACGGTGTCAGAGGCCGTGGCGCGCGCGCGCCGGGGCGAAGGGCCAACGCTGATTGAGGCCAAGACGTACCGCTACTACGGACATTCCCGTTCCGATCCCAAGAAATATCGCACGCGTGAGGAAGAACGCTACTGGCGGGAGCATCGCGATCCTATCCAGAACTTTAAAGAGCGCCTGATCCAGGCCGGCTGGCTGACGGAGGAGGAATATGCAGAGATCGAACGAGCAGCCGAGCGCAAACTTCAGGCCGCTGTGGAATTTGGCCAGCGATCCCCCGAGCCGCCTCCTGACGAGCTATACAAAGACGTGTATGTAGAAGTCAACCCTACCCCAGAAGAGGTCGAACGCGAGCGCGAACTGCGCGAACGGGTGCGCAACTCGCCCAACATGCGCCAGATCACCTATGCTCAGGCGCTGGCCGAGGCGATGGACGAGGAGATGGCGCGCGATCCCAGGGTGTTCCTGCTGGGCGAGGACATCGGCCTGTACGGTGGCGCGTACGCAGCGACCCGCGGGCTCTTCGAGAAGTACGGTGAATGGCGTGTGATTGATACGCCGATCTCCGAGGCTGCCATCGGCGGCGCCTGCGTGGGTGCGGCCATGGTCGGCATGCGTCCCGTGGGCGAGATCATGTATGTGGATTTCACGCCACTGGCCATGGACCAGCTCGCCAACCAGGGTGCCAAGAACCGCTACATGTTTGGGGGCAAAACCACCGTGCCCATGGTGATGCGCACGGAGGGAGGGGCCGGCCGTGCCATCGGCGGGCAGCATTCCCAAAGCCTGGAGGCTATCTGGACTCACTACCCTGGCATCTACGTGGTGATGCCGGCGACCCCCTATGATGCCAAGGGGCTGCTCAAGGCGGCCATCCGTGACCCGAACCCGGTGCTGTTCATCGAGCACAAAATGCTGTACAACAACAAGGGGCCGGTGCCCGAAGAGGAGTACATCATCCCGCTGGGCGTGGCTGACATCAAACGCGAGGGGGCGGATGTCACTATCGTCACCTATTCCCGCATGGTCTTACGTGCCCTGGAAGCGGCGGAGGTCTTGGCGAAGCAAGGGATCAGTGTCGAGGTCGTGGACTTGCGCTCCCTCAAGCCGCTGGACCTGGAAACGGTGGTCAATTCGGTGAAGAAAACTGGCCGCTTCGTCGGCGTGACCGAGGGGTATCGCACCAACAGCTTCATCAGCGAGGTGATGGCGTTGGTGAACGAGCACGCTTTTGACTGGCTGGACGCGCCCATGGTTCGTGTGGCCGCGGCGGATGTTCCTGTGCCGCGCGCTGAGGTGCTGGAAGACCTGGCGATCCCCAACACGCAGGCCATCGTCAAGGGGTGCTTGCAAGTGTTGGGGAAGGCATCCTGAGGATTGGGGGGTTAGGTGGTTGGGCGGCTCAGTGGCTCAGGGACAGGTCTTGACTTGCTAACTCGCTGATTTGCTGGTTCACTGATTCGCTGAGGCAAGGAGGGTGGTTTGTGGCAACTGAGGTGATCGTCCCCAAGCAGGGGCAAACAGTCGAGGTCGTCCGCCTGGTGCAATGGTTGGCAAAAGAGGGTGATCAGGTCAAGAAGGGCGATCCTCTCCTGGAGATCGAAACCGATAAGGCGGTCTTTGAGATCGAGGCGCCCGCCTCCGGCGTCCTGCGCCTGATCGAACACCAAGCAGGCGAGGATGTCCCGGTCGTCACGCGCATCGGGATTATTGCCGCGCCGGACGAGGACATCAGCGGCCTGCTCGGCAGGGCGGTTGGATCGGTGGCCCCAATCCCGGGGGGTGAAGCGGCGTCGGGCGTCGGTACCGTTCCCGCCGAATTGGCGGCTGCTGGCGAGCGGG
>DAOUAJ010000436.1:0-13775 GCA_034433615.1 Anaerolineae bacterium | reverse complement strand
GCCCACAGCTCATCGCATGCCCCGCAGGTCAGACAGCCAGCCGAGTCGGTCGGACATGGCCGGCCAGGCTGATGGCGTGTCGCCAGGCGGCGCTCCATCTGGAAGTACCTGAGGCTGATCCCCGAATCCACGATTTGCCACGGCAGCGGTTGCTCCAGCGACCGGGCACCCAGATAATCCTCAGCTAAGAGTCCACATTTGGCCATGGCCGCGTGAAAGGCGGGCACGGATAAGCGCTCCAGATGCAATAATACCTCAGCCAGACGGCGATCACCACGGGCCAAAATTCCCTGGATCTCAGCCCACTCGGCTGAATCGGCCCGCACCCCGATATTGTGGGGGGCCAGGTGTCGTTTGATGAACTCCTGGCGTGCTTTTATCACGCGCGCCGGCGCCATCGGCTCCCACTGGAAAGGGGTGTGCGCCTTGGGCACGTAAGGCGTGGCATTCAACGTCAGACGACGGCTGAACCGTTGCCGCGTTTCCAGCACAAAGTCAACCAACGCCTGGATGTCCGCATCAGTCTCAGTGGGATGACCTACCATGAAGTAAAGTTTGAGCTGTGGAAAGTTCAGCCTTTCGGCCAGATCCACCGCCGCTAACAGAGATTCCTCAGTCTGTGTCTTGCTGATCACGTTGCGCAGCCGTTGTGACCCGGCCTCCGGCGCGATCGTCAGCGTCTGCGTCCCGCTATCGGCCAGCAGCTCCACTAACGGCACACTGATGGGATCAGTGCGCATTGAAGAGACGCTGATACGGGCGCCCAGGCGGCGCAACCCTTCAGCCAGCCGGTCAATCTCTGTGTGGTCAGACACCGCCGCCGAGACCAGGCCCAGTTTACGGCGATGCTTCAGTCCCTCGCGCGCCCACTCCAACAAGACCTCGGCTGGAACCTCGCGCGGCGGTCGGTAGACGTAGCCGGCCAGGCAAAAGCGGCACCCTCGCCCACAGCCGCGAGCGATCTCGATCAGGTGGAGATCACCGAACTCGGTGTCGGGCGTGTACAGGTTGGACACGGTGGGGAACGTCGTCAGGTCCCGTACCCAGAGCCGTTCGATGGGATGCCAGTCCGGCCGTGTGGGATCGTTGTGATGAATCAGCGGCACGTAGACGCCGGGGATTCTGGCGAGTTGTTCCAGCAAAACCTCCCGCGGGGCGTCCATCGCCTCCTGCAACAGGTCACAGAGCGTGCCCACCACTTCCTCGCCCTCACCGATGACGATGGCATCGAAGAAAGGGGCCAGCGGCTCCGGGTTCATGGAGAGTGCAGGGCCGCCCCCTAGCAAGAGTGGCCACGTCTCGTCACGATCTTGTGCCAGCGGTGGGATGCCCGCCCCTCGCAACATGTCTACCACGTGAAAGTAATCCATCTCGTAGGAGATGGTGAAAGCGAAGACGTCAAAATCAGCCAGTGGGCGCTGCGATTCCAGGGAGATGAGCGGGCGGCCAGCTTGCAGCCCGGGCTTGTCCCAGAAGACCCGCTCGCACACCACGTCTGACCGCAGGTTAAAGGCCCGGTAAATCGTCTGTAAAGCCAAGCTGGACATCCCCACATAATAAGTGTTGGGATATGCCAACGCTATTCTCAGCCTGCCACCCCAATCCTTGTGGACCGTCCCCTGCTCCCGGCTCAGGATCCGCTGAGCCTGCGCCACTTCTTCCCACTTCACCCCGTAAGTTCTCCTTAGTTCAGATCAATGCCACTGATCACCGGTAAGGGATGACCTAGTTTGAGACCTACTAGAATCCAATCCTCTAGCGTGGAACGTAATTCATCCTCACACATGCGCAGTGTCGCCCCAAATGCGATCACACCTTTACATGCTGGAATGCGCCCAGCGAACGAATCGTCCTCCAACGCCACGAGCGAACATTCCAAACCTCGCTTTCTTCTCTGATTATAACATGCTGCATAGGGAGCACCAAACAGGGGCTTTACGCAGTGCGCTTTACGTTTTACGCCGGAGCATGTCTTCCAAATCCAGGTAAGTTCGCACGTTGCCATCCTCGATCCTCCACACGCTGGTGGCGAACCGTTGGACGAAGTAACGGTCGTGGACAACGGCGATGGCCGTGCCCGGAAAGGCGTCCAGCGCCCGCTCGAAAGAGGCCCGGGATGGGATGTCCAGATGGTTGATCGGTTCGTCCAGGAGCAGCAGGTTGCATCCCAGGGCTACCAGCCGGGCCAGCGTCAGCCGCGCCCGCTCGCCATAACTGAGGTTGCCTACGGGCACGAACACCTCATCGCCAGTGAAGAGGAAGTAATGCAGGAACGAGCGTACCTCCGTCTCGGACATGGGTGCGATGGAGCGGATCGTCTCGAACGCGTTGCTACCCTGGTCTAGCTCCTCTTGTTCCTGCGCATAATACCCCAATCTCACGTTTGTGCCTAACCAGACCCGCCCCGTCTGCGGCGTGAGCTGCCCGGCGATCAGGCGTAGCAACGTGGTCTTGCCGCTACCGTTGGGGCCAAGCAAGGCGATGCGCTCACCATACCGGACAGCCAGGTTGACGTCCTGAAAGAGTGGCCGGCCGGGGAACCTCATGCTCACCCCCTCCAGCCGCAGTATATCCTGGCCGCTGGGCGGCGTCTCCGTGAACTCCAACTTCATGGTCCAGGAGCGCTCCGGCTTTTCCAGCTTCTCCTCCGATTCCAGCAGCCGGCGTAACTTGCGCTCCCGCACCACCGCGATGCGGGCAATGTCCTTGGCGATCCGGCGGTAGTGGAAATGGATCGTCTCGTTCTCGATGCGGCTGGAGTGCTGCTTCAGTCCTCGGATATCCGCCTCGATGCGAGCGATGCGCTCCTGCTGATCCTGATAGGCCTGCCATTGCCGCTCGCGCTCGCGCTCCTTGGCCGCCTCGTAGTCAGAATAATTGCCCGAATAAGCGGTGACCTGATGGGTGATCGGGTCTAACTCCAGGATGGTGGTGACGATGCGATCCAGGAAAGCGCGATCATGGGAGACCAGGAGGATACCGCCTGGGAAGCGAGTCAGGAACTCCTCCAGCCACTGCAGCGCCGTGATGTCCAGATGGTTGGTCGGCTCGTCCAGGAGGAGCAGGTCCGGCCCGGAAAGGAGCAGGCGGGCCAGAGCCAGGCGGGTCTTCTGGCCACCGCTGAGGATGTTCACCGGCGTATCGGGCGCTACGTCCGCCAATCCCAGGCCGGCCAGGATAGCTTGGGCCTGCGCGCCACGCTGGTATCCGCCCACGGCCGCCAGCTCGGCCAGGGTCTGATCATATTCCCGCAGCAGGTTGTCCAACTCCCGGCTTTCAGCACCGGCCATAGCCGTGGCCAGACGCTCCAGCCGGTGTTCGGGCAACTCGTCACCGCCTGTGGCCAGCAGCACGTCGCCGACCGTGGCTCCGGGCAGGGTCTCCAGGGCCTGGGCCAGGTACCCCACGCGCAGGCTGGCCGGCACAAAGGCCACGCTGCCCGCGTCCGGCTGCTCTTGCCCGGCGATCAGGCGGAGCAGCGTGGTCTTGCCGCATCCGTTAGGGCCGACCAGGCCGACGCGCTCGCCCCGGTTAAGGGTGAAGTTCACGCCGTCCAGGACGGTCACATCCCCGAAAGATTTATGTAGATTACTAGACCTCATGTGTGCAAAATGGCTCCCCAAGCCTGCACCTGCGGGTATATGCTCACATGGTTTGTTATCCATTGCTTGTCATTCCGGCGATCCTGCCCATAGCCAGCGTTTTAGTTGCGTCAACTTTGTCCCCTGGGAGCCATTCGTCACCATTACTTGCATCCCTTGGGGTACCCAAGTTTCCCAACCGTCAAGAGCCAGAAGATATGCCTTGCTCATTGCCAAGCAAATTAGCCAGCACAGCTGCGCTTCTTCCTGTGCTTCCCGCCTCATAAATCACCTTCCCTTCTTTCAAAACATGACGCATCCACTATTGTATCCTGACTCCCCCGGTTTGCGCAAAGCCTTATGCAAGAGACCACCTGCCAATCGCCTTTCCCTAATCATCCCCTTCTGGCCAGGTCATTCCTTGTGCCTCCGCCCGCGCCTCTCGCGCCTCGGCCGCCACGGAGAGGGAGCCGGTCAGGCACACGGGATCACCGAGAGCCAGTGCCTCCTCCAGCGCCGTCCGCACAGCAGGCGAGACGCGTGCCGACAGCCCGATCTGCCGGGCGATCTGCGCCAGCAGCTCGGGGTCGGTCGCCCGGCTGCGTTGCGAACGAGTCACGATCACCTGCTCTGCCAGGAGAGCCAGTTCACGCAGGATCGCCGCGTGGTCCTTGTCGGACAATGTGCCGACGACGAAAGTCCAGCGCCGCCCGGGGAACCACTCCCCCAGAGTGTCCGCCAGCTTGCGGGCAGAGTCGCCGTTGTGGGCGCCGTCAGCAATCACCAACGGCTCCCGCGACAGAATCTCCGCGCGGCCCGGCCACTTGACCGTCGCCAGCCCCTCGGCCTGGGCTGCCAGCGGGATGTCAAAGCCGGCCAGTTGCAACTGGGCTGCCGCGGCCAGGGCGCAGGTCGCGTTGACGATCTGATGGCGACCCAGGAGCGGCAGCTCGAAATGGGTCCACCGTTGCTCATCGGTGGGGTAGGCCTCTATCCCTCGGCCCCCTCTGGCCTGAGTGAGGGTCTCCGGCGGACACACCGCGAACGCCTGGCCATCAGGCCGGATCGGGCCGGGGCGGAACGACCAGTCATGGCCCACCACCGTGAGGGGAGCCGTTCGCTCGGTGCAGACCCGCTCAATCACCGCCATCGCCTCCGGCTCCTGGGGCGCGCAGACGGCAGGCACACCCGGCTTGATGATCCCCGCCTTCTCGAAGGCGATCTGCGCCAGAGTATCGCCCAGCCAGGCCGTGTGCTCGTAGCTCAAAGATGTAATTATGCTAACCAGTGGTATAATGACGTTTGTTGCATCCAGGCGACCGCCCAGGCCAACCTCGATGATGGCGATGTCCACCGCGCGGCGGGCAAAGTACAAAAAGGCGATGGCTGTGATGACCTCGAACCAGGTGATCCCTTCGACCGCCTCTGCGTGGGGGGCCACCTCGTCCACCAGAGCGGCGAATTCTGCGTGGCCAATGGGATCGCCGCTCACGCGCATCCGCTCGCGGAAAGTGTGAAGATGGGGCGAGATGTACAGCCCGGTGCGGTAGCCGGCGGCGCGCAGGATGGACTCGATCATGGCTGCCGTTGAGCCTTTGCCTTTTGACCCGGCGATGTGGACGGTGGGATAGGCCCGGTGAGGGTTGTTCAGACGCATGAGTAGATCGTCCATGCGCCCCAGGTTAAAGGTCTCAGGGGCGTAACGAGCGGAACGGTTGATCTCATAGTTAGTGTATTGGTCAAGGTAGGAGAGAGCTTCTTTGTAAGTGCGCATATTCCTCCGCGGGGAGAGATGGGGAGACGCGATGATGGGGAGAGGGGGAGACGGTTTGCTCCCCGATTCCTCTGCTCCTCAGCTCCCTTGCTCCATCCCTCCCTGGCTGTCTGTTGTAACAAGTGCGAGGAGATTATACCACTTATGGAGGTCAAACGCATGACAAGTTTGTTGCTCCTGACTCGGAAGGGCCGAGAGGTGGACAAGGGGATACGGAGATGGCGAGACGCGGAGACGCGAAGACAGGTCGAATCTCCGTGTCTCCGTGCCACCGTGTCTCCGTGTCACCGCTGGCTGTCGTGGGCGTTGCTCGTCCTGCTCGGCGTGCTGCTGGCCGCCTGCGCGCCTCCCACGCCGGCGCCGCGTCGTCTCGTCTACGGGTTGACCCTCGCCCCGTCGGGGATTGACCCGCACGTCAACGCCTCGTCTGAGCTGGGCATCCCCCTCACCAGCGTGTACGACACCCTGGTTTACCAGGACCCCACGACTGGTGAATTCGTGCCAGGGTTGGCGGAGTCGTGGATCGTCTCTGAGGACGGGCGGACGTACACCTTCACCCTCCGCCGTGATGTGAAGTTCCACGATGGGACACCCTTTAACGCCGAGGCGGTGAAGGTCAACCTGGACCGCATCGCCGACCCCAACACGAAATCGCAGAAGGCAGTGTTCATGCTGGGGCCATACGAGAGCACTGAGGTGATTGACACTTACACGGTCGCTATTCATCTCCGGCAGCCGTTTGCACCCCTGCTCGACAGTTTGAGTCAGGTCTACCTGGGGATGGCCTCTCCGACAGCGTTGCGGCAGTGGGGTGCCAACTACCAGCTCCATCAGGTAGGCACCGGCCCCTTTCGCTTCGTTGAGTATGTCCCCAACGATCATCTGACGCTGGCCCGCAACCCGGACTATCGGTGGGGGCCACGGCTCTTCGCGCACCAGGGGCCGCCCGATCTGGACGAGGTGATCTTCCGCTTCTACACGGACCCCGCAACGCGGGCCCTGGCGCTGGAATCGGGCCAGGTGGACGTGATGGGGGAGGTGCCGCCACTCGACACGCAACGGCTGGTCCAGACTCAGCGTTTCCAGCTTCACGCTGTGCCCATCCCGGGTCAACCGCTTCAACTCTTTCTGAACACGACCCGGCTCCCTCTTGATGACCTGCGCGTGCGCCAGGCCCTTCTCTATGCCACGGATCGCGCAGCGATCGTGAAATCTATCTTCGGCGGGCTATCGCCGGTGGCCTATGGCCCCCTCACCCGTGTCACCCTGGGATATGATCCCGCCGTCGAGGCGATGTATCCGTACGATCCGGCGCGAGCGGCGACGTTGCTGGATGAGGCCGGCTGGCAGCAGGTTGGCAACATCCGCCAGAAGGATGGTCAGCCGCTGCGTCTGGAGGCTGTGATTATGGGGTTCGGCTACGTGCCGGAGATGATTCAACTCTTGCAGGCTCAGTGGCGGGCAGTTGGCGTGGAATTGACTGCGCAGCAGGTGCCGTACGGGACGTTGCTGGAGGCAGGCCGAAGCGGGTCCGTGCATCTGATCCCCTTCTTCCTGTCGGGCACTGATCCGGATCTGCTGCGTAGCTTCTTCCATTCTCAGGCGGCCTTTAACTGGTCCAAAGTCTCTGATCCCGAGCTGGACGCGTGGCTGGAGCAGGCAGCGCAGACCTCAGACCAGGCTGCGCGCCGCGCGCTCTACAGCGACGTTCAGCGCAGGATCATGGAGATGGCTCTCATCTTGCCGGTGCGCGACTACGTCAACCTGAACGTTGCCAGCACCCGCGTCAGGGGCCTCCGCTACGATGCCCGTGGGTGGTTCCCGTGGCTGGTGGATGTGACGGTAGAGTAAAACGTAAAGCGTAAAACGTAACTTCCTGCCGACCCTTACGTTTTACGTTTTATGTTTGGAGTAACGGATGCTCAGGTTCCTGATCCATCGCCTGCTGGCCGCGCTCCCGGTGCTGTGGGGCGCGGCCACTCTTTCCTTTATCGCCGTTCACCTTTTGCCCGGCGACCCGGCGACGCTCCTGCTCATCCGCTCGGGCGCTTCCCCTGAGGCCATCGCCGCGCGCCGCGCTCTGTTGGGATGGGATCGTCCGTGGCTTGTCCAGTATGGGGCGTACCTGCTCGATCTTCTGAGAGGAGATCTGGGGAGGTCGTGGGTCAACAACCAGCCTGTGGCGCGATTGCTGTCTGAGCAATGGCTGCACACGCTGGAGTTGACGTTCAGTGCGATGGCTGTGGCCATCGTCATTGGCATCGGGCTGGGCATAGTGGCGGGGACACGACGCGATACCTGGGCAGATGGCCTGAGCATGGGCATTGCCTTGTTAGGGCTTTCCACCCCTGTCGCCTGGTCCGGCCTGCTGGCGATCTGGTCCCTTAGCCTGCTGCAAGCGACAACCACGGGCAAATTGCTGCTAGATTGGCTGCCTTTTGGTGGCCAGGAGGGTGTGCACGCCCTGGTCCTTCCTGCCCTGGTTCTGGGCTTTGCCGCGACCGGACCGATCGCCCGCCTGACCCGAAGTGGCTTGATTGACACGCTGGCCGAGCCTTTTGTGACCACAGCCCGCGCCAAGGGGTTGCCGCCTTCGCTGCTGCTCTTTCGCCATGCCATTCCGATCATGCTGCCGCCTGTGCTGGCGATGATCGCGCTCCAGTTTGGCTTTCTGCTGGGTGGCGCCGCCATAACCGAGGCACTGTTCGCGCGCCAGGGGTTGGGGCGTCTGGCGGTAGAAGCCATCCTGGCACAGGACCTGCCCGTAGTGCAGGGGGTAGTGTTGCTGGGCGCGGCGACATACACCGTAGTCAACTTGCTCGCTGACCTTGTCCAGTGGTTGCTGGACCCACGCGCTCATCCATGAAGACCCCCTCTCGTCCACCGTGGCCCCTGCGGCCATACCCCATCCCCACCCGGCGCCCGATCCCACGCCCGTGGCCGGGTATCGCGCCTATGCGCCGGCCAGTACGGCGCAATCGGGCTGCCTTGGGCGCTCTGGCCGTATTGATTTTGATCGGCGTAGCAACGCTGGCAGCACCCCTGCTCACCCCCACCGATCCGATGGCCATTCATCTAGAGGAAGCGTTGCAGCCCCCGAGCTGGCGTCACCTGGCTGGGACCGATATGTTCGGGCGGGATGTAGGGAGTCGGATCCTGTACGGCGGGAGGCTCACATTGAGTGTGGCCCTGATGGCTGCCCTCGTAGCCACTTTGCCGGGCACTTTGTTGGGGTTGCTTGCCGGCTTCTTCGGCGGCTTGCTCGACGAGGTGATTAGCCGCTCTACGGACGCGGTTCTGGCCATCCCATATTTACTGCTGGCGCTGTTGATCGTCGCCGTGCTACCCGCCCTGGATCGCAGCCTGTTCTGGGCCGGACAGGGGCCGGGATTGGGAGGGGTGGCCCTGGGTGTGGGGCTGGCCGGATTGCCCAGCACTGTGCGCGTGGTGCGCAGTGCAGTGACGCGCGCGCGACGGATGCGTTATGTGATGGCGGCGCGAGCCGTCGGTTGTACGGAGGGCCGCATTCTATTCCGGCATGTCCTGCCTAACGTGGCCAGCGCGGTGATCGTGATCGCGACTCTGCAGGTAGGATGGGCCATGCTTAACGCTTCTGCTTTGAGCTTCCTGGGGCTGGGCGCCCCGCCGGGCGCGCCAGAATGGGGGGCCATGCTCAACGAAGGGCGCCTTTACCTGCGGCAGGCCCCCTGGATCGCCGCCGGGCCTGGGATCGCCCTGACCTTGACCATCCTGGCAGTGAACCTGGTCGGGGATGGGCTACGCGACGCGGTGGATCCGCGCGGCTAGCCGGGCAGGTCCTTCCTCACAAGGGTAGGTTTTTTCCCTGGCCTGCACGACGTCCAGGGCGGCTGCTAAAGGCTGCGCTGACGCCTCTAGCCAATACGGACCACAAGCAGGACGACTGAGGGGAGGTCTGGAGGGGCATTCGCCCGGCCACTGCCAGGCACAAAAACCAACCCCTGTAAGGCAGGCCCCTCTGGAAATGCTTCCAGGGATTTTTCAAAACAAGATCTCGCGCCACGTCCGCAGGTTGAACGCCGAGTGAGGCAGCATCAACCCCAGGTTGATGTGAGTGATGGCACGGGCCAAATCGGGGTGGCGGGCGCTTTGGCGGATCAGGATGTCCAAAGCCCGTGGCCTCATCACCAGCGGAAGCAGCAGGCGCATCTCTCGGAAGAACATAGCAAAACGAGCGTGCAACTCTCGCTCGTAGTGACGCAGGCTGTCCATCGTCAAGCGGCCCTCCCGCAAGGCCCGGTCAGCCACCTCGGCTGCCAGCATTCCACTCTCTAATGCCAGATCAATCCCCTCACCCGTCACCGGGTTGACCAACCCGCACGCTTCTCCTACCAGCATCACCCCGGCTTTCACCAGCGGATGATGAGGAAAGTCCGTACGCAGCGGATACCCCTTGACGGGGCCAATTTGACGCGCATGACGTAACCGCCGCTTCAGGGCCGGGTGCTCGAAGAGAAATGTGGGCAGCAATCTGGCTGCCGACTGGGGTCCCTGACAGCCGTTCGGGAACAACCCCAGGCCGATGTTAGCGCGCCCATCACCCAGAGGAAACAGCCAGGCGTAACCGGGCTGTAGCTGACGATCGAAGTAGAACTCGAAAGCGTCCTCCGAACCTTCTACCCCCTCCCAATACGAGCGCGCTGCCGAAACGGTGGGGGGGAGGCGGTCCAGGAAGCCGAAAGCGCGCAGGAGCGGCAGGCTGACGCCCGTGGCAATGATCACCAGTCGGGCATGCAGGGCACATCTCTTATCATCCTGTTGACTCAATACGCTCGGCCCTGTGTCGGAGGGCAGGGGGCCAACAACCTTGCAATTCGGAAGGAAACGGGCGCCCAGCGACATGGCGTGCTCACGTAACACGCTGTCCAGGTGCAGGCGCGGGAAGATTAAACCAAAATGCGGCCAGTCCTTGAGGTGATCGGCGAAGTGGACGTATAACTGGTGGCCGGAGGGGGAGAGGAGACTTGCTCCAATGACGCGATGAGCCTGCGCGGCGACTTTATCCAGCACCCCCAATGCCTGTAACCCTTTCACCGCGCGCGGGGTCAGTCCATCACCGCACGTCTTGTCTCGCGGGAAGCTAGCGCGATCTACCAAGAGCACGTCCCAGCCGGCTGCGGCCAATCGGGCGGCCGCCGCGCTGCCGGCCGGCCCAGCGCCCACCACCACGACATCCGCGTCCCTGCGATCGGCCATCGGCTCGAGGCTCCCGACGGCTACTTGTACCCACTTAAAGCGGGCACAAGCTGCGGAGGACGTACCCGGCCAGAGCGATTGAAAGAGGGTCGGCGGCCTCGGCACAAAAGCCCAGGTGCAGCCGGCGTCGCCACCCTTCCGCATATTGGAAGCGGCCTGACATGGCGCCGACCTCTCGGCCAAGCTCTTCCATCGCTGCCAGATACGAATCCATGCCCTGGCTCTCGTCCAGCCAGGCTTTCTGGCTCTGGTGATGCGCCAGCATTTCCCTCTTCCTGGCCAGGACGCTGGTGATGTCCACGTAAATCTCTGGCTGGACGATTTGCCGCAGAGGGTCACGGTTGCCATGCGGCTGAGTGTGATAGACGGTGACCTCCTGCTCGATGGGCGGGCGCGGCGGGTCCGTCACGAAATTGGGCATCCCGCGGCAGAAAGCCGCTGTCACGGCCAGACGCACAGCGTTCTGGTGATCCTCCATGTAGTCAACAGGCGATTGCACGAGTAGGATCTCAGGCGCCACTTCCCGTATCACGGCGGCGACTCTGGCCAGCAACCTCTTTTCGTAGAAGATTTCCAGGTCGTCCACCAAGCTTTCATGATAGACGGCGCCGATGGAAGCGGCCGCAGCCCGCGCCTCTTCCCTTCGGATGCGGATGATCTTCTCGCGCGAGTGGTGGGCGGAGCCGCAGGACCCGTTGGCGATGTTCATGTAGTGAAGCTCATAGCCTGCCTGCCCTAGCAGGATCAACGTGCCTGCCATGTGGAACTCGATGTCATCAGGATGCGCCGCCACCGCAAAGGCTCGCTTGGACATGGGTGCTCCTCTCACGCATTACGCCTTATGTCTTACGCCTAGTGCATCTCTACCTGACACGTGCCGATGCCACCCCGGTAGAAATTGAACTGCACGTTCGGGTGGTCGGCCAGCAACGACATCGGCACAGCGCTGTCGGGGATCTTTTTGGCGATCATGAGCGTCGTCAAGCGCATGCCGAAGGGGTTGTCGTGGGTCCCAGCGTGCCAGATCGAGACTTTCTCGGCCTTCCACGTTTCCACTGGCCCTACGGTGATAGCCTGGCTGGGCACGTTCTGCACCACGCCGCCGCCCGAAGTGCGGGCGTTCTGGATCAGCGTGATCGGATGCAAATCCACGATGCGCGTCTCCAGCTTGCGGTACTCCTCCGGCGATGGTGGGTTGTCCTTGTAAGGGCCAACGCGGCGCACAGGATCGTTGAAGGCCCAATGTTTGACTTCGCCCTGGCCCCCTTGCATGATCAGGCAGCGTGCCTTGCTCCAACTCTCCTTGTACTCCTGGAGATCGGCTGCCGGAAAGTGCATATTCTCTTCTGGCATGCGCAGCTCGGGACGGATACGGTTGAAGCACAGCTCGAGATCGGCCCGCTTGAAGCTCAGAGGGTGCTCGACCGAGACCTCCTTGCCGTCAATCACCCACTCATCCATTGCCCAGAAGTGGGCGTAGCGCAGATTGATCTCCAGCTCATTGACCAGCCGCGCGACCAGAGGAAGCTGCTCGGTGGGGCCGATGGGGCCACAGATGCCGGTTGGCTCGCTTTCCGTGGCCCGCCGCCAGGCGGTGATGTACTCCAACGCCTCGGCCAGATAGAAGTCCTCCAGCGTGTCGTAGAACTTGACGGTGAAGCCGGGCCGCGAGAGCTGCAACAGATCCTCTGCGGTCAGGCGCGCCGCATCGTCCAGAATTTCCCTGTCCAGGGTGGTGTAGTCCCACCAGTCGGGTGCAACCTTGCTGAGCGGTCTCATCTGTTCCTCCTCCAAATCGAGCCGTCGTCCGCGCTTATCCATTTTCAACCACAGTGACTAACGTCGGTCGCGTTACCCGTTGCAGTTCCGCGGTGAAAATCCGCACCAACGTCCGATCATCGCCCCCGCCGCCGTAGACGACCTCCTGAGCCAGCACGCCCGGGTCCATGAGCACCGGCAGCGGAGTACGCAGGCCAAAAGGGGGCACCCCGCCCGCCGGGTAGCCGGTTAACGCCAGCACCTCCTCGGGCGAGGCCAGCCGCACTCGCTTGCGACTGATACCGAAATGGGCAGCCAGCCGGCGATAGCTCACTGGCGCGTCCCCGTTGACGATCACCAGGTACGGCCGGCCGTCCACCAGGAAGACCAGCGACTTAATGATCTGCTCCGGCGCGCACCCCATCGCCGCGGCGGCTGTAGTCACCGATGGCGTCTCATGGGGCGGCGTCACCAATTCAGCAGCGATACCATGCGCGGCGATGTAACGCACCAAATCTGTGGACGTCATACCGTTTGCACCGTCTCCTTCCGATTTTGGGGGCGGGCACAGAGGCACCGCCCCTACGCCGCCCTCGTACCTGGCGAATCGTAGGGGCGATCCCTCTGTGATCGCCCCCATCTCTGATTGGGGCCGTATCTGTGGATCAATTCTTCCCGCGAGATCCAAAGCTGCCCTCGCGTCAATCGTCTCAGACTCTTGCCTTTCAAGCTGGCCGGGTTGAACGTCCAGATGATTCCCCAGGTGTAGAGGTTCTCCCAAAAGGTGATAAAGCGTCCCAAGATGCCGGCCGGCCGCCTCCGATCCACCAACTCAAATCCCCACTGCTCCACCAATCGGGCCACCTGCATCAGCCCATCCCGGCTTCCAAAGGAGGTCACCCCGCGGAAGGCCTTGATGTCACGGAAACGGGGGTCAGATTCAACTTCATCCGCCAATACGGCCAGAGAGCGGGCCAGCCGGCGCTGAAAAGCGAACGCCCAGGCCAGGTCTGGCCCCTCATCGGGCATGGGGGGGATCCGTTCATTCCAGAAGTGCAGCTCACCTATCGGCTCTCCTCGATGGACGCGCGTGCCATCGGACAACACCACATCGGTGTCACTCCGACCGATGGCGATTCGGAGAAGGCACTCTTCCTCTCGAGTAAACTCGTAGATGCGAAGACACCGTCGCAATAAAGCGTCCAGGCCCCGTACCACTCCCCGCAGAAATCCGAGGCGATCTCTCGTGGCAGAGAGTGCCCCAGGGCTTGACAGCGACTGCATCCGGCCGTCGGAATAGACAAGAAACGTCTCGCCTCGCCAGGTCACGCGTCGCCCCACCATGCCCGCGCACCAGACCACGGCGCTCAGCATGTCCCGCACCGGCAGCCAAACCAGCCACCGACGGGATTCTCGATCCCCGGTGT
>DAOUAJ010000435.1:0-7049 GCA_034433615.1 Anaerolineae bacterium | reverse complement strand
AGCTCCTTGAGCAGGTAGTGGGCGATCAGCCCCCAACCGCCGAAGTAGGTGCGAAAGAACCCTTCGCCCGGCTCTTCGGTTTTGACCTCGCGGGTGGACAGATTTACACGCAGAATCTTGTTGTGGTATCCGTAGGGCATGGTGGTCTCCTTTCTGGTCTCCTGAGAAGAGAGTATAAAATCAGAACTGCTTCGGCGGCCGTGACCCAGTCACATCGTCGAATTCATGGGAATGGGGCCCCAGATTGATGCATATATACCAGAAACCGGGGAAAAACGCAATCAACTCGCACCCATCAGCCACTGGAGGGTGTTTCGTGGTTGGGGATAGACAAGCGGGCTGAAAAAAGAGGAAATGTCCGTGCCATAGGGCAGCGCTGGATCAATTCAGCTTAGCCCCGTTGACGGGGTACTGGCGGAGATTTTTTGAAGTTACGAGAGTCATCACACCGGCGGCCACGGGTAGTGACGTCCAGGTCCAGGCTCCGGAAACCGCTTGACCCGCAGCAGATGTTCGATGCGCAGGACCAACGCCCTGATCTCCTCTTCGGCCAGGAGAGGCTCTAGCACCTGACAGGCCTCTCCTGACTTCGCCAGACGTTCGTGTAATGCTTCGAGGTCATGCAGATACCGGGCGGGGATCGGCTGCCCCTGAAAGTCCCAGATTACAGTGCGCAGTTTGCGCTGCACATGGAAAGTTAACCCGTGATCCACGCACCAGATGCGCCCATCGTGGCCCAACAGGCAGTGGCCACCTTTGCGGTCGGCGTTGTTGGTGATGAGATCGAAGAGGGCGATAGGAATCAAATCCCGTTGGCGTTCCTCACGAAAGGTAAAGTAATTGGCTTCCAGATCGTGATGAATGTAAAGCTGGAGCGAGCCCAACCCATGCGGCCCCTCGCGTAGCACCGTGGGTGGGACCAACGGCCAGCCCAGCATCTGGCTGACCAGATACGCGGCCATCTCGCGCAGGCACAGTGTCCCCGCCGGGAAATCCCACAGCGGTGTCTCACCGCGCTGCGGTTTGTAGACGGCCATCGTCGCCAGGGAGGCGTTCTGCACGGCGACGAGAAACGTGTAGTTCGAGCCCCACGGCAAGAGCCCCTGCATCTCGATCTCTCCCTCCCGCAGCAGGGAGAGGATCTGGCCCACCGCAACCGCCTGCGGCTCACCCGTCCGTCGTTGATCTGTAACCCGGCTTCCATCAACCATCGCGTCTCCAACCATAAGGCAACGAGATGGTGAGTCAACAAGGCACCGAGGCCATAAGGCCATAAGGCACTGAGGCAACGAGGGATTCAAGGTCTTCGTTGCCTCATCCCTTATCACCTCGTTACCTCGTTGCCTTCTTCCGAAAGATCGAACAGGAACGTCCAAACATAGTCTACCAGCGCCCACAGCTCGCGTTCTGTAAAGATGCTCCCCCAGTAGGGCATGCCCGTCCCCATGCCGCCCCGCACCAGCTTCCCGTAGTAGACCATGCCGCTGCCGCCGGCCGTAGCGCGCGCGTCGGTGAAGTTCGCCGGCGATTGTGGCCCGTGGCCGCGCGGCAATTCATGTTCAGTGTGAGGCGCAGTCAACGTGGCGGCGGCTGGCCCTTTTCCATCGCCCGTTTCGCCATGGCAGGCGACGCAGTTGGTCAGGTACAGCCGCTCGCCCAGCGCGATGCTCTCGGCCGAGGTCCCCTCGCGCCAGAGGTAGGCGACCACGTCCCACAAGGCCGCGGGGGGCAGTTCGCTTAGCCGGGCGAGGGAATCCTGACCGCTGTTGAGCCAGAGAGATTCCTCGCTCGCAGACTCGCTCGGAATAACGTATGGAGGTATTTTCAGGCCGGGTATCCGATCCTCACGCAGCGTCTCGAACACCTGGGCGGGGCTTTGTCGGCGCAGATCGAGCCAGGCCAACACCAGGGAAGCGTCGGGCAGGCCGGGCGTCCCTTGCCAGATGGCTGCTCCCCGCGCCGCCGAGGGTCGCGTGGCCGGGAACTGCGCAGCCAGGTGGGGTGCATCAATGTCAACTCCCTCCGCCGGCCAGTCAGTCTGGGGCGGGTCCACCGGCACGTCCACAGCCGAGGGGTCATCCGGGTCGTACACTTCCAGGGTGCCGCGCATACGCCAGTGTCCGTCGGCGCACCAGGTCGTGCAGTAAAAAGTGTAACGTCCCGCCCGCTGCGGCGTGAACTCCACGACCCTGGACTGTCCTGGATAGACCCACCCGGCGTCCACCCCCAGCTTACCGATGGCGAACCCGTGCACCACATCGTCACTGCTCAGCCGCAGGCGCACCGGCTTGCCTACCTCGACCCGTACCGTCTCCGGCGACCAGCCCCCGTGCTCGGGCAGGCGGCCAACGATGTCCACCTCTTGCACGTCTTTTGCCAGCGCCGGCCGCAGGCCGAACTGGTAACCCAGCGCCGTCATGGGTATCCCCACGACGATGAGCAGCACCATCACCAGCGCAAGCCTCTCATGCCGTCCGCTCATCCGGGTTGTGCTGCCTGTCTCCTGCATTCTGATCCCTGCCCCGAGAATTGCCCCCGCTATGTCATTCTGAGCCGAGTCTGCGAGGCGAAGAATCTCGTCACACTATGATGGTTTGAGATGCTTCGTCGCAAAAGGCGCTCCTCAGCATGACACGCAGTGGGGGGTTCATGCGCTGTAGCACTGCCCTCAGCGCGAACGCTGTTCTGTCATCCTAGGTAGAGCCTGATGAATCCCAAAGTAACCACCAGCAAGAATGCCGCCACGGGCGTGACGCCGCGCAGCGCTTGCCCCGGCCGCGGCGCGTGCTCGCTGGCGATGCGCCAGGCGACATAGAGTCCGCCGATCAGCCCGATCAGCAGGGCCGGCACCTGCAAGTAGGGGATCAGGGCAGGAAAAACGGGCGTCCACGGCCAGTCACGGGTGCCAAGCAGGTTCCAGCCCCAGCCAAATGGGTCGGACAGGACCGGCAGCGCGTAGGAGATGTTGACCAGCACGAACGAGAGGCTGAACGCGATCCAGGCCATCAACCCCACCGGCACCAGCGCGTAGGCGAAATCCACGAAGAGCCGGCGCGCCGACACATCTTCCAAATGAGCCAGCCGCCGGCCAAGCCACGTCGCCGCGAAGAAGAGCCCCGGCACCAGGGCCAGGTTGACCGTGACGAACCCCAGTGCGTACAACGCCCACGTGCCCAGATCCTTCAGGTTAGCTGCATCCTTGAGCGCGCCCCACGGCCCCAGCAGGATAACCGAGTAAAGGAGCGCGCAGGTCAGCATGATGAGCGCCTTGTACGCCTCGTCCAGCCGACGCCCCCTGGGCACGAGCAGGTCCAGCCCAGGCGACCGCAGGTTAATCGCCACGTTGTTCATCGTGCAGGTCTTCAGGCATTCCGTGCACAGGCCGCAGTAGGTGTTCCGCTCCAGGCTGCCAGGAAAGACCAGCCAGGGACAACCGAACCCCTGCTCGTTGCCCAGGTAGCACTCCTTCGTCTTATGGTTCCGGCAGACTTCAGGATCCTTCACCCGCAGTTCGATGGGAGCAGTCATGCTGTAGAGGCCGATGAAGCCACCCACCGGGCAGAAGTAGCGGCAGAAGATGCGCCGCTCGTAGACCAGGCTCAGCCCGATGGCCAGAAGGACGAAGCCCAGGAGCGCCAGGCCGGTGGCGAGCGGCCGCGTCAGGATGATGGCGCTGAAGACGGCTACACCCAGAAAGGCGAAGTTCTGAATCCAGATGTTCTTGAGCCGACCAGGCCAGCGTTTACCCAGAGTCAACGGCCGACGATGGCGGGGTGCCACCAACGCCTGACGTTGCAACCACTCGCCCGGCGCGGGGATAGGGCACATGATGCACCATAGTCGGCCGGCCAACGGCACCAGGATAACGATGAGCAGCGCCCACCACACGATCCAGACGAAGATGATGCCGAAGTTGCAGTTCCCCACCGGTGTCCCGATCAGGCCGGCCAGGATCGCCAGGACGAAAAATGCAAGCATCGCAGCGATTAGCGTGAACTGGAGCGGCCGCCAGCGCAGGAGCGCGTGCAGCCAGGGCAGGGACGTCAGCTCGAAACGGTCAACATGGGCGGGCTGACGGGCCGGTAAGCGCAAACGTTGTGCCGCTTGTGTGTCTGCACCCGAGAGATGAACTCGATTCACCGGGCAGCCTCCAGGGAACGGGTGTAGAAGAAGGCGACGGCGCCGGCCGCCGCGATGACCGTCAGAAGAACTGCCCGCCAGAAAAGAACATTCGGCCCCACGATCAACTCACCGATCATGAAGGGATGCAGGCTGCCGCAGGTCACTGAGCAACGGTAGCGGAACTTCCCTACGCGATCCGCCACGAAGGTCGCCTGAACCGAGCGCCCTGGCGTCGTCTTGATGTTTACGTCGTAACCGTCCAGGTACAGCCCATGCACCACGTCATCGGAGTGAAGGATCAACGTCACCTGATCACCCCGGTTTACATGCAGGCGGGCAGGTTCGAATGCGAACATACGAGCGTTCACATGAATCTCTCGCCGGGTGGGAGCCCCGTCGGCCTTCGGCCATGGTGCCACCACTGTGCCGACTGCCAGCATCATCACAACGACGAGCACATGGGAGCTATGAGTCACCCATCTCTGGTCTCTAATCTCCACTTTACTCCACCGGTTGCGTATGAGTCGGAGGGCCAAATTGACTATACTTCCGGTCAATGGTGGCCCGGATTACCTTCAGGTCCTTCCCCTCTTTCAGCATCTTCATCACGTCACGCGTGATGTCTACGCAGATGCTACAGCCAAGGGCGTGGGCATCGAACACCACCTGCCCGCTAACGGAGCCATCATCCTGGATATAGCACATGTAGTTGCTGGTATGGCCGACATTGCCGCACCCGCAATAACAGGGGATTTTCTCCAGGATCTCCTTGTTCGCCAGCGCGAACTGGTATGCCTCGCACACGTTGGCCGGCGCCCGCTGGATCTCGGCCGGCAACTGTGACACGGGTGCCATCTTCAGCTCAACCTGAGCCTTGTTGCCACACGCACTCAGCGCCCCAATCAAGAACACCCCTACGAGCAATAGTGGCCATGTCATGCTCTTCAGAGACGAGCTCATATGGGATTCAGGCCTCCTCTCGAAATGTTAGATTTAGACCTCCGAGGTCTAGGAGGCGACCTCGGAGGTCTGAGCGTTGATGAGGAGATTATAGCATAAATAGGAACAATCACATAGCGGCTCCCCGATTGACACTCCTGCTGCCCGGCGTATAATGGTGAGTGAGCGCTCACTCAATCTGTGCGAGGGGAGGGGGTATGTGCTCTTCTGATCACCGCGCGGCCGTCCGCGCCCAACGGGTGCAGGCTCGTACCGATCAAATCCTGGACGCCGCGGCTCGGGTGTTTGCCCGAAAGGGGTTTTACCACGCCACCACGCGCGAGATCGCCGCCGAAGCGGGCGTGGCCGAAGGCACCCTTTACAATTACTTCGAGAGCAAAAATGCTCTGCTGGTGGCTATGATCGAACATCTGGCTGAGATCGAGACGCTGACCCGTTCGCTGGAAGCCAGCGACGATCCCCCGGAAATCTTTCTTCGCAATCTACTCCACCATCGTTTCGAGCTGTTCCAGCGCAACGCCGAGGTTATTCACGCTGTGCTACCTGAGCTGCTCAGCCAGGTCGAGTTGCGCCAGCGCTTTCTCGGCCATATGCTACAGCCTACCATGGCGGCCTTGTACGGTTACATCGAACGCCAGGTCGCCCAGGGCCGGCTGCGTCCACTTGATCCAGCGATGATTGTGCGCCTCGTGCAGGCCCTTTTCCTGGGCTTTGCCGCCATCGAGCTCAGTGGGGAGCCGGTGATCACCCGCTCAGACCCTCACTTGCCTGATCTGCTGGCTGACATCTTGCTCCGCGGGCTGCTGGCAGGAGATGAATGATGGTAACCCGTACCCTTTCTATCACCCGCAAAGAGTTTCTGCATATCATCCGTGATCCGCGCACCCTGGCGATCATGTTCCTGATCCCGGTCATGCAGTTAACGCTCCTGGGCTACGCGGCTACCAGCGACGTGGGACATCTCGCTATGGCCGTGTTGGACTGGGATCGCACGGTGGAGAGCCGGGCGCTGATTGACGCCTACCGTGCTACTAACTACTTTGTCCCTCGCTATTTCCCGCAAAACGAGGCAGAGTTGCGGGCACTGATGGATCAGGGCAAGGTGCGGGCGGGGCTGCTGATCCCGGCCGGCTACGGCCGCGATCTGGCGCGTCACGGTACCGCTCAGGTGGGATTCGTCGTGGACGGCTCCGATCCTACGGTAGCCAATACGGCGTACGCGGCCGCTCAGACCGTGGGGCAGAGTATCTCCCTGCGGCTGATCGAGATGCAGCTTGGGCAGACAGCTATTCGGGGGCCGGAGGTGCGGACCCGCGTCTGGTATAACCCGGAGCTCAAGAGCAGCAACTTCATGATCCCTGGCCTCATTGGTATGATCCTACAGATGATGGCGATGCTCCTCACCGCGTTGGCACTGGTGCGGGAACGAGAGAAGGGCACCATCGAGCAATTGATCGTCACGCCACTGCGCGCGCCCGAACTGATCATCGGCAAGATTACCCCCTATGTCCTGATCGCCTTCTTCGATCTGGGCGAGGTGCTGCTGATCGGCACATTGTGGTTCAAAGTGCCCATCAATGGCAGCATCGCGCTCTTGCTGGAGCTATCGCTGCTCTTCCTGATCACCTGTTTAGGCCTTGGTTTGATGATCTCCAGCGCGGCCAAGACCCAGCAGGAGGCGATGCTGCTCAGTTTCTTCACCCTGATGCCAGCGATCTTCCTATCCGGCTTTTTCTTCCCGCTGGAGGCGATGCCACCTTTTCTGCAAGCGATCAGCTACATTGTACCGCTGCGCTATTTCCTCATCATCGCTCGCGGCGTGATCATTAAGGGCGTGGGGATAGAGGCCTTACGCGAGCCGGTGCTGGCCCTCATCCTCTTTGCACCGGTCACGCTGGTACTGGCCGTGCTGCGCGTGCGGAAGCAGACAGTGGCGTGAAGCATTGAAGGGGTTTTAGCGGACGCTT
>DAOUAJ010000434.1:0-16333 GCA_034433615.1 Anaerolineae bacterium | reverse complement strand
GAAGGGTCTCTGAGACCCTTCGGGTTTGTGTCCATCACGGTTGACCATGCACATTGGCGTTCTCACCCACAATTATCCCCGCTTTCCGGGGGATTTCAGCGGTACCTTCGTCGAGGCGTTGTGCCAGGAGCTGGCTGCACAGGGTCAGTGGGTGACGGTCCTGGCCCCCTTCGATCCAGCCTATCGTCGTGCGCTGGACGGTTCTGCCCGCCCTGCCTGCCCTCAAGGAGATGGGGGGACAAGGAGAGGGGGAAAGGGGGAGACATCCCCTTGTCCCCTTGTCCTCTTGTCCCCTTGTCACCCTGTCTCGATGGAGGGACCAGGGGCCAGGGTGCGACTTTGCCTGTACCGCTATGCCTGGCCTGATTGGCTCCATCGCCTGGGGTACATGCGCACTATGCGCTCAGACCTGACGTTGCGGCTCGAGGCTTACCTGTTGAGTCCGGCCCTGTTCACGGCGGGCATCGTTGCGGTGACGCGCTGGGCGCGACGGGAGTGCCCGGACGTCCTGCACGCGCACTGGGTGCTGCCCAACGGCTTCATCGGTGCCGTGGTGAGCCGCTGGCTGCATATCCCGTTGGTCATCTCCATCCCAGGCTCGGATGCGAGAGTGGCGGGGCAAAACTCGTTATTTCGGGGTATGGCGCGCTTCGCTTTCCGGCAGGCAGCGTTGCTCACAACCAACAGTGCCGAACTGCGTGGTGCCGCCATCGCGTTAGGTGCCGATCCGGATAAATTTGACCTGATCATCTACGGCACCGATCCTAACGCCCTGCGCCCTGATCTCACCGGTGTAGCCGAGTTGCGCACTCGCCTGGCCATTCCGGATCAGGCGAGAGTGCTGCTGGCTGTGGGGCGCATGGTGCCCAAGAAGGGGTTCGACGTGTTGCTCCGGGCGATGGCGCGATCGCCCCTGCGCGAGCGTGAGGTGGTCGCTGTGATGGTGGGCCAGGGGGATGAGCTGGCGGCCTGGCAGCGGCTGGCGGAACAGTCAGGTATCGCCGATCGTTTGCGCTGGGTGGGAAGTGTGTCTAAGAACGAGATTGGCGTCTACTACAACCTGGCCGATGTGCTGGTGATGCCGTCGGTGAGCCAGCCGGCTGATGGCCTGAACGTCTGCGTTCTCGATGCGATGAGCTGTGCCCGACCGGTGGTGGGATCGAACGTGGCCGGTAACCCATTGGCCATTGTGGATGGCGTGACGGGGTTCGTCGTTCCGGAGCAGGACGTGGACGCCCTGGCCCAGGCGCTGGCTCGACTCGTGGACGATCCCGATCTGCGGGCGCGCATGGGGACAGCCGGGCGAGCGCGCATCGAAAACGAATTGGGGTGGCCACACCTGGCGCGGCGTTATCTGGCGCATTTTGCGCGGTTAACTTCGCCAGATGGACGACGACGGATGCCCGACCATGGACGATAGGCCACGGACCACGGACCACGGACCACGAACGAGGAGCGAAAGCGGTCGTCGTGGATTGTGTTGGCGTAGCCTCTTCTCCGCGCTGGCGCTGCTGCTGGGGGGCGGCTTCATCGCTGCATTGCTGCGCGCCCAGTGGTCGGCGTTGCATGCCTATACCTGGCACTTATCGCCCGGCTGGTTCCTGTTGGGCTTTCCGCCGCTGGCACTGAGCTGGGCACTCGAAATCGGGCTATGGCGCATCTGCCTGCGCAGCCTGGGCGGGCGGCTCACCTATCGGCAGGCAGGGGTGATCTGGTTCCTCTCCAACTTCGTGCGGTATATCCCCGGCAACGTCTGGCAGTTCATCGGCATGGCGGCTCTGGCTGCGGAAGAGGACGTGCCCGCCGAGGCGACACTGACCAGCGTGGTTGTGCACCAGGCACTCTCGGCCACATCGGTGGTGACGCTGGCGGCGGCCTACTTCGCATGGGTGGGCCATGCGGAGGCGCTACGGCTGGCTTTGCCTCTGGCGGTAGTGATCGGTGTGCTGTTTGTGCTCGTGCGGCCACGCTGGATGGAGTGGGGGCTTAACCTGGCCCTGCGTCTCTTGCATCGCCCGCCGTTGCACGTGACTCTGACCACGCGGCAAATGGCTCTGATGATCGTTGGGTACTGGGCGGCATGGGTCCTGGCCGGGCTGGGGTTCGCCGCGGTCGTACGGGCGCTGACTCCTGTGCCGTGGGCACTGACGTTGCACCTGACGGCGACGTTCATCATCGCCTACTTCATCGGCTACATCAGCCTGTTGACGCCTAGCGGCCTGGGTGTGCGTGAGGGGGCGATGGTGTGGCTTTTGAGCAGCTTCCTCGCCGCGCCGATCCCCATGGTCGCCTCGCTGATGGGACGGGTATGGCTGACGTTGGGAGAGGTGGTGGGCGCAGGGATCGCGCTGGTACTGTGGCGGGGCCGGCGGCCGCTGCGGGAAATCGCCCGCGCACCGGTTGAGGCTTTGCCCGATGCGTGATCCGTGTCCCATGACTCACAAAAGCCGTCCTCGTTACCCTGGCCTGACCGCCAGGGCAGGCTTGTTACTCATTACTCATTGCTCGTGGACAACCTTCGTGCTATGGGCGCTGATCCTGGCCTACACCGTTGGCTTTTCCGCCATCTCCATTCGCCCGCACCTGGCGCTGAAGACGCACATGGCCGATCTGGGGCAGATGGACCTGGCCATCTGGAACACAGCCCATGGCCGCTTCGTGCAGGAGATCAAGGGCGAACAGCTCAGCACCCGGCTGACCGATCACGTGGAGCCAATCTTTCTGGCCGTCTCGCTGGTCTTCTGGCTGTGGGACGATGTACGGGCACTGCTGGTGCTGCAATCGGCCGTGCTCGCGCTGGGGGCCTGGCCGGTCTTTTGGATAGCGCGAGCGCGGCTGCAGGGTCTGGTGGACGAACGTTGGGCCAACTTGGCGGGGATCGTTTTTGCCCTCGTTTATCTGCTCTTCCCGGCGCTGGAGGCTGCCAACGTGGCCGAGTTCCACGCCGCTCCTCTGGCTGTGTTGCCCATCCTGTTGGCGTTGTGGTGGATGGAACAGAGGAAGTGGGGGCGATTTGCCATCGCCTGTCTTGCGGTGGCCGCTGTCAAAGAAGAGATGGCACTGCTCAGCTTCATGCTGGGGCTGTGGGCGATGGCACGGGCATCTGAGCAAGGGAGCAGGGGTACGGAGGAGCAGAGGAGCAGAGGAGCAGAGGGGCCGGGAAGACAAGGGGACAAGGAGAGGGGGAGAGGGGGAGGCGGTCTCCGCGTCTCCCTCTCCCCGTGTCTTCCTGCCTCCCGTGCTCCCCTGCTCACCAACGGGCGCTGGGTGGGGGCTGGGATCGCCCTGGCGTCGCTCGTGTGGTTTGGCGTAGCTACGTTCGTGATCATCCCGGCGCACGCGGCCTCCGTCTACGGCGAGGCGCAATCGGTTTACTTCCAGCGCTATGGCGAGCTGGGTGATTCGGTGGCGGACATCGCCCGTAGCTTGCTCACCCGACCGGCACTGGTATGGGCGATCGTCACGGAGCCGGCGCGACTACGTTACCTGGGCGGGCTGCTGGCCTCGGTGGGGGGAGTGGCGCTGCTGGGGCCAGAGCTATTGCTCCTCTCCACGCCGATCCTGGCAGCCAACCTGCTCAGCGCCTATCCCGCCCAGTATTCCGGTGAGTTGCACTACTCGGCCCCGCTCGTCCCCTACTTCGTTGCTGCCGCCATCGTGGGCGCGGCGCGGGCGGTGCGCCGTTTAGACCCAGACCCTAAGGGTTTCAGAAAACCCTTAGGGTCTAGGCTGGCGCTGGCTCTGGTGCTGGCCTGGCTGCTGGCTTGGAGCCTGGGCTATCACCGCGTTGCGGGCTGGACGCCGCTGGGGGGCGAGTTCCGCTGGCCTGAAGTGACAGCGCACCATCGCCTGGCAGAACGGTTCTTTCGACAGATTCCAGCCAACGCGCCGATCAGCGTGACGGCGGCGCTTTATCCACACCTCAGTCATCGGGAGCGCATTTACAAGTTTCCGGCCTTAGGCGATGCGGCCTACGTGCTCCTGGAGGTCAACGGCACGACGGACATGCACCCGGCTGACATGCGTCGCCGCTTCGATGAACTGCTGGCGAGCGGGCGCTTTTGCATTCAGGATGCCGCCGATGGCTTTGTGCTCCTGGGGCCATCGGGAGACCAGTGCTGGCGTGAACTACCCGATGCGTTTTACTCGTTTGCACGAGCAGGGGCGCAGCAGCCGATCTACCTGGCTGCGGTACGTTTTGGCGATCTCCTTGTCTTTCGCGGTTACGATATCGTTGATGATGCCAAAGAGCGGTTGACGCAGGTGCGTACCTACTGGGAGGTGCTAAAGCCGTTGCCGGAGGATCTCAAGGTGTGGCCATTCTTCGTGGCAGCAGACGGCCACGTAGTCGAGGACCCAGCGCAGCGGCCACCCATAGCCCCGCTCTGGTATCCGCCAGCACGCTGGCAGCCGGGGGAGACCGTCGTGGTAGAAACGGTGCCGTGGTTTCTGCCCGACCGCTGGGCGCTGGCCGTGGGGGTAGCCCGCGACGGCTCCTGGGCTGATCCAACGGCACGTCTGCCCATCGCCAAGGGGGGCGGGGCATGGGTGTTTGAGGGAACGTGGGCAGTTTTCTCACCGTTCTTACGTGATGGACGGCTATTGCGCCCTTTGGCCCAGGCAGACTGGCCGGCCGCCTGGGGTGACCGCAAGTGGACATTAGGGCCTGCCATCGAGTTGATCGGCGCCCGCGTGCCAAAGCAAGTGACGCCCGGTGATGTGCTCTCGTTCGATCTGCTGTGGCGTGCTCTGGAACCGGTGGAGCGCGACTATACCGTGTTCGTGCACCTGCGGGACGGTGAAGGACGGACCGTGGCACAGGCGGACGCCGTGTCAGCCTGGTTCGGCCCTATGCCTACCGGCCGCTGGAAGGTGGGGCCACAGCCGGATGCCCATCGGCTGGAGCTGCCAGTCAACCTGCCGACGGGCGAGTACGTAGTGGTGGTCGGACTGTACGACCCGGCCACGGGTGAGCGGCTGCCGGTGCGGGATGCGACGGGGGTCATCATGGGGAATGAGGTACATCTGGCCACGGTGCGAGCCCGGCCCGGCGGCTAAGGCGGCTAAAAACCACACCTACGCTTGCAAAGTCGGCCTACGCCGACGGATCTTGGTGAGGTGCGGCAATGGATTATCTGAGTTTTTACGCGGGCAAGCGCGTCTTGATCACTGGCGGGCTGGGGTTTATCGGCTCGAATCTGGGGCGGCGGCTGGTTGACCTGGGCGCCCGTGTGCTGCTGGTGGATTCGCTCATCCCCGATTACGGCGGGAACTGGTTCAATATCGCCGGTTACGAGGACCGGCTGCGCGTCAACATCGCTGACGTGCGCGATCCTTACTCGATGCGCGCGCTGGTGCGGGGACAAGACGTGCTCTTTAATCTGGCCGGACAGGTCAGCCACATTGATTCGATGCAAGACCCTTTCACCGACCTGGAGATCAACGCCCGCAGTCAGTTATCCATTCTGGAAGCGTGCCGACACGAGAACCCTGATGTCAAAATCGTCTACGCCGGGACACGTCAGCAGTACGGCAAACCTGATTACCTTCCGCTGGACGAGCGGCACCTGCAACATCCAACGGATGTTAACGGGGTCAACAAGCTGGCCGGCGAATGGTACCACATCGTCTATCACACGGCCTATGACCTGCACACCGCCTCGCTGCGCCTCAGCAACACTTACGGCCCGCGCCAACTGATGAAGCACAATCGGCAGGGGTTTATTGCCTGGTTCATCCGGCGGGCGGTGGAGGGCAAGGAGATTCAGATCTACGGCGATGGTCGGCAACGCCGCGATCTCTGCTACGTGGATGACGTGGTAGATGCCTTCCTGCGGGTGGGAGCTTCGCCCGAAACGGACGGGCAGGTCTATAACCTGGGCGGCAGCGAGCCCATTAGCCTGCTGGACCTGGCCCAGATGCTCATCGAGATCGCCGGGCAGGGCTCAATCCGGCTGGTACCGTGGCCAGAGGAGCGCAAGCGTATTGACATCGGCGATGTCTATTCCAGCTACGCGCGCATCGAGGCAGCGCTGGGGTGGCGACCCACTATCCCGTTGCGTGAGGGGTTGACGCGTACAATTGCGTATTATCGGGAGCATTGGCGGCACTATTGGTAACCGCTTACGAAGATTGCTCACGTTGCAATCGGTGATACGTCTCAAACCAGGTGGTCATATCGGCACGCTGCCGGGCCCGGTCCTGATTGATCTGTTCAGCTCGAAACGCCTCTACCCGGCGCGAGATCTCTGCCCGTACCTCACGCGGGTTAGGGACGAACTTGAAGTGAAAGGCCCCAACCTCGGCAGCAGTCTGGATAGTGACATCCCCGAAACCGAAAATGAAGGCGAGCGGGCTTGGTCTGCTGATCGTGACGTTTTGGATCTTGTCCAGGGTGGCCTCGCGCTGCTCCTCAGCAAAGAAGAGCGGCTTTTTCTCAAGGTCAATGATGCGATCGCGGGTCACAATATAGAGATCGTTGTGCCAGTCCTCGTATTCCCACCATAGCCAGAATAGCGCACCGAACCAGAGCAATATACCTACGAGAACGGCTGATGCCCCACCGCCGACCTTTTGCAGGGAACCCCAAAATTGCCATACCAGCCCCGTTCCTATCCCCAGCAAGATGACCAAGGCAAGGGGTTGCGAGATTCGAGCCAGTAGATTTAACCAGTGCTTGCGCCAGACAGTGCGATCTGCGCTCTCCTCGCGCAACGAGAACAGGCGTAACCGGGGACGGAAGCGGCGTTCCTGAGGTCTGGGAGAAAGGGTAGGAGTCGGTTCGAGAGAGATCGCAGAGTGCGAAGGCCTGGGTAATAACCGCAGTCCCAGGCGTTCTTCCATCTCGTGGCGGAGCTGTTCGTGACGCTCAGCCTCAGTGCCGGCTCGCGCCCGGGCCCTCTGCTCCCGAATGCGCTGCTGTGCTGTCTCCGGGTTGGGCAAAAAGCGGAACTCAATGCCTCCCACCGTGGCCGCGGTCTGGACAACCAGGGTTCCGTATCCCAGCAGGTTGGCCAGCAGGCTGCGTGAGACCCTGGTATCCTGGATGTTTTCCAGCAACGCCTCGTCCTGCGTCTCCCAGATAAGGAGGACCCGTTCCTGGTGAATAATCCGCCGTGTGGTGACGATCAGCCAATCGTTGCTCCAGTCAATGGCTTTCCAGGCAATATACAGGAGGGTGATCAGGGCCAGAGCACCGATAATCTCTTCAACGAGGGCCCCGACATGTTGCTGTAACCCTACGGCGAAAGCCAGTGACAGCAGCAGGAAGACCAGCACCGAAAGCCCAATGTTGTTCACCAGTGGCCACCAGTGGCGGCGTGAGCGAAATATAACGGGCTCTTCCTGCTCCACTCTGGCCTTGTCGCGTTGCTCCAGCTTTGTGCGAGTCTCCTCCCGTAGCTCCAGCCGCTGTCCGATGTCCCGGTGCGTCTCCAGAAAATGCATGAAGTCACCATGGTGAAGGACCAGCCAATCCGCAGGTGTGACGGCTTCTACGGTGGCATCGCGCGGCTCTTGGAGGATCAGGGAAGTCTCGCCGAAGAAGCGTCCCGGGGTCAGGAAGTCGTAGGGGCGTTGTTGTCCCTGTTCGTCCATGGCGCGCACGATGGCTTCACCGTGGTCGAGGATATAAAACGCCTCGCCAGGTTCCCCCTGTTGCGTCACCGTCCAATGCGCTGGGCTGTGCTCCCAGCACACGTATCCTGCCAGCGCAGCCAATTCGTCCTGGGTGAGCCTGGCGAACAGTTTGACTCCGCCCAGGCGTCGGGAGATATCTGGTGGCCGCTCGAGCACCTTTCTTATACCTGGAAAGGTCGAGAGCAGCCATTCAAAATCGGATGGGGTCAGGCAATAGAGGACGACCGAGGTCACGGCGCTGGCTGTGGTCGCTCGTCGCGTTCCCAGAGCCGGATGGCGCCCGAAATGGTGCCCGGCCGTCAAGATCAGATGCCCGGTCGCCTTACCGTGCACGGCTACCTGGCCGCGATCTACCAGACAGAGCGCCATCTCCGGTTGACCAGGGGTGAAGATCACGTCGCCGGGCCCGGCTGTGCGACGGTCGAACAGATCGGTCATCCAGCGCACTTGTTCGTCCGTCAGGTTGCCAAGAAGAGGCATGGCCCGCAGGCGATGTGCCACTGCGGGCTGCACCAGGCGTTCGGCCAGTTCGGGGTATTGAGCCCGCAGGTGGATGAAGTCTGCGGCCGACAGCCGAAACAGCTTACAAGATTCAATGGCCTCTGCCGTGGATAATTGAACTCCACCTGCCAGGACGCTGCGAAAACCGAAGGCCTGTCCCTCGCGCACGATCCGGCGAAATATCTCCCGGCCGGCATGGTCCGTGCGCCGTTCCATCACCCGGCCACCGGCGACGAGGAAGACGGCCATGGCCTTCTCGCCGGCATCTCCCTGGCTGAAGATGACTTCTCTAGCAGGTACATCGTGCACAGTGATTTTCTGAGCAAGAGTGAGTACCAGCTCGTCCGGCAAGCCCTGGAAAAGGCGAAAAGCACGCAATCGCTCCAGGATCTGTCCCGAATCCATATCTTCCGCCCTATATCTCAGACGACATTACGGTCACTCCTCCGCCTGGAGGTCAGGAGTTGGCGGGTTTCGTCCGCCGCACCTGAATGGGCACACAGTTGTCAAAGTTCGGGACTGCCGGTGTCCTTCCCTTTGCTACCCATCCCCCGCATTACACGGTTTCGGATAAACGGGTCGCACCACCAGCGGATGTTAGGCGCACCCGCAGCTTAGAGAAACACAGCTAACGCCCATCATCTTTCCGAAAGTTTCATTTCCACAGCTGCAAGCAAGGATATCATCTGCTTTGACAAAAGCCGCAAGTCGTCCCCTATGTCTCTTATCGGTCAACCCACCTAGACATAGTAGAGTATACAGCAATCGGAGTGAGTCCGTCAACAAAGCCGAGGACTGAGGGGGCATAGTATAATATGGCCACCTTGAGTTCATCATCAGCAGCCAGTTTGGCTGGGAATAGTTGCGCTCAATCCGGCTGCCAACCAGGCTGCCGACACAGCAAACAGCGGGATAGACCACGACTGTACCAGCCCCCATAGATGCCAGAAGGCCAGCGTGGCCTGGGGCATCTGGGCGAAGATGCCTACGCTGTGCTGCCAGTACCCGAGCGCCACGGGGAGCGCCCAGGCTCCGATCATGACCCAGGTGGCGCCCAGGAGGTCACGAGCCAGCAGTGGCGCATGGCGGGAGCGCCGCCACATTCGCCAGCCCAGCACGACGATGACCATGACCATCACACCCACTCCGGCCTGCCACAGCGCGAAGAGCAGAAATCCCTCCACCGATCTAACGCTGGACAGCGAATAGTGACCGCCGCCAGTCAGGAAAGTCAGGTGAGTCGCCAGCAGCCCCGCGAGCGCTCCTGCGGCCACAAGTAGAGCCCGCCGTCGTTGCCAGATCAGCCACAGCAATCCCCCTGGGATGAGTACCGCTAACACTAACGCCAGCCGGGGCCAGCCTCCTCGCTTCAGCCGTGCCGCTCTCCCCTGTCGCATGGCCTCATCGGTTGCCTGTAAGGCTGAGTCGGCGGCCTGCCAGGCTGCTTCAACATCCCCCGTCTGGAAGGCCTGCTCCGCCTGGGCAATGTGCTCCGCTGTATGGGCGATCCCTTCGTGGTCGTCCTGACCCTGCCCGGTGCTGGAGGTCGCCAGATACTGCTCGGCCAGCCTCAAGTGTTGGCGAGCTGTACGGAGGTGGCGGCCGGTTTGCCACGGCGCGTCGCCCGTCAGTAGATCATAGCGTACCCGGCCCTGGGCCAGAGGTGGGGCCGGCAACCCGACCAGCGCGGCCAGGGTGGGCGCGACGTCTGTGCCATCGAGGACTCCGTAGCCGCCCGGGTTCACGCCCGGCCCCATCAGGAAGAAAGGCACCTGGGTCACCGATGGGTCGCTCCCGCCCGTGCCGCCGTCATCACTGAGGCCGTGGCTGGAGATGAGCGCGATGGCCGCGCCATTCGCCAGGGCAGGTTCGACCACCTGCCGGATCAGGCCGTCCAGGGCTTGCGCGGCCTGGCGGTAGTGAGGACCGGTCGCTCCGTAGGTCTGCCCTATGGTGTCCAGGTGGCTGAAGTGGATCAGCATCAAGTCGGGCCGACCGTGCTCCATATCGCGGGCCCCATCGGCCACCTGCTGGTCAGCCGTCGCGTCGTCGCCGGGCACCAGGAGCCGGGCAGAGCACCAATCCTCTGGGAAGAGTGATTGCCATGTGGTATGGAGGGCGATGGCACACGTCCGCCCGGTGGCCACGTTCAAGGCGAGCAATGAGCCTGCCGGCAGGCGCGGGCCAGGCCGGGCGGGATCGGGCAGCAGGGGCAGGCCCAACAGCTCGGGTGTGGCGCCGGTCAAGATGGTATACCAGCCGGCCGCGGCGTAAGTAGGCGACGGCAGGTGTACGATCGCGCTGGCGCTGCGCGCCCACAGCTCATCGGTGAAGGGCATGGCAGAGAGCGCGTCCGCGCGCAGCCCATCGGCGATGATCACCACTAATCGCCGGGCTAAGGGCGGCCCGCTTTCACCTGGAGGCAGGTCCGGGTCCATCGCGAGCAGGCTGGGCGTATAGGCCGCGGCCAGGAACTGATCGGTAGCTACGTAAGCACCTACTGCCAGCCCCAGAAGCAACAAAGTGGCCAGTATGAGAGTAGCGAGGCCTCGCATGATAAATGACTCTCCTATCAAGAGATTGCCCACTAGAAAGGGCTCGACTCCAGGGAGTTAGCGCTCACAAGGGTGGGTTTTTTTCCTGGCCTGCACGACGTCCAGGGCGGGCCGCTAAAGGCTGCGGCGATGACACGGTGACACGGGGGCGTGGAGACGACGGGACGCGGAGACGCGGAGATTCACCCTATCACCCTGTCACCGCGTCTCCCCATCACCGCGTCTCCGTGTCCCCCCTCGTTGCCTCATCCCTCGTCATTCCATTTCCTCGTTGCCTCTCCATTAGGCTATAATGCCCACAACCTTCTGGTGCGAGGCATACCATGAGACGACCCCTCGATGCGCTGTTGCTGGCTGTGCTGCTGGTCGCGCGGGTGCGCATTGACACCCTGGCCGACCTGGTGCTGCCGACCCGCCACCAGGACGTGGCCCGTCACCCGCTGCTAGGGCATCTCCTCTCGCCCAAAGGCATGGAGTTGCTGGCCGACTGGCTGAGCGATCCCCTGGCGCTGATCCTGATCAGCCTGGCCTTCACTGGGTTGGTGATCTACCTCCTGGTTGACGCCCTGGCCGACCACCTGAGCCAGAGGGCCGCCTACCGGATCAAGCTGGCGCTGATCTGGGCGATCATCCTGGTCACCGTGTTCGTGCCTGCGGGCAAGCTCATCCTGCTGCGCCAGCAATCGGGCCCGGCCAGCTATACCCACGACGGCGGTGTTATCCAGACGGAGGCGGTGATCCAATTCTTCCTTCAGGGCAAGAACCCCTACGTGGAAGATTACCTCAAGACGCCCATGGCCGAGTGGGGCATCGAATTCCGCACGGGGCTCTATCACTTCCCCTACCTGCCCTGGACCTTCCTCTTCTCCACGCCGTTCTACCTGCTCAGCCAAGCGACGTTAGGATGGTACGACCAGCGGTTCGTGTACCTCTTGCTGCTGGTGCTGACGTTGGCCCTGGCGCCGGGGCTGGCCCGCCAGCCGGGAGATCGCCTGGCGCTGCTCATGCTGCTGGGCCTGAATCCCATCATGGCCTCGGATGTCATCTTTGGCCAGAACGATTCGTTTGTCCTGGCGTGGATCGTGCTCAGCCTCTGGCTGTGGCAGCGCGGGCACGAAAATCCGGCAACGCGCGGGCGCTGGTGGGCGACCTCCGCCGTGGCTTATGGCCTGGCGTGCGCCTCCAAGCCCACGGCCTGGTTCCTGGCACCCTTCTACGTGCTCCTGTTGACCGACAGCGAGGCGATTAACTGGCACGAGCTACCGGGGAAGATCGTGCCTGCGCTGCGGTGGGCGACCCCGGCCTTGATCATTTTCTTGCTGCTGGTGCTCCCCTACCTGGTCTGGGACCCGGCCGCGCTGGTGGACGACGTGTGGCGTTGGTCCAGCGGCACGGCCGCGATGCCGTACCAGATCCGCGGGTGGGGCCTGGCGAACTTTGTGCTGGCGCTGGGGCTGGTCAAGAGCCGGTTGAGCTACTGGCCGTTCTGGATCCCTGAGCTGTTGATCGCCTTCCCACTGCTGGCCGTGACCCTCGTCCAGCAGATGCGGCGCAACGGGATAGACACAGCCTGCTGGGGCTACGGCCTGCTCCTGTTGGGCTTCCTCTTCGCCTCGCGCTTCCTCAACGAGAACTATCTGGGATACGTCCTGGCGTTCCTGGCACTGGGCGTCTTTACCGCGCCGGTCGCGGAGGAATCATAGCATCAGCCGCGCTTGCAGTCAAAGGGCCTGGCCTATCTGTTCCACCGTCATTGCTTCTCCATCCCATCAGCGCTCACGGAGCGTTGCTCCTTTTCTCGAATTCAATGATGTACTTATCGTGGTTACGGGCCAAGTCTCCCAGGCCGGAGTGCCCCAGAGCCACAATGCGCATGGCCGGGTCGTCCTCAAGAGGCAGCTCCGCCAGGAACCGATCTACGCTCCGCTTCCCCTTTTCCGCGGGCTGTGCTAGAATGAGCGAAGTGAGGAAGGGCAAAGGGAGGCGATGAGATGGCTGAAGCTGCGACCAAAGAGCGTCCGTCTGTAAAGCAAGTAGCCGAGATCATCCGGCGGATGAGCCGGGAGGAGCTGGCAGAACTGGTGCGTCTGGTGCCTGACCTGCAAGAGGTGAAGCTTCAAGAGGAGAAGCCCGCTCCGGCGAGGAAATGGGATGAGGCTGAGCTGCGGGAGTACTTCAAGAAGAAGCTGGAGGAATTGGGAGGCGAAGCTCGGCCCATGCGGGACGACGACCCCTTCCTTGGCGGGCTAACCGTAGGCGAATTCTTTGCCTTGCCTGACGAAGAACAAGAAGCAATCTGGGCACATGAACCCCCTCCAACTCTTGGTTGGCTTTCTCCTGGCGTACAGAGTACGCGCTCTCGCCTCCAGCGGCGTAGCCGGAGCCATCATAGTAGGCACAGATGCGCCAGGGCGTCCACAAAATCGTCGTAGTGCCGGGCCAACATCTCTTGCACACGGCTCTCGCTTTGATATTATGGTGCAGAATCTCATGGGGATGAGAGTATGGTGGGCCAGCACCTGATCGAGGATGCGCTGGTGGGCTAACACCTTGGCCTCCACCCACTTGATGTCATTCAGGTTGGCCTTTAGCTCCTCCCGGCCGAACTCTTGCAGTGATACCTTACTCACAATGGCGCTGATAGCTGATGGCTGATGGCTGATAGCTGATGGTTGCAGAGCATAGACTGGATAGGCCGGATCAATGCCCTCCTCTGGCAGCCCCTCAACGGGTTGGCTGCCATCGCCCTCCACGATGCCGTAGACGTAATATCCGTTAAGTGAACGCGCCTCAGTGTTGCTCACCTTGATTGCTCTACGAAGTGATCGGGTATTTCATCACGCCGATGACACTGCTGATGGCGTGCTCGCCGGTCAGGTTCGAGGCGTAGCATCAGGTAGTGCGGGAATTAGTACGCGTACAATCGCCCGTACGGCCGCCTGGACAGCGGCAGTAGCTTGATGAAGTCACCGCTCATGATCTCGTCGGCGTTGTAGCCAAAGTGCTGACAGAATTCCCCCACCAGCCGGCCCAGCAGGGCGCGATCGGCTTCGTTCAACTCTACGATCCCCACTTCTTTGCCCAGTTGGTCCCGCTCCAGCGTGCCGCGGAAGTACATGACGCCGCCGTGCATGCCGGTGCCAATGAACCGTGCCGCATGTTTCCCGCCCGGTGTGTCCAACCCCAGCAGCACCAGCACCCCGCCGGCCATATACTCGCCCAGGAAGTGCTGCGCCGTGCCGCCGACGACGATGGCCGGGCGCTGCTCCTGATACTCTTTCATGTGGATGCCCACGCGATATCCCACATTGTCACGGACGAAGATCTTCCCCCCGCGCATGGACAGCCCGGTGATGTCGCCGGCGTGGCCATGAACGACGATCTCCCCGGCGTTCATGGTGTTGCCACAGCCGTCCTGGGCATTCCCGTACACGATGATGCGCGGCCCTTCCATGAAAGCTGCCAGATCGTTGCCCGGCACGCCGTTAATCTCAATGTACACGGGCCGGCGTAGCCCGGTGCCGATGTAACGCTGGCCGCGCACGTTGAGCAGGCGAATCGCCTCGGCTCCCTGGGCTACTGCGGCATGAATGCGGGCGTTCAGTTCTCGATAATGCAGTCCCGTTGCGTCAATCTCGACCATGGTGCTGGCTTGTACGCTCAGTCGCGCAAGCATCTCGCTAATTCCCACGAATCATTTCACATTCCTGCCTGGGACACACCCAAAACTTGCATCTCGGCCTCTGTTAACCCCACCGCGCGCAGGTGGAGCCGGTTGCCGCGCAGGCTCTCCAGCGCGTTGATCCCCATGCCCCCCAGCATCTCCTTGATCTCCAGGCTCCACCCGCGCAACAAATTCACCAGTCTCTCTGCGCCGATCTCAGGGTTCACACGCTTGCTCAAATCGGGCCGCGTGGTGGCGATGCCCCACGAGCAGTTGCCGGTGTAACACATCTGGCAGACGTGGCAGCCCAGCGCGACCAGCGCCGCCGTGGCGATGTACACTGCGTCCGCCCCCAACGCAATGGCCTTGAGCACGTCGCCGCTGTTGCGGAAGCCCCCCGCCGCTACGATGGACGCGCGGTTGCGGATGCCCTCCTGGCGCAGGCGGGTGTCCACGGCCGCGATAGCCAGCTCGATGGGGATGCCCACGTTGTCGCGGATGATCTTGGGCGCCGCGCCTGTCGAGCCGCGCAGCCCGTCAATAGCAACGATGTCCGCGCCGGCGCGCACGATGCCACTGGCGATGGCCGCCACATTGTGTACCGCCGCGATCTTCACCGACACGGGTTTAGTGTAGCGCGTCGCCTCCTTCAGCGCGTAAATGAGCTGAGCCAGGTCCTCGATGGAGTAGATGTCGTGTTGCGGCGCGGGCGAGAGCGCGTCGGTGCCCACGGGGATCATACGCGTGGCCGCCACGGGAGCGCTCACCTTCTCGCCTGGCAGATGCCCCCCGATCCCCGGCTTGGCCCCCTGGCCGATTTTGATCTCCAGGACACGGGCCATCTCCAGGTAGTCCGGGTGCACACCGAAGCGCCCCGACGCCACTTGAGCGATGCAGTGATCCTTGTACTTATAAAGATGACGCGCCAGGCCGCCTTCGCCCGTGTTGTAGAGCGTGCCGGCCTGGGCTGCCGCCCGCGCCAGCGATTCATGCACGTTCAGGCTGATCGCCCCGTATGACAAGGCCGAGAACATGATCGGCACCTCAATCGGCACCTGCGGCGCCAGTTCGGTGCGTAGCTCCAACGTTCGCGGGTCCAACGTGACCCGGTCCGGCTTGGCCCCCAGGTAGGTGCGCAGTTCCATCGGCTCGCGCAGCGGGTCAATCGAGGGATTCGTCACCTGGCTGGCGTTCAAGACCAGGTGATCGAAGTAGTTGCGGTAGGGTTTGTCGTTACCCATGCCGGTGAGGATGATGCCGCCCGTCTCCGCCTGCTTGTAGATGTCCTCAATCACCTCGGGCGTCCAGTTGGCGTTGCGGCGATAGTCCAGCGGCCGCTCGCGGATGGTCAGGGCGTGCGTGGGGCAAAAGACTACACAGCGATGGCAGGCCACGCATCGCTCATCGTAGGAGAGCACAACGTCGTCCAACTCATCGTAGTAGTGAACGTCCCAACCGCACTGGTTGACGCAGACCTGGCAGCCGATACAACGGTCCCGATCACGTTGGACGATAAATCGAGGTGGCAAGATGCTCCTCATCTCACGCCGTCACAAGGGCCTCTACTGGTATCGTCAACGGCATGACGTAGCCGTACACTTCCGGCGGCAACGGCTTCTCGCCCAGCCGGCCGATCACGGGCTGCCCACCGACGGGGATCCACGTCGCTTCCACGTTCGGGCACACCAGCCAGATGGCTGATTCCTCAGAGGAGACGTACAGCCGATCGCCGCAGATGCCCGCTACCAGCGGCCGCAGCCGGATGCGATCCCCCAGCGCGATCATCTCGCCCTGGTGCGCGGCGATGATGGTGAAGGGGCCGTTCATGAGCAGGCTGCCGTACACCTGGCGCAGCGCCTCGTGCAGCCGTCGCTCGGCCGGCGGCATGGCCGCGATCTCACTCCAGAGGGGCGGAGCTAACACGCGGGCAGCCACCTCCACCGGCAGGCGATGGCGGCGAATCAGCAAATCGAGC
>DAOUAJ010000433.1:0-1502 GCA_034433615.1 Anaerolineae bacterium | reverse complement strand
AGACAGTCTGTTGGCGGCCGGGCAGGCCCTCATCATCGCGCCCGAGGGGACGCGTAGTCTGACGGGAGGGTTGCAGCAGGGCAAGGAAGGCTTCGTCTTCTTTGCCAAGCGGCACGACCCGATCATTGTTCCGGCGGCCGTGACGGGGGCTACTCCTTTCGTGACTAATCTCAAGCGGTTGCGCCGTACCCCTATTCACATCAAGATCGGAAAGCCTTTTAAGTTCCGGTGGCCGACGTCCAGCCGCGTGGACAAGGGGATCATGCGACGCATGACTGACGAGGCCATGTACCGCATCGCGGCGCTGCTGCCGCCTGAGATGCGCGGTGTCTACGCGGACCTCTCGCAGGCGACCAGCGAGTTCATCATCCCCCTGGATTAGATAGGACCATGCTTGTCTGGTTGATCGAGCCTTACTGCACAGGATCTCACCAGGCCTGGGCTGAAGGGTATGCCCGTCACTCGCGGCATCAGGTCGAGCTGTTGAGTATGACGGGGTACTTCTGGAAGTGGCGTATGCAGGGTGGAGCGATGGAGTTAGCCCGCCAGGCTGCTGAGCGCTGGCAGCGACATGGGCGCCCGGACGTCATCCTGGCCTCGGACATGGTGAACCTGCCCGCTCTGATCGGCCTGGCTCGCCCCTGTCTGGCAGATGTGCCGATCGTCCTCTATTTTCACGAGAACCAGTTGACCTATCCGTTGCCGCCAGGCGAGAAGCGTGATCTGACTTACGGCATGATCAATTGGTTGAGCGCGCTGGCCGCCGACCGGCTCTGTTTTAACTCTCACTTTCACCTGGAACAGTTCTTCGATGAATTGCCCCGGCTATTGAAGCATTTCCCTGACTACCATCATCTTCCTCTGATCGCCCAGGCGCGAGAGCGGGCGCAGGTCTTGCCGGTGGGGTGTGATCTGCGCAGCTTGGACGAGCTGCAGCCTGGCGATCCGTCTCCACCTGGCCCGCCCATCATCTTATGGAACCAACGATGGGAGTACGACAAGAATCCAGGGGAGTTCTTCGCGGCCCTGGAGCGGCTGGCGGGCGAGGGTGTGCCGTTTCGGGTGGCGGTGGCGGGCGAGAACTTCCGCCAGATGCCGGTAGAATTTGAGGCCGCGCGGGGCTGGTTGGGCGAGCGGGTCGTGCATTGGGGATTTGCCTCACGGCGAGCCGATTATGCGCGGCTGTTATGGGATGCGGACGTGGTGGTAAGCACGGCTCTCCACGAGTTCTTCGGTGTCGCCGTGGTGGAGGCGATCTACTGCGGCTGCCTGCCTCTGTTGCCGCGCCGCCTCAGTTATCCGGAGTTGATTCCGGCCGAGTGGCACGCGAGTTGCCTGTATGAGGGTCTTGAAGATTTGGTGAACCGGCTACACTATGTGCTGAGGGAACGCACTTCAACACCGCCCGCGCTGCGTCAGGCGATGTCGCGCTTCGATTGGGGCAATCTGGCACCGGTCTATGACGCTCTGTTGGAGGAAGTGGCTCGAGCGGGGCGCGCACC
>DAOUAJ010000432.1:0-7752 GCA_034433615.1 Anaerolineae bacterium | reverse complement strand
GATCCACCGCCTCCGTTCATCGTCAGAGAGGGTGGAGAACTCGCTGGCGTTGGCCGGGCCAACCAGACCGTGGGCACCGGCCTCGATACAAAAACGCACTTCCTTACGCAGGCTGGCCTCATCGAGCTCGTACCCTTCGGTGAAAGGGGTGACCACGATGACGAAAATTCCACGCCAGGATTGGGACATAAGAACCTCCAAGGGTCAAGTAAGACACTCAAGATACGAAACGCGAATGCAAGGCAAAGGATTCATGGTACAGGATGCAAGATACGAGATGCAGGACGCGAGTTGTCATGTCCTGCATCCTGGGTCCCGCGTTGCACAAAGTTAGCCTCACGTGACGTCGAGAGCGACGTGGACGACGCCCGGTTCCAACAACGTGATGGGATGGCCCTCCGATTCCAGGTGCTCACGACGCATGGGATGCAATCTCACCCAGCGGTCCCCTTCAAAATAGCCCCATTCCGCTGAGATGATGGGCACGGGACGTCCGTCGGGCCGGGGGCGCCGAAATCGCACGCTGAACCCCACGCCGATCAGCAGGAACTCATTAGCCACCTGTTGGATCGCCATCCCGCGCGCGGTGCCCTCCCGGTCGTGGTATGAGATCAACAAATCACATCCCTCGGCGGCCCAACCGGTGCCAGTTTCCCCCGGCTCCTGCACAAAAGTGAACAACCTCTCAGTCCCTTGGGCTTCCACAATGGGTTGTATCGCACGGCTGATGGCGACGTAAGAGTCCCGCAGCGCGTACGCCTGTGGCCCCCACTCGCCTCCCACCGGATCCACCAGGGGTGGCGCGTATCGCTCTGGGAACGGGGAGTCTATCGCCCAGGGATCGAATCCCAGCGCGCCAAACTGGCCTATGGCGTAAAACACATTCCGTTCGGCACGACCGTCCGGCGAACTGCTGTGCTCGGCGATGTAGAGTGGGTTGCCGTTAGCACTGTAGACCTGACACAGCCGCTGGAAATCACGATAACTGCTGCTGTAGATGTCCGGCGCCACCAAGTCCACATGCTGCAATTGCTGTCGGAACAGGTCGAGCACGGCATGCACGGCCCCACCCGATGGATAATCACGGCCGGGGATGCCGCCCACGGCCGGCGCCAGCCAGACGTTGATGTACATCGGCAGCGGGTAGGCCGCCTTTGCCTCCGCCGCCAGCCGGTCAATGTAACGGGCGATAGAGACGGCGCTGAAGGCCTCGGCCGCGTGCTCACCCCAGGCGGCCTCCCACTCACCGGCAGCAAACTGGGCGCTGCATGTCGAACAGTAACAACGATCACTACCCAGGATGCCCGGCTCGTTTTCGAGCTGGATCATGATCACGGTGCGATCGGCGTCCACCTCGCGCAAATGTGTCATCAGTGCCACCAGCGCATCGCGATCGCGCTGCCAGGTCGCCTCCGACGAGGGACACAGGCTCACCGTCGGCTGGCCGTGGCGGTCCAGGGCGCGGGGATATGTGCCGGGATCGTTGCGAATATAGTCTGGCGCGTAAAAGGGGCAGGCGTTCTTCCAGGTCGCAAACCAGAGCAAGACGGAGCGCAGTCCATGGACTCGTGCCTGGTGAATGCGCTCGTCCACTATCTCGAAGTTGTAACGGCCAGGCTCGGATTCCACCTCCCGCCAGTAGGTGGGGAGGACAGCCGTGTTGGCTCCCAGTCGGGCAGCGTGAGGGAACAGCGGATTCATCTCCTCCGGGCTGAAGCAGCTATCGCAGTCCCACTGCAGGCCTAAGATCAGGAAGGGCCGACCATCCACCAGCAGCCGGGGCCGGCCATCTACGCGGACGATCTGGGGTAATGGTTGGATCATTATGGGCTACTCCTTTTGGCAGGATACAGGAAGCAAGATACAGGATACAGGTAACCCGGTTAAGGCACAAGTCGGTAGTGGTGTGCCATCGCCTCGTTGCCGGGCATCCGCATCAGCGCGTCTAGCGCCTCTTCGGCCTGCTCCCACGTGCGCGTGCGATGGTCGGCCATCATGAGCTGCATCAGGTAACGCCGATCGCCGGTCAAATATGCCGCCAGGCTGCGTTCCATCGCCAGCCAGCGCGGCCACATCACCCCCAGCATGATCCGCTCCGGCAGGCGCCCCACCGCCAGCGGCCGCACCCCCTTGCCGTCAATGAGCGCCGGCACCTCCACCACCACGTTGTCAGGGATCCCGTCCAGTGCACCGTGGTTGGGGACGTTCACCTGGAAATAGCCCTGGTGATCGTTCACGAGCGCATCAATGATGGGAACGATCTGCTCATCGCTCTTCTTGGGCGGGAAGACCTCTGTCACTCGGCGGCGAGGATCGGTGGCGACCTCGCGAATCTGCCGGAGATTGCGGTTGAGGTCGTCCAGGTAGAACGCCCACCCTTCGGCCGAGTCGAAACCGCCCAGCGGCCCCCACCAGCGCCTCTTGGCCGCCAGGTCCAGGTGATAGATTCTTTGCCCGCTGTCAAGGGCTTTATCGCCTTTGAGGGGCTTTGCACCATCATGCAACAGCTTGATCTCCTCCCCTCTCTGTGGTAGACTTCATTTCGAGCTTTGACGATGGATTCCGTTCGTTCTCTCATCAAACCCTAGGAGCCTGTATGAAACCGGTGAAAATTGGCATTATCGGCTGTGGCGCCATCAGCGGCGTCTACTTCGAGGCCGGGAAAACGTTCGAGATCCTTGACATCGTCGCCTGCGCCGACATCGTTCCGGAGCGGGCGAAGGCTAAGGCGGAGCAGCATCAAATCCCCAAAGCCTGCACTCCAGAAGAATTGCTGGCGGATCCTGAGATCGAGATCGTTGTCAATCTGACGATCCCCAAGGCGCACTTTGAGGTCAGCCTGGCGGCGCTGGAGGCCGGTAAGTCGGCCTACAGCGAGAAGCCGCTGGCGGTCACCCGTGAGGAAGGGCGAAGGCTGCTAGAAGTGGCACGGGCGCGAGGGTTGCTCCTCGGCTGCGCGCCGGACACATTCCTGGGCGGCGGGTTACAGACCTGCCGCAAGCTGATTGACGACGGCTGGATCGGCGAGCCGGTGGCTGCCAGTGCCTTCATGATGAGCCACGGCCACGAGAGTTGGCACCCCGATCCCGAGTTTTACTACCAGGCGGGCGGCGGGCCGATGTTCGACATGGGGCCGTACTACCTCACCGCGCTGGTCAACCTGATCGGGCCGGTGCGACGCGTCACCGGCTCGGCGCGCATCACTTTCCCGGAGCGCACGATCACCAGCCAGCCCAAGTTTGGGAAGAAAATCCAGGTGGAAACACCGACACATGTGGCCGGCGTCATGGATTTCGCCAACGGCGCGGTGGGGACGATCATCACCACCTTCGACGTCTGGGCAGCCCAGTTGCCTCGCATCGAGATTTATGGCACCGAGGGGTCGCTAAGCGTGCCTGATCCCAACGGCTTCGGTGGGCCGGTAGCGGTGCGGCGCGCTGGCGCCAGCGAGTGGAGCCAGGTGCCCCTTACACATGGCTACACCAGGCAAAGTCGGGGGATCGGCGTCGCCGACATGGCCTACGCGCTGCGCTCCGGCCGGCCCCATCGCGCCAACGGCGAGATGGCTTATCACGTCCTGGACACCATGCAAGCCTTCCTCGATGCCTCTGCCACCGGCAAGCACATCGAGCTGACCAGTACCTGCAAGCGCCCGGCCCCCCTGCCCCTGGGATTGTGCGAGGGGTGGCTGGACGAGTGAAGAGTAAAACGTGAAACGTAAAACATGGAACATGATGCGTGACTTTACGTTTCACGTTTTACGTATTACGGAAAGGAGGCCAAAGTGCTTTTCGATCTACCTTTGGAACAACTGAAGATCTACCGACCGCTGCGTGAGGAACCGGCGGACTTCGACACTTTCTGGCAGCAGACGTTGGAGGAGGCCCGACGTTTTCCCCTCAATGCCACTTTTGAGCCGGTGGATTATGGGCTGCGCACAGTGGAGACGTTCGATGTCACCTTCAACGGCTACGGGGGCCAGCCCATCAAGGGATGGCTATTGCTCCCCCGACAACGGTCCGGCCCTCTCCCCTGTGTGGTGGAGTACATCGGTTACGGTGGCGGCCGCGGCTTCCCCACCGATTGGCTGCTGTGGAGCAGCGCCGGGTATGCTCACCTGGTGATGGACACTCGCGGCCAGGGCAGCACGTGGTTAAAGGGTGACACCCCTGATCCTGAGCCGGAGGGCGCCAACCCACACCATCCCGGGTTCATGACGCGCGGCATTCTGAGCCCTTACACCTACTACTACCGCCGCGTCTTCACCGATGCCGTGCGGGCCGTGGAAGCGGCCCAGTCGCACCCGGCGGTAGACGCCGGACGCATCGCGGCAACCGGTGGCAGCCAGGGCGGCGGCATCGCGATCGCGGTCGGCGGCCTGGAGCCGAGCGTGTCGGTGATCATGCCCGATGTGCCCTTCCTCTGCCACTATCGCCGCGCTACCGAGATCACCGATGCTGCCCCATACAGCGAGATCGCCAAATACTGCGTGGTGCATCGGGATAAGATTGACACGGTCTTCAAGACGCTCTCCTACTTTGACGGCGTCAACTTTGCAGTGCGTTCGAAGGCTCAGGCCCTTTTCTCGGTGGCTTTGATGGACCTGATCTGCCCACCGTCCACCGTCTTCGCCGCTTACAACTACTTCGCCGGCCCCAAGGAGATCCGCATCTGGCGCTATAACAATCACGAGGGTGGCGGGGCGTATCAGACGGTGGAGAAGGTGAAGTTCCTCAATGGTCTGTGGCAGTAACGTAGCATCCATAAAGCGTAAAGTGTAAAACGTAAAGATCTTGCTCTCTATGTAGGCTCCTTTTACGTTTCACGTTTTACGTATTTATGAAAAAGGAGTCCGATTATGGCAAAGAAAGTTCTCATGGTTTGGGGCGGCTGGGAGGGCCATGAGCCCAAGCAGTGTGTAGGCATCTTCGCCCCCTGGCTGCGCGAGCAAGGGTACGACGTGGAAGTCTCTGACACGCTCGATTCCTATCTCAACGAAGAGAGGATGAAGTCCCTGAGCCTGGTCGTCCAGGTGTGGACGATGGGTACGATCACCCGGGAACAAGAGAAGGGGCTGCTGGATGCCATCGCCAGCGGTGTCGGTTTCGCCGGCTGGCATGGCGGTGCAGGCGACTCGTTCCGCAACAACACCGATTACCAGTTCATGGTCGGCGGCCAATGGGTGGCCCATCCCGGCGGCGTGATTGACTACGAAGTCAACATCATCAACCATGACGACCCCATCACCGCTGGCCTGAAAGACTTCAAGATGCACTCGGAGCAGTACTACATGCACGTGGACCCGTCCAACGAGGTGTTGGCGACCACGACCTTTGGCGGCGAGTATGCCCCGTGGATCGCCGGCACGGTGATGCCAGTGGTCTGGAAGCGCATGTGGGGCAAGGGTCGCGTCTTCTACTGCTCACTGGGTCATGTGGCGAAGGATTTCGACGTGCCGGAGGCGCGGATAATCGTCCAGCGCGGCATGCTCTGGGCCAGCCGGTAGGGCCTCGCCTTAAGCTCTGGCTTGTAAGGGAGAGATAGGAATGGGTATTTTTTATGAGACCATCTCGGTGCGCAATGTGCTCGTCGGCAGTGAGCCCATCGAGTTGTCAGTGAAGGTGGATACAGGAGCTACCATGCTGGTGTTGCCAGGCTGGTTGCAGCAGCAGCTCCAGTTTCCTGTCATCCGTACCCAGGTGGTGCGCTACGCAAACGAAGAGATCGCAGAGCGAGAGGTCGTCTACGGGGTCGAAGTGACCGTTTGTGAGCGCAAAGGGGTATTTGAAGCGGTGATCGAACCTGAAAAGCGATATGGGCTTTTGGGGGCTATCGTGATGAAGGCGTTGGACCTCATTGCCGACTCCCGTTCTCAAAAGCTTTATGTGAATCCGCGCTCACCGCAGCTTCCGATGGCAGAGATCGAGTAGGGCGCGAGATGGAATTTGCCTCCCAGGAGGCGGTGTTCTGTCTGCAGGAAGCCACCGCCGGTACGGTAGCCCTCAAAGAGAGGCTTCGCAAACCGTGGCCGGCGGCTTCTAGCTGCCGGCTTATCTGCTGGAGATATATGGCGCCTTCCTGCACCTTCGTCGTTTCTATGGTAAAATGTATTTACCCTATCGGGTACAGGATGCCTGTGAAGAGTTTCGGTCTCAAGGGTTACGCCTCAACAGAACTACGCCCCCCACCCGGCCACCAGGCTCCATCTCTTGGTAAGGAGTTCAACATATGAGACGCTATCCCGCTCTTATCCTTTCTGTTAGTTTGATCGCGGTTTTGCTCCTCGCTTCTACCGTGTCATCTCTCGCCAGAAACCGGGCCGGTACACCATCAGTGGATCTTGCACCCGTAAGGGTGTTCGCGGCCGGCCGGCTGCTGGTCAAATTCGGCAAGGCCGTCAGCGCAGACACTGTCCAATCTGTCCTGGCCCAGTATGGTCTGCAACCTGTCAAAGAGATCCCAGGGCTGGGTGTGCGGGTGGTCACCGCACCGGAAGGGCAGGAGTTGGCTATTGCCAAACAGTTGAGCCGCCATCCGGCAGTGGAATACGCTGAACCGGATTACATTTTTCATGCCCTCCTCACTCCCAACGATCCTTCCTACGCGACGTATCAGTGGAACCTGCCTCAGATTAACGCGCCGGCAGCGTGGGACATCACTACCGGCGCTACGGATGTCGTTATTGCTCTGGTAGATACCGGCGTTGACTTGGGTCACCCCGATCTCAGCAGCAAGATCGTGGCTGGCTATGACTTCGTCAACAATGACAGTAACCCCCAGGATGACGAAGGACACGGCTCGCACGTCGCCGGCATCGCTGCCGCAGCCACGAACAACGGCATCGGCGTGGCCGGCATCTCCTGGGGCGCGCGCATCATGCCGGTCAAGGCGCTCGACAACGAAGGCAGCGGGTATATCAGCGACATTGCCAATGGCATCCGTTGGGCAGTGGATCAGGGAGCGCGCATTATCAATCTCAGTCTGGGCGGCACCACTGACAGTGCGACCCTGCAAGCTGCGGTGAATTACGCCTACGGACGCGGCGCGCTCCTGGTAGCCGCTGCCGGCAACGAATACGATGAAGGCAGTCCCGTTATCTACCCGGCAGCATACCCACATGTGATAGCCGTCGCAGCCACTGATGATCAGGACAGGCATGCCTCTTACTCTAATGCCGGCTTCTATGTAGATGTCGCGGCCCCTGGCGGCGATCCCAGCAGTTCAACGGACCCCAATCCCCGCCACTGGATCATGAGCACTTCCTGGCGAGGGGGAGGTGCTGCCTATGAGCAACACGCCGGCACTTCCATGTCCACCGCTCATGTGACAGGTCTGGCGGCCCTGGTCTGGTCGCAGCATCCGGGTTGGACGAATGATGATGTGGAATGGGCCATTGAATCCACTGCGGTGGACCTGGGAGCGACAGGGCGAGATGATCTGTTCGGCTACGGGCGGATTGACGCTCGCGCCGCTGTGGCTTTGGCCGAGCCACCCCCCACTCCTACACCGACCCCCACCCCCGTTTGTCTGGCTGAGTCGGCGCACCCTTACGCTAACAACACCAACCAGACGTGGACGGTGACCAACCCGGATCCGAGTGCCAGCGCCTCTCGCGTCCACTTCTCCCGTCTGGAGACTGAGGCTAACTACGATTTCGTCATCATCAAAGATGCAGCCGGTCGCGAAATCCAGCGCTTCAGCGGGAACTATCCGAGCGGTGTCTGGAGCGATCCGGTGCCCGGCAGCGTGGTT
>DAOUAJ010000431.1:0-21473 GCA_034433615.1 Anaerolineae bacterium | reverse complement strand
GGCTATGATTTGCAGACACACCCTAATAAACATGTGCATCTTTCACGAACGGCGCACAGTCTTACGACTGGTAAACTGGATCGTCTTGCGCCCCTCGGGCGATACTTGCTGTCCCCGCGCCAGGCGTTCAGCCTCGGCTTGAAGCTGGCTTGCCAGGGCGGTCTCGCCCTGGTTAAGCAGCATGGTGATGGCGTTGGCCAACTTCTGCTGAGCGCCGGACAGGTTCCCGGCCTGGGCATCGTCCAGGGCACTGCTCTGCAGCTTGAAGGCGGTTACGCGTTCGATCACGTTCATGACTCGAGCATTATACTGACGAGTCAAACCGGGATCTGAAGTGATTTGCAGCAGGATGTCGGTCTTAACCTTCTCACCAATCTTACCTTGAACCGGCACATCGTAGCTGACCTCTACCTGCGCGATGCGATAGTTGCCGGGTGCTTTGGAACCTACCGCCAACTCCACCAGAAGCACCTGGCCAACTCCACGTTCCAGGTCGCCCAGCCCTAGGCTGATGGCTCGGTCGGAAAGAGGGTTGTAGCCCAGATCAGAGATCGCCGGCACGACCCGCCAGATCTTTCTCGGTGCAATTCCTGCAGTCAGGCGGAGATTGAAGACTGCGTTCCGGGCTACTGCAGCTTGCATGGCCTGCACCAGACTGGCAAAAATCGGTGTCAACTCCTCGGGGCGAGCGATATAGTCTGCTTGTCCCCTCGACCGAGCCGCCATATCCGATAACAGCGCCTCGTTCCAATCCACGCCCAGCCCCAGCGCCAGCAGGGGAATGCCCTCCTTGCCGCACTGGTCTGCCTCAGCCAGGCATGCGCGTTCCCCGCGGCTATGATTACCGTCGTTGAGATACACCTGGCCGTCGGTGAGCATCAGCAGGCGATTGACGCGTTCGCGCGCCAGGCGCTTCTTCACCTCGGCGCGGCCGAGCGCAACCGCCGGGGCAATATCCGTGCCGGTCCATTTAATATCTATCGCGTCGATCCGGCGTTTCAGATCGCTCCGCTTCAATTTGCCGACCTGCGTGCTGGGCAAGACCAGCGTTGGCGCACCTGAAAAGGTGACGATAGACAGATAGTCATCGTCGGCCAACTCGTCTACAACGTGCTTGACGGCCTGTTTGAGCTGTTCAAGCTTGCCGCCATCCTGCATCGAGCCACTCTGATCCAGCACCAGGCCGATATTCAGGGGCATACGAACCGCTACCATGTTTCGCGACGGCATCAGCTCGGCCAGCAGGTAGATCAGTTGCGCCTGGTCGGCGGCCGGCAACGCTGGCCGGCTGAGGGTGGTGGTCAGGGTGATCACATCAGACATAGGCACCTCATTTCGTTGTCGCGTCCGCTATTTGGCGGACGGCTCCCTTGCTGCTATGATTGCCCCCTAAGAAAAGAGGGCTTATGGCCAACTGGCAGTATAAACGCTGTAGCACAACCAACCGCCCCGGTTCGCGTGTTTGCAGTGGGTGCGGTAACCCTGGGCGCGGCTTGCGCCCGCATCGCCTGGGCGAGAGCCTCTGCCATCGCGGTGGCGGCAACCTCCTTCAGCCTCAACCGTACGGCCGTCAGTCGTTCCTGCACATCCTTGTAACCGGCATCCCGTAGGATGGCTCGTCGGTATTCCTCTGCCGCGGCCGACCAGTCCTCAACATTTTGAAAAGCCACGCCGGCCTGGTAGTGTCGCTCAGCTTCAGCCAGACGGGCTTGTTCGTCCCACGTTGCCCTTAGCTGCGGCAGGAAGATCAGTCCTGCCAGTGCCAGGTTGGCCAGCAGCGCGAGGAGGATGAGAATCAACAGCCACAAGAGAGATGATCGGGTGCCGATGACTGATTTGCGGCTCATATGACAATCTTCTCGTCCGATGGGCGAACCCTCAATTGCATTGCAGTACGATCAACGCGCGCGCTCCAGCCACTCAAAGAACGCTGGATTCAACGCGCGATAATGGCTCTGCATGAATGGCGGTGCAGTCAGCTTCCAAAGTTCGATGAAGCGCGTCACCTTTTCCCGCTGCCTCGCTGCGGGCTGTCCGGCGAACGCGGCGATCACATCGGGGTAGAGGCCGAACAGCTCATCCCATATAGCCTGCCAACGATCATGTGGAATGGCCGCGGCCGTCGCGTGCGGGTAACGGCCCAACGCTTTCGGCGGCGTGGAGGTGGACAGCTCGCGACGTTCCACGATTTGCCCCGTCGCGTAGTCCACCGCCACGGCCGCGGTCGGCTCGTAGAGCATCTGGTACGGCGGTCGCACCTGCGAGCGGTAGAGCAGATACCACAAGCGTATCTGCCCGCCAACGATCTCCGGCACGGGCCGCGAGATGCCGGTTTCCATGCCGGCCCAGCCGCGCGACCGGCACGTTTCCAGGGTTTGTTTGCCCAGCTTCTGGATGTCCATGACGTCGCTCCTATGCACGTTCTACCGTAATCATCGGCCGGTGGGCCGCATCCCACGCGTTCAGGAATCGGTCGCCGTCCACGGGAAGGTTCGGAACCTCGAAATTGGGGTCATTGACCGTGAACTGCCACCCACCATCCGCAGTCTCGCCCGCGCCGGTGACGACAATGGCATGTTGACCGCTGTTGGGCTCCAAGTTGCAAGCGTCCTTGTAGAATTCATAGGCATCCACACACACGATGACCGACTTGCCATCGTCGAGTGCGTCCTTGATGTCCTCCGGATTGTTCCCATACGTCAGCTCGGCCTCGACTCCCGGTCGTTCGTTGATCACATCTACGAACCGATCCACGGTGGTACCAAGTTCAGGGTCGTACAAGCCCTGCTCGATCGCCGGCTGCTTGAACGCCTCCAGACCGGGGTCTCGACCTGTCTGCCGATGCTCAGCCATGCGCGCTGACTGGAGCAAGCAGTCGGGCTGGTCCCCTTGCGTATGGAGGGGAGTGTCGTGCATCTGGTTTGGCTCGCCGAGGTCGAATCCGCCGGCCTTGCGCAGTCGCGCCTCCAATGCGCCGCGGTCGAGCGATTCGACGGGGGATTGCTCCGGAGCTTTGGAGTAATCGGCTTCGCGGGCACAGGTCATGTTGTCACCTCCTTGTACATTATACATCAGCCCGACTGGTTCCATTGCAATTGTACGCTCACTTTACGTGTGCAACTCGATCGTGGACCCGCTCAAGAACATATCACCGTAAAAGAGGGCCAATGGCCAGGCCGACCTTTCAACACAATCATCGCCTCGCATCCACGATCGCCCACTCGATCAGCCCCTTCGCCAGGTTCACCGGCCGCACCAGTCCGATCTTGCCCGGCACACGCGTTGTCTCGGTGGCGGCCGCGGAGGGAATGCCCACAAGTTGCCCGGCCCGGTTGACGGCCGCGCCGCCGCTGTTGCCGGAGTTGATCTCCGCATCGGTCTTGATCCAGCCTTCAGCGGCCAGGAAACCGGACACCGACCCTTTGGTGAAGGTGACGGTGTCGCCCCCCAGGCCGGGGAAGCCGATGACTGAGATCTCGTCGCCGATGGCCACGCTATCAGAGTCGCCGACCGGTATGGTTGTCAGCCCCAGGTCACCGGGAAGGGCCTTGCCGTCTCGCGTCGCGCGGATCTTGAGCAATGCCAGGTCGAGCCTTGGGTCGCTCTTTGCCACTTCGGCAATATACCGAACCTGCGGCGGGCCCTTGAGATCGGCCGGGCTGATCGCCACATAGATCGTGCCCTTGGCGTTGTAGAGCCGACCTGTGCGCGGGTCGCCGACCACGTGGAAGTTGGTCAGGATATGTCCTTTTTCGGTCAACACGCTGCCAGAACCGCCCGATGAGCGCCGCTCGCCATCTATCGGCACGATGATCTGCACCGTGGCAAGCAAAGCGCGCTCGAGCGTGCTCGGCGGCGTCCTTTGTGGGGCGCTCGTGACGCCGGCGCCGGGTGTCAAAGACGTCGGCGGCATAGCCCGCGTGCTGCGCTCGCGCGCGATTGTCATGAGGGCCGCGAGTGCTACCAACAGAATCGCGATGCCGCCGACCCCCAGCCATGCGGCTTGGCGCGAGACAAGCGCCGGGGCCGGCGAGGCAAATTTGCGTCCACAATGCGCACAGGCTTGCGCGCCCAGCGGGCTGGGCTGGCCACACTGGGGACACACCTTCATGGTCACACCCAGAACGAGCGGCGTGCGGCATTGGCTGCAAAACCTGGCGCCAGGACGGTTGATCGTTCCGCATTTTGGACAATTCACGGATAGTCCCTCACGATCATTCTCATCATTCCATCTTCACCACAATCACGGTGATGTTGTCCTGTCCGCCGGCCTGGTTCGCCTGGCGAATCAATGTCTCACAGATCTCTTGCGGGCTGCGCGCCTGTCCCACGGCCCGAGCAATTTCCACATCCGACACCATTTCCCACAGCCCATCCGAGCAGAGGAGCAACCGATCTCCGCGCTGGAGGGTTTCGCTGAAGATGTCCACTTCTACATCGGGTTTGACGCCCAAAGTGCGGTAAATCTGGCTGCGCTGCGGATGGCCACGTGCTTCTTCCGGCTTCAACATGCCGGCCTGTACCAGGCTGGCCACCAGCGAATGATCCCTGGTCACCTGCCGCAAGGTGCCGTGACGCCACAGGTAGGTACGACTATCGCCCACGTTGGCAATGGTAGCCGTATCACCGATGATCAGCGCCGCCGTCAAGGTTGTGCCCATGTCGCTACCCTGCTTTTGGGCCAGATCATAGAGGATTCGGTTGGCTTCTTTGACGGCGGATGTCAGCACGCTGGCGGGAGTTTCGTCTAGCTTACGCGTGGCAAAGGCCAGGCCCGGGATCACTTCGGCGTGCAAGACTTTTTCGGTGACGATCTTATTTACGGTGCGGCTGGCGATTTCACCTGCCCTGTGGCCGCCCATGCCATCGGCGACGACGTAGAAGCCGATGGGTACTCCACGTGATTCCTGAACCTTCGTGAACTCGAATGCGATCAGGCTGTCCTCGTTGACAGGACGCACCTGGCCGACGTGGCTGGCCTTGCCCGAGACCGGCTTCAACCCCATGCCGTAGTCGCCAGGTGCCGCTTCCGGTTGCGTCTGCGGCCGGACGTCGGCTCCTCCTGCATTACCTGGCCACAGGTCGCGCACGAGGCTGGCCACAGCCTGAAACGCGCCGGCCAGAGCTGCGGCGACCCCTGCCACAGGCGATGTTCCGGATGCTTCAGAAGGAATGGCCGCGGGAGGCTGCATGGGCGCCGGCGCAGCGTTGGGCGAGGGCAAGGCTTCCGGTCCACGCGGTTGCGGCATGATGGATGGCGCGGCAGGCTGGATTGATCCAGGCTGGGCGGCCGCATCTGGGGACGATTGCTGCCCAACGTGGACATCCGCCGATGGCTGCGTCACGGCCTGTGGCAGCAGAACATTGCCGCAGAACACGCAGAACTTGGCCTGATTGCGGTTGGGCTTACCGCATTGCGGACATTGGACCTGTGCCATTTCGTCAGCCATAACGGCCTCCCACCTTTCGGGCTACTGTGATGCCCCTGACGCTAACTAACATGAAAGACCATCTCCTGCGCAGCCAAACGGATGACAAAGCCTTCTTTGAGCATATTCCGTCCGGCGACAAGGCGGTTATTGACCCAGGTCTGGCCGGCAGCCATATCGTAGAGCACGTATACACCATCTTCGAAGCGGATCTCGGCATGGTAGGGATTGGCGCCTTGCACCACAATGTCGTTATCTGCCGCGCTGCCGAGGCGGGTGCGGTCGGGGCGGAGAGGGCGATGTTGGGGCGGAACGCCCACGGCCAACCAGGGCCCTGCTTGCGGCTGGGCTTTGCCCACCGGTGCGCCTGGCGCAACGGCCGGAGCGCCAGGCGAGGGAGGTATCGCCGCAGCTTGCGGCTGCGCGGGGGGCAGAGCTTGTGGCTGTGGCAAGGCCGGTTGAGGTTGAACGACCGGCGCAGCCACCACCTCGGCGCCGATCAGAAGGCCCCCGCTCAGGCTGGCGACGAGATTGTAAAGCAGCGCCGAGATTGCCGCGGCCAGACCATACAGCAACCCACCGATTATGATGGCTGCCAGGGCCGTCCAGACCACCACCATAGGCCCCATCCTGTCCAGGGCGGCGATTTGCGAGGCCAACGCAGTCAGGTCGGGGTTGCTCCCGGCCAGCAGTCCTGGCGAACCCAGAAACGCGTTCATTGCCCGGACAGTCGAGCGAGTGATTATCCCCCAGGCGATGCCGGGCAGGATCATGAGCGCAGCGCCGATCACCGCGCCGAACTTGAACGCCGGCCAGATGAAGATCTTGCGGATGTTGTAACGGTTCATGAGATGTGCCTCCTGGCTAAGTGGTGAAATCGCCGCTGGCTCTCAGACGCCAGAGCTGTTAATCGTATCGGTGGCTCATGGCGGCTCACACTTTGCTCCATAGGTCTCGATGATGTCGGGATAATCGGGAAGAGTGATGAAGAAGATCTCCAACTCAATGACTCCATTTAACCCCGGACTGTTCGTTATCGTATGATAATTACGGATGGCAGTTTTGCGGCCCGACTCTTGCGGAAACAGATCCGGATACTCTTGGTTCAATAGGCCCGTGGCCAGCCCGGCTAGCCTTTCTCCGATGGCCGGATTGGGATTGTTCCCGAAAGCAAGTACCATGCCGGCTTGCCCCCGTATTCGCGCAAAGCAATATCGGATCTGCGTTCGCAGTTGAGCTTGGGCAGCCGTCCGGGCTTCGGGCCGGCCGGCCATGATGGCCGGAATCAGATCTGGATTGATACGCAGAGTTACCGTGAAAGGTATCTGGCTTAGCCCCACCATGAAAGTCCTCTGCGTAGGCGTAGGAGTTGGTGTGGGAGTAAAGGTAGAAGTTGCTGTTCGGGTCGGAGTGGGTGTTTTTGTGGGCGTAGGGCTCACCCGTGCAGTGGCCGACATCGTCATCGTGGGGGAGGATGTTGGTGTCGGCGTCATCGTCATCGTATAAGTGGCGGTGGGGCCAGGAGCTGACAGGATCTCATCTGGACTGGCGCCACGCATTGAGACCAGGAAAAGCACCATCAACCCCAGAAGCAGGTCGGCATAGATCCAACCGCTCAACGATACGGTGTCGCGAAGGCGGAAAGATGGCTTTGATGAACTCATGACCTCACTCCGATATTCGGCAGGCCAGCCTTGGACTCTGGTTACAGGGTTCTCAGGGCTGGGGCCGGCCAGATGTTGACCGGGCAGTCTGCGGTCTTGGCTTGACTCCTGCATCCGAATATGACTGCACCGCCTGCCCCAAGTTGCCCTGCATCAGATCGAGCATGGGCGGTAGCGTCTGGGCAATCGTTGTCAAGTCCACAGCGATGCCGTGGAGTCTGACTCCGCTTTCTCTGACCTGCTGCAAGGTAAGATCGAGATCGTAAGTGGCTTTGGACACCACATTGGCCAGATTCGTTTGGGCTTCGCGTTCGCGGGTGAGGGCAGTTATCAGCCCGGTTTGCGCGCCGGCCAGTGGCTGAGCAACCGCCAACAGCACGTTTGTCGCTTGCTCGACCCCGTTGGTGGCTGCGATCAAATCAGTGGTGGTTTTTGTGAGTTGTCCAACCAGAGTATTGAGCAAAGTCCCTACTCTCGTGATTTTTTCGACACTCTCTCGTTCCAGGTCCACCCACATTTGAAGCTTGGCACTGGTCTCCTGGAAGGCTGGCCCGAGCTCTTTAGTTTGAGTCGCCAGCGCATCCATGGGCGTGCTCAAGGCGCTAACTGCTTTTTGCATCTTGGCATGCGTTTGCTCGAGCGATCGGGCAGACGCAGAGACCTCTTGCGCAGCACTCTCAAATCGAGAAGCTGTGTGTTGCAAGGTCTGGGCCATTTGAGAGCCGGCTTGCTGCATGGTCTGCGTCATTTGGGACCCGGCCTGCTGCATGGTCTGCGCCACCTGCAACACGACTTGTTGCAGGCTCTGTTTCACCTGTTCAGGTTGTTGCTTGAGACTGTCTGCTATCTTCTCGAGCGCTTCGCGCGCTTGAGTGAGTCCGCCCATGCCAGATGGTTGGCGGTGAATGGATAACGCCAGGTCCGCCTCGACCAGGGCTTCACGCAACGACGAGCCATCGGGCGATCTTCCGGATGACAGTTGCCGACCGTACACCACGATGGTCGGAATAACGACACCGAACAACAGGAGGGCTGCATCAATGATCGCAACCCACGAAAGCGTCAACCAGGTGCGGCCCTCAAAACCGCCCTGCCACAAATAGATAAAGGACTGCGCCGCGAGCTGCGGACTGTCCTTGATCAGACCATGATAGCTTTCTACTGCAGTCCATATCCCCACCCAGGTTACAATCAGCGGAAGCAGCACCAACACATTTCGAAAAAACTCAAACCAGCGAGCTACGCCATCTCGCGGATGCTCGGCCAGATCGTCTGGGCTGAACACGCGGAAAATGTCAACGAGTGCCCACTCAGGAGCCGAAGGACTGCCAGCCACCGCGTCTGCCAGATCACGGAGACGGGCAGCGGTCGAGGCATTGCCGTTAGTGTCCAGACGATCTGCCAAATCATAAAGGCGTTGCTGTGTAGCGACGACATCAATATTCATATGAGCTCCTTTTTTCGGCAAGTAGATGTCATGCTGCTTGACATAGGGTTACGCGACCTCGATCACCTTGAGCTGAATCAACAGCCAGATCAGGGGATCTACGCAGCGTATAGGCTGCACAAATTTATACTTGGGAGGATTCTGACCATAGTCCGGCGCGCAACCCGTGGCCGAAACCGCAAAGTATCCGGTTTGCTTGAAAAGGGCGCCCTTGGCCAGGAACGCCCCGCCACCATAGCGTTGCAGCACCTCCTGAACCTCTTCGTTGACTTGTGGAAGCTGAAGGGCCTGGTAGCCGCCTGTGTAGTTCGGCCGACTCAGGAAAGCCGCTCGCGGATTCTCGACAACGTACCTCAACAGATCGGACTTGGTGACGGTAATTGCGGTGGGGAGAGGCAGGGCCTGGCCTTCTCTCATCCCGCGGTGATGCCTCCAGACGTGGGCAATTGCATCGAGAATGCGAAAGCCCTCTGGGCCAACCTGTCCTTGCCGTAGGTGTACCGGGATCCACTCGCTCAGGGCCGGAATCGTAAACGGATCTACCAGGAAGATCAGCCCGGTCGCACCGGCAATATATCGCATGATTTGCTCATTCTGCGCCTGAGCCTCTAGAAGCTCCTCGCCCGCCACATCGAGGAGGATCAGATTGACCTGCTTCACTCGAGGCAGCATGTTTTTTCTTTGAAACACGAGTACGTAGACTAGCGGCTCAGTAAAGCCTGCAGCGGCTTGAACCTCTGGGATGAGTTCCCTTCTTTGGTACAGCCAAGTGTAATATCTCTGGACGTACTCCTGCCCGACTTTCGGAACGATGGGATAGAGGTCAACACAGCCAAGGCTATCAAGAGCGCGCTCTTGCTCGATTTGCCTGACAAGTGAGGCAATGTAATGGCTCTTGCCAGAGGAGGAACCTCCCACTATCCCGACAAATTCGGTATCCAGGTCATCGAGACGCTGCGGCAACAGACCCCCGCAGTGGGGGCATTGTCGGGTGTCCAAAGACTGGAGGGGTGCCGGGCTGACACGAGACGAAAACCTAATCTGCTGCAGAATCCTCTTCCAGATTCGCGACATCCGGCCGTCCCGGGTCGGCGCCTTCTTCGTTGCAGGCGGGGTGGGGACAGCAACAGAGGCAACCACAGGACAATCACTCACTCGGGACTGCTGAAAACAATAAGGGCACAAGAGTGTGCGACCAAGATCTCTTACCATTGCATCACATTCTCCTTTGGCGCTGGGCTAAACGCTCCCGGGCCTCAGCGAGACGCCGGCGCTCTTCAGGGGTAATCAGCGCATATCCATCCAAATAACGCCGATTTGTATCATATACAGTCACAATGAGCTCATCATCATCGGTTTTCAATGCTTCTCGAAACGCCTGCGACGCCATCTGGCGCTGTTGAGCGAGGGTAATACGCTGGATTTCCTCGGGCTTGAGATCCATCCAGGGCCGAAGCAGACTGCGATCATAGACCCTGACGATTTCCTGATCATCATCGAGCCGAATGGCCTCCCTCAGCAGAGCCGGCATCGCCACACACCGCAGGGCCCGCTCGATCTGTTCACGTTCCTCTGGACGCAGCTTGGGATAACCATCCAGGATCTTGTCATAGGCGCCGGCAATCAGCCGCTCATCCTGGGTGGACAAGGCACCTCGAATACGATTGAGCGCCTCGATGCGTTTGAGAGCCAGTTCGCGGCGCCGGAGGTCGGACTCCCTGACTTTAGGATAATGGTCGAGCAGAGAAGGGTCATACTCCTTGATGATTAACTCATCATCGTCAGTCGCCACAGCCTTTTCAAACCGACGAAGAGCAGCAAGCCGCTTCTCAGCCTTCTCTTTTCGAGGCCGATGACGTTGCGCAGGGGGATAGCTTTCCAGAATCGGCACCCAGGCGGCGGTAACCAGTTCATCGTCATCGGTTTGAATGGCCTTTTCCAATTCGGCCAAGGCTTGCTTTTCTTCATACTCAGGATCAAGCACTTCTAGCGTGACGACCACTGCCATTTGTGTTTGCCAGTTACCGACCGTTGACCGTACCGACAGGGTAGCCCTGTGCGCTCCCAGCCGCGCGTGGCCGGTGTCGGCCTGGATCGTGACATCAACGTTGGATCCCACTGCACAACGAAAACGATCCGGCACAGCCTTTATCCAGGATACATCGGCAGCTACCGTCACCTCACAGGGGCTACCTCTCTGATTGCTCACAACCAACCGGGCTGCGCCGCTCTTGCCCTGTCTAACCATGCCCAAGTCAAGCGCTGACGGATTCACTACTATCTGCGGCTCCGGTACCGTGACCCGGATCTCCACCGTCACCTGGCCGCCCGACCCGGCATCCAGCAGGATGCGCCCGGCCTGCGCCTGCCCATCTCGCGGCGTTATGCGCCCGGTATCAGCCATTACCCGCAGGGTCTGGCGTTCGTGGGCGACAAAGTCCGCCGGCGTCACCGCCAGCCAGGCCGCCTGCGCGCTGGCACGGCCCTGCAGGCAGCCCTTGCCGCTGTTACGCACCTCGATCTGCACGATCCGCTGCTCGCCCCAGGGCACGCGGCCCAAATCTTGCACTAGCGGCGCAGCCTGCACCTGCGGCGGCGGATAGGCTGGGTCGAGCACCCGCAGGAAGGCGTCCAGGCCCAGGTCCTGGTTGGCGACCCGCTGACGGATGGCGGCGGCCTTGGCCTCCAGGTCGGCGCGGCCCCACCTGCGCAGCCGCTCCTCGAAGTCGCCCCGGTACAAGTGGAACTTGCCGTCCTCCCAAGCACCATCGCACGCCTGGACCAGTTCTGCCACGTTACGAGCCACTGCGCCTCCCCGCAGATAAAATGGATCAGCCGCCAGCAGCGCCTCCAATTGGCTCCGCAACTGGGCTGCAGTGGGCCGGCGTGCCACATCCCGCTGCAGCGCCGCGTCCAATACAGCCCGTAGCCCTTGCGGCAGCGCGGCCAGCCGGGGAAAGGCGAAAGGGTGCTGCTGCGGGTCGTCGTCGGTGGCCAGGTGATACAGGGTGGCGGCCAGCGCATACACGTCGCTGCGCGGCTCCGATTGGCCCTGGTACTGCTCCGGCGGGGCATAGCCCACCGTGCCGTACACGCTGGATTTCTGCAGGCCCACCTTACCCCCCGGCCCTGTCACCCATCGCGCTTTGGCCGTGCCAAAATCCACCAGCCACACTTCACCGGCCTGGTTTACGATCAGGTTCGCCGGTTTGATATCCTGATGCACCACGGGCTTGGGCAGGCCGGCCAGGTATTCCAACAATTTGCACACCTGGATACCGTAACGGATGACGTCCTCGACCGGATAGGGCCCGCCTGCAATCGCGTTCCCCTTGGCATCGGAGTGCGTCAGCCGCTGCTCCAGATTCCTCCCCTCGATGTACTCCATGACGATGTAGTTGTGACCGCCCTCGCTAAAGTACTCCATGATATCGGGGATGCCGTGATACTTAAGGTTCGCCAGGGTGCGGGCTTCCTCCTCGAAGCGCTGATGTGCACGCTGCACGGCGTTTTGATACGCGGCCGGATCAGGATGGTCGGCCGGATCCACGTAATCCAGCATCTCCTTGACCACGCGCTGCTTGCCGAAAGCGCTGCCATCCTCCACCAAGTAGATAGCGCCCATGCCTCCCTTGGAGAGAGGGCGCACCACTTTATAACGACGGTTGAGCACCTGACCGATCGCCAGCCGACCTGCCCCGATAGCGGTAAGTGATGTGCCACAAACGCCGCAGAACTGCGCTCCGGCTCGCGCCTGATTGCCGCAATTGGGGCATCTCACACTCATGCGACCACCTCGTCTGAATCTGCGCTAATGGCTGAGATGGGCAACGCCGAGATAGGCACTCGTAATCTGGGGACTGGCCCAGGGAGAATTGTGCGCGTCCCTTCTCTGTTTTTATTGACATCCATTAGGTATTTCCAACGGATAGACCAGCTCTTCAGTGCGATTATTGTACCATATGGGTGAAATAAATGCCGAGCCGGGCGTGATATCAACACTGATTCGACCATGACCCCAGGGGGTATTATCTACGAAAGTATGCTTTCCTGGACGCAGATCAAGCACCAGACGGCTGGGAACATCGCCTTGTTTAGGCGGCAAGTCCCACTTGAGGGTCGTGCCAATGTAGTCAATGTGCAACGGCTCGCCTATGTGGTTCTCGATGACCAACAATCCCATCCCCGGTAGCGGTTTATGCAGGTATGAAGGGCATGGAGTAACCGCCTTTTGAACTTGCGAGACAGGATTAGCACGAGCCGGGGTCGGCGTGAGAGTCGGGATCGGTTTCAATGTTGGCTTGGGTGTCGGGGTCCACGTCGGCCTCGGTGTCGGAGTGGGTAGCGGCAGAGACGGTGTATCCTGGACGGTCGGTTTCGACGATGATGCTCTCTCCGATGTCCGAGAGGCAACCAGTGCTACGGCTCCAATGCCTCCAACCGACGGCGTCCGTCCCGCCGAGGTTACGTTTGGTGTGGCCGTGACCAATACAACGCGTTCGACAACCACCGGCGTAGGAACGGGGTGCATACCATTGGCCGCCCAAAGGCCGCCGCCGATCACCCCAACCGTCAATAAAGTAATCCATACCCATGCCCTGGCCGGAGCCCGCTTCGGCGCCGGCGGGGTCGGTGGCAGAGCCGGCATCGGCGCCGGGCCGGGAACCGAGGTCTGCCCCAGTCCGGCCAGCGCCTTCCGCATCTCGGTGGCGGATTGGTAGCGTTGTCCGGGGTTCAAGGCCATCGCTCTAAAGACAAGGCGTTGCATGTCGAGCGTCACACCAGGCTGTAACTTGCGCGGCGGGGTCAGTGGCGTGCCGGACGCCAGATCGGGCGCAGGGGGCGGAGCCTTGCCGGTCAGTAGATAGTACATCACTGCGCCCAGACTGTACAGATCCGAGCGAACGTCGGTGCCGGTGCCGTATTGTTCGATCGGCGCAAAACCGGGCGATCCCACCCCGCGCGCCCAGGTCTTGGTCGGCTGGCCAGGCACGTGCACCTTCGCGATACCGAAGTCCACCAACACGGGCTTGCCTTCGGGCGTCAGCTTAACGTTCGCCGGCTTGATGTCGCGGTGGACCACCCCCTGGCCGTGCAGGTATTCCAGGACTCCCAGCAGCGCATCGGCCAGGGCAATCACCTCGGCCTCGGGCAGCGGGCCGCGACGGGCGACCAGATCTTCCAGGGTGTCGCCCGCCACATAATCCATCACCATATACTGCCGACCGGTCGGTCCCCGGAACTGGTCGCTAACTGCAGGTAGATTCGGATGGCGAAGGGTCGCCATCAACCCTACCTCGGATTGGAACTGGGTCTGGGCATGGGGATGTGTATTCAAATTCTCCTTGACCGCGACCTGACGGCCTGCGATGCGCAGGTCATCGGCCAGATAGACCGCTCCCATGCCGCCACAACCCAGGACGCGGCTCACCCGGTAACGGCCTATCAGCACCGTATTTGAGCCAAGGAGACCCAGAAGCGGCTCGTGGCAGAAAATGCAGTTCGAGATGTTGTCCTGGTTGTCACGGCTGCAGCTGGGGCACATCTGAGACATGGACTACACTCCGGGTGCAACAAATCTTGCTCGTAACGCGTTGACGGTAAGCATTACTTCACGCTGACCGTCTTGCCGTCCGTTATCGTGTTCTTGCCCGATTCGATGGGAACATCAGGCAAAGTTCCCACTCCTTCTATCTCCACGATGTAACGACCAGAAGTGAGATCCCAGCGGATCACCCCTGTGTCATCTGTGCGGCCTTCCAGGAAGCGATCGCCTTTGCGTACGTCGCCTGGCCCGGTCTTTTGATAGTATACGCCGACCCAACGGCCCCTAAGTGGCTTGCCATCAGCATCCTTCAGCCCGACGGTCAATCGTCCCAATGTCAGAAGGATGGTTGTGGTTTGTCCTGGAGTCACTTCGTGGTTGAGCGGATCGCCCCACAGGTTGCCGGCGATATCTCCGATGGCCACGGCATATTTCCCGGCCGTCAGATCCCAAGCAATGGCGCCCGTGTTGGCGGTCCGCCCCTCCAGGATGCGATCGCCGAAGATCGGATTGCCGTTCAAGTCGGTCCTCTGCAGATGCACTCCTACCCACCTGCCGTTCACCCCTTTGCCATCGGCATTGCGTACGCCCACGGTGAGCCGACCAAGTTGCGCCAGGATACGAGTCGTTTGGCCCGGCACCACGATGTGATTCAGCTCGTCGCCCCACAGGTAGCCGCTGATGTCGCCGATGCCTACGCTGTATAAGCCGGGTGTCAGATCATAGGTCACACTGCCGGTTTCGGTCGTCCGTGCTTCGGCGATCCGATCGGCGCGAATCGGGTTGCCGCTGACATCGGTTGTTTGCAGATAAACGCCGGTCCATTTGCCGCTCAGGCCCTTGCCATCCGGATCAACCACGCCGATCTGAAGCCTGCCGAGCTTCACCGTGAGCACGGTAGCCTGTCCCGCGTTGACTTCATAATCGTACTCGTGACCCCAGGTGTAACCGATATAGTCGCCCAGTTGTACGGAATATGCGCCGGTCGGCAGCGCAAAGAAGACGCTGCCGGCATCATCGGTCCGCCCCTCGGCAAGCCTCTCTCCCCTGATCGGATTGCCACTGACGTCCGCGATCTGGCGATAAATGGCGATCCATGCACCGCGCTTCGGAGATCCATCTGCGTATAGGAAGTTAACGCGGATGCCGCTCTTGTCAGAAGGTTGTTGAGAGACGCTGAGCGGTGACGGGATGTCCGACAAGCCGGCGCCAGCTGCTCTGACCGCAAGAACTTCACGGGTTGCTATCGAAACACCGTTTGTTGTCGTTTCAAAGCCCGATTGAACCGGCACATCCAGGAGCGTGCCGATCTGCTCTACTTCCACCACATAACGGCCGGCTGTCACATCCCATGAGACCAGCCCGGTGTCGTCGGTACGGCCCTCCAGAAAACGATCCCCCTTGACGATGTTGCCGTCTAAGTCTTTCTTCTGAAACGCAACGCCGACCCAGCGGCCCCTTACCGCTTTGCCGTTTGTGTCTTGCAATCCTATAGTCAACCGGCCGAGGGTTACCAGAACAGAGGTGGTCTGGCCGGGCCTGATTGCGTGGTTTAGCTCTTCACCCCACAGGACGCCGTGGATGTCCCCAATGGCAATCGCGTAATGGCCGGCCGTGACATCCCATGCCAGTGCACCGGTGTTATCGGTTCGTCCCTCGAGGATGCGGTCTCCGCGGATGGGATTACCGTCCAGATCCTCCTTTTGCAGGTATAAGCCCACCCATTTGCCGCCCAATCCTCTTCCCTCTGGGTTGCGCACGCCCACGCGCACTCTCCCCAGTTGAACCCGGATGGTGGTCGTCTGACCGGGTAGTACCGGATAGTTCAGTTCTTCTCCCCACGAGTAACCGGCGATATCGCCGACCGCCACAGCATATATGCCGGGTGTCAGATCGTACACGGCGCTTCCCGTGTTCGCCGTGCGCGCCTCGCCGATCCGATCGGCCTTGATTGGGTGACCACCGATATCGGTGTCTTGCAAATAGACTCCTGTCCATCGTCCAGGCAAGCCCTTGCCATCAGCATTTACTACTTCGATCTGCAGCCGCCCCAGGGTGACGGAAATAGTGGTTGTCTGACCGGCGGTGACCTGATAGTTGTATTCGTTTCCCCACAAATATCCGACGTAATCTCCCAATTGTAGGGCGTAGGAATCGGGCGGTACGGCGAAGAAAACCGTTCCGCTTTCGTCCGTTCTCCCTTCGGCGATCCGATCGCCCTTGATAGAGTTTCCGCTGATATCGGCCTTCTGCCGGTAAACGCCCACCCAAGATCCGCGTTTTGGCTTTCCATCGGCCAAGCGGATGTTGACCAGAAGGCCGGTTTTGTCCGAAGACCGAACGGAAACAGCAACGGCATTGAACGCCTCGGGTGCGATGGTTGCTGTGGGGACACCTGGAATCGGCGTCGGCGTAGCCGTGCGTGTTGGTGTAGCCGTGTGGGTGGGCGTCCAGGTGAATGTGGGCGTGCGTGTGGCAGTGACTGTCCATGTCGGTGTCAGTGTGCGCGTTGCGGTTGGCCTGGACGTAGATGTCGGTGTGCGTGTGGCGGTCGGCGTCTTTGAAGGTGTAGGTGTGCGACTGACAGTCGGTGCGAGCGGAGTCGCCGTCGCCCGGGTTGGCATAAGAGATGCGGCGACCGATGCGGTCCCCCTGGTCGTCGGCGTAAAACCGCTTTCGGCCGTCGGTGAAGGGGTAGCCGTTGGAACAAGCGCCACCGATGTCGGGACAGGAGTGCCGGAACGGCTTAAGATTGCGACCATGCCGAAGAAACAGAGATACAAGACGAGCAAACCACCGACCAACGTCGCGATTTTGCCTGTACGACTGAGCTGGCTGAACCACTGCATAAACCGCCTCCTTGCCCAACAATCTGATCTGCCACCCTGGGCTTAAGTCCACTTAATTCTGCCGAAGGCGTTGCTTTCTGTGATCCGAACGCCGCCGATTGCGCCACCGATGCCGCCCAAGAGGCCGAGCAATGCCGGGCCCGCTCCCAATCCGCCCAGAACCAGATGGCCCAAAAACAATCCCAACCCGCTCGCGCCTACAAGGGCCACGAGCAGGGTTAGGCCGAACCTGGGCAGGAAGTCAGGCGCATCCAGGTTCACCCGGCAGGAAATCAGGGTGCCACAAGCAGCGCCGACCGCACCGAAGAAGAGCATCCCGGCGAAGAGAACGGAGACGGAAGCCGGGCTTTCGATCGGTACGGCCAGTTTCGGTAGATAAGCCAGGATAAAACCTGCCAGCCCACCTGCCGTGCCCCAGGTCGCGACGTGTTTGAAAACGAACGGGCGAATTGCCATTAATGGCGCTCCGCACGATTGACAGAATCTGGCGGTCGTCTTGTTGCCTGCACCGCACGCAGCGCACATGCGTTGTGGAGTTTGGATGATCGTTGTGCCGGCCAACGCACGGTGCAGCTCGCGGACGTTTTGATAACGAGCGGCTGCCTGGATCTGCATGGCGCGCAGGATCACCTGTTCTGTGTTTGGGCTGATGGCGGGGTTCAGTTTGCGCGGCGGAGGCAGCGGCGTGCCGGCCGCGATGGCAGGAGACTCTGGAGGTACCTGACCCGTCAACAGACAATAGAGCGTTGCGCCGACTGCATAGATATCGGAGCGGGCGTCGGTGCCACCTGTGTACTGCTCCACGGGCGAGAAGCCCGGCGACGCCGCCCGCGCTCCGGTCTGGGTGCCCGCTCCGGTTTGATATTTGGCGATGCCGAAGTCCACCAATATCACTCGCCCCTGAGGAGTCACCTTGATATTGGCCGGCTTGATATCGCGATGAATGACCGGCGCCATCTGGCCTGTCGTGGGATCTACCCAGAAATGCATGTATTCCAAGGCGTCCAGGACTTGAGCCATCCAGTTGAGGACTTCCGTTTCGGGAAGAGGGCCGCGCTGTGCTAATAGCGTTTCCAGGTCATCGCCTTCTATGTAATCCATAATCAGATACTGTCGGCCTGAGGCGCGTTCGATGAAATGATCGGTCACCTGAGGCAGGTTCTGGTGCCTGAGCCGCGCTAGAATCAACGCCTCGCGCTTGAACTGATCCTGCGCTGCGATCGAAGGATCGAAGTTTTCCTTAACCGCGACCTGACGCCCTGGCAGATTGATGTCCTCGGCCAGGTAAACCGCACCCATGCCACCCTGGCCGAGAAGCCGGACGATCTTGTAGCGATTGTTGAGCACTATCCCAGGCATAAGGCTGACCATCGCACACCTCACGGCTGATCCAATCTGACCGTCTTGCTCCCCTTGAATTGAATGGTCTTCTTGCCCTCTGCGCTCATTTGCCCCTGCTTCTCGAGCCGGTCGGCTTCTTGTTGGGCTGTACGCGCCAGGTCGGTATCACCCTGGCTGAGCAGGATCGTGGCGGCGGCTCGCAGCTTTTGTGTGGCGCCCGCGATGTTCCCCAGCTCCGCCTCCTGAAGAGCTCGCGTCTGCAGCTTGAAGGCTGTCACTTTCTCGACGATGTTCATGACCCGCGGATTGACTCGTTGCGCCAGGATGGGATCAACGGTGAAGCCGAGCATGATGTCGGCACGTACCTTCTCCTGCGTCAGTTTCAGCAAAGGGACGTCATAAGCCACTTCGGCCTGAGCAATGCGGTAGTTGCCCGCCTGACGACCTGTCAGCATCAGCTCTACCAGCAATGCCTGGCCCTGTCCCTTTTCCAATTCACCAAGCGGCACGGTAATCGCCCGATCCGATATCGGACTGTAACCCAGATCGGCGATGATCGGGACCACCCGCCAGACCTTGCGCGGCGTTATCCCGGCCACAAGACGCAATGTGAGCACGGCGTTCTGCACCACTGCGGCCTGCATTGCCTGCACGGTGCCTTGGAAGAATTGGCCGATCTCTTGCGGCTTGGCGATGTAATCCGCCTGGCCACCGCTTCGGGTTCCGATATCTTGCAGTAACTTCTCGTTCCAGTCTGCGCCGATCCCCAAAGCGATGATGGGTATTCGCTTGCGCCCTGCCTCATCGGCCATCTTGAGGCAGTCCGACTCGCCTGAGGTCTGCCCATCGGTGAGCAATACCATCCGGTTGATGCGGTTCTCCGACCGCTCTTTTTGCACTTCGGTCAGCCCTGCACGCATGGCCGGCGCCATGTTCGTGCCGCCATCCGCATCCAGTTGATCAACCTTCCGTTTCAGGCTATTTTTGTCGGACGCCCGCACACGTTGGCTGCCGATCAACGTGCTGGCGCCGCCGGAAAAACGGACGATCGAGATGATATCGTCATCGCCTAACTGGTCAATGACGTATTTCACGGCATCCTTGAGCCGTTGAATCTTTTCGCCGGCCATCGAGCCGCTGGTGTCCAACACCAGGCTGAAATTCAACGGCATCTGCACATTGGCTACCACTTCGGTGGGCATGATCTCCAGCAGCGCATAGACCATCTGCGGCTGACCTGTGACGGGGACATGGTCCTTGTTCAATGTGACCGTGAGATTGACTTCGCCAGCCATGAGCGTTCTCCTTAATCAAATAAGAGTTGTGTGTTCCTACTATCATTGCAGCTCAGCAATGACTTCGCCTAAGTATATCGCCGATCCGACCTTTAACGCATTTCGTCCCTGGACGGGCCGGGCCTGCGCCCGATTGCCGCTGAAGCTGACCACCATCCCACTGCCTCCGGCCAGGTCGTAGATCACCCACCGGCCCGCTTCGTGACGGATCTCGGCTTGTTGCAACGCGATTTGAGGCGAATTCACGACAAGGTGGTTGGCGGGATCGCGGCCGATGGTCAAGGGTGCACTCAGAGGATAGGCAATTTCCAGCCACGCCCTGGAGCCGTCGGCCGATTGCCGCACCACCCCGCGTACCCGTCCAAAGCGGATGGTTGACCCGTCTCGTAAGGCGTTTTGACCGGTAGGGCGCTCCTGGGTCGGGTCTCCGCGATAGCTCACATAAGTTTGCCCGTTGCTGAGATCCCTCACCACATAACGGCCGCCCTCTGCAGCGATGCGGGCGTGATGCAGAGCCACAGAGGGGTCAGATAGCACGATGGTGTTGTCGGCCGCGCGGCCAATGGATATCTCGTGAGGTCCCAATGGGTAGCGAACCAGCAGGCGTGACGGCGTAACTTCGGACGCCGCGACGACAGGCGTGGCCGATGGCGGCGCCGACGTCGCGCCCACCGAAGGCGCAGCTGCTACTGCCGAGGGCGTCGCCGGCGCAACCGGACCCGGTGACGCAAGTGGCACCGCAGATGGAGCAGGCTCCGCGCCGACAGATGATTGGGGCACAGGCGGCGCTTCCGCAGCCCCCTTGTCTACCTGTCTACTTGCCTCCCCCACCCCCTTTCCGCGCCTTGACAGCGTCGGCACCACAAGCAACAGAAGCAATGGCACGAGCAACCCCAAAAACAGGCGCAGATCGGAGCGGATGTGAACCAGATGCTGTTCGAGATATCCGCCGTGCGTCGTGGCCCCCGATCCGCTGCCCCGTTGAACCGTCACCACGATGTTGCGCCGCGTGCCATCGTAGGTCGGGCGGGGGCTGCGATAGGTCAACATGTATTCCTTCTGCATAGTCGTTGCGAGAGAGCTATAGAGTTGTTTCAGCTCGGCAGCACCTGGCGCATGGTAGAACTTGCCCCCCGTCTCTGTGGCCACCCGGCGTAGTTTTACTTCATCGAAGCCCTCACTGCCAACCGTCTGAGTGGCTTTTTTGCCGAGGCCGATGGCATACACCGGTATGCCGGCGTCGCGGGCGCGACGAATGGCCTCGTCCAGGCTGTGCGAGCTGCCTTGGCCCAACAGCCGGCGCGTGAAATCCTCTGAGCAATCCATGCCATCACTGAGCAGGATCACGCTGCGCCGGCCGTCCAGGGGCGCCACTAGGTCCACCGATTGATAGACGCCATCATACCAGGCCGTGCAGCCGTTCGCCCGCAGAGAACGAATCTGTGCTTTGAGAACCGCTTTGTCCGCCGTGAACGGTTGCAACATGACCACTTCGCTGTCAAAGGCCACCAGCGCGGCTTGATCCTGGGCGCGCATCAGGTCGACGAAGGTTTCGGCTGCTGCTTTGGCCCCTTCCAGTTTACCTTCGACGCTCATGCTGCCGCTGCGATCAACGGTCAACACGGTGGCAATGGCCGTTCGACTGCCGGCGCTGAAAGCGATGATCTCCACCGGCACGCCGTCTTCGGTGACGCGGAAGTTATCCTGCTCCAGCCCTTCCACGATTTGGTTGGCACGATCCACCACGCTAACGTATAACGTCACTTCCGGATATCGGGACGTGTTGACTTGGGCTATCTCGGCCCGGATATCGTCGCCTCCCCCGCTGAAGCCAACCGCCAGCCGCCAAAGCAGTACGATCAACAGTCTCACGTTCACCTTGCGGCTCCCTTCTCTTGCTACG
>DAOUAJ010000430.1:0-7475 GCA_034433615.1 Anaerolineae bacterium | reverse complement strand
TCTACAAGCAGGTCATTGATACATTACGAACTATCACACCTGTCGAAACCAAAATGCGCATTTGTATTGAGCGCGTCTTGGATGAATTCACAGGTGAGTATTACGCTTCCGTATCTGGCAAAGATGGGACGTTGATGAAGGAATTGGAGGACATTCCACCAGAGATGGTTAAAGATGATGTCATAGGCAATCGAGAAGTATCGTATGCTATCGAGTTCACTGATTGGGCTGAATGGCTAGGAATGGAGATTGACCTTGAAACGCTATCGAGCTATTCCGAGGTAGATATACTTGGGCATTGTCTGTGGGAGATGACGTTCTGTGGATACAGCCCGGAAGCCGCCAAAAGGGCGATGGAGGAAATCGAGCGAAGTAGAGAGAGTGAGGAATGGATTCCTCTCGAACAACTTGAGCGAGAGTTGGGACTGTGTGACGAAATAAAAGACGAAGGAACGGCAACTAACGAGGAGACAAATAAGTCACATCATTAGGCAAAAGTTTGGAGATTAAAATGAGAGTTATAAAAGAGATAGAGATTGAAGGTAAAAGAGCCATAGCGTTATTTGATACCGGCTCTGTACATACCTATGTTTCATCCCGACTTTTAGAGGGCGTCCCTATCCGTACCATATCCGAACCCTACAAAGTGGCATTGGGCGGAAGAATAATCGAGGTGAAGAGGTATTGTTCAGTTGAGGGTAAGATTGAAGGACTTGTGTTCCATACTGAAGTAATTCCTATTGATGAAGTGGGAAAAGTGGATGGAGAGGTGGTTGATGTTCTTATTGGTGCTTTGACTATGGAGGAGTGGGAGATAATTCCGAATCCAAAGGATGCAACCTTAGATCTATCAGGTTTAAAGAGAAGAGAGTTCACTGAATTCTAGGCTTGAATCAGGATCAGGGTTTGAAAAACCAGATTATTAGCAGAAGTGAAGCTAATCGTTCGTTTAGTGGAAGCACATCAACAAGAATTCCTTGAGGCATGGCATGAACACTTTGAGTAAACTATACTTGGGCAGTGAACCTACGGGCATCAAGGTGGATGACGACCAGTTGTTGGTGATGCTAGCGGATGGTCGCATGATAGCGATTCCACTCCAGTTGGTCGGTCAACTGGAGCAGGATGAACCCCTGCCAGCCGAAGCTGAAGTGCTGATTCTGCGCCATCCGCCTCGGGTCGATCATGTGTACGTGACGGATAGTGCGTTGAATGTGTACCTCAAAGATGGTCGCCTGTTATCCTGTCCGCTTGCCTGGTTTCCTCGTCTCCTGCATGGAACACCGGCAGAACGGAACCATTATGAGTTGAGTGGTGATGATAATGTCATACACTGGCCAGAGTTGGATGAAGATATCGAGCTGACTCGGTTGTTTGAAGGCGGCAAGAGTGTGGAAAGTGAACACTCGATCCAGCGTTGGTTGTTATCGCGCCAGGTACAGGCAAAGGCGAGAGCAGCAGCAAATTAGAAGTTCACGAAGAAGAGTTGCTGGAACAACAGGCAAAGATCCTCCAGGTTTTATATTTTCGTCGCTCACAGGTATCCATGCTCGTTATACCACTGGAACGTTTTTCGGATCGTCTCTGTCGGCGAGGTCGGCGGCAAGCCCAGCTCACGCTCGGCCTTGCTGCTGTCGAAGAAGAAGTAGCGGGTGGACAGACGAAGCTGCTCGGCGCTCATGGGTAACGGTCGCGGCCACATCATCTGCACGAGGGCCAGCAAGGCCGCCAATGGCGGAACGGCTGCGCGGGGAATGACCCCCACCGGAGGCCGCTGCCCCACAATCTGAGCCACCAAGCGTAGTGTCTCCAGGTGGGTCAGGTTCACCCCTCCCAGGATATACCGCTCCCCTACGCGGCCGCATTCGGCCGCGGCGATGTGCCCGGCCACGACTGCCTCTACATCCACCAGATTCATACCGCCTGGCAACGCCACCGGCACCCACCGATGATAGACCTCGCGGACTAACGAGCCGGAGATGAGATTGACGTCGCGCGGACCAAGGATAACACAGGGGTTAACGATCACGGCTGGCAACCCCCGTTTGACTGCAGCCATCACCTCACGCTCGGCCAGATGCTTGCTATGGCCGTAACGAAACTCTTCCGGCCGCAGGTTAAACTCCATGGACTCATCACCAAGCTGTCCGTCTGGCGGCGCGCCCAAAGCGGCCACGGATGAGGTGTACACGACGCGCGCCACGCCCGCCTCCAGTGCAGCCGTCATCACCTGCCGCGTGCCGTCCACGTTAACGCGATAAAGGCGCTCCAGGCTAGAGCGCCAGTAGTCCGCTGCGCCGGCGGTATGAAACACCCAGTCACAGCCGGCCATCGCCTGGCGCAGCGCATCCCCATCGAGAATATCCCCGATCGCTTCCTCGTACTCCAGGCCGGCCAGCGCGTCCAGTCGGGAGGTGGAGCGGCGCAGGATACGCACTGCGTGACCTCGCTCTGCCAGCGCTGCCACCAGATTGGCGCCCACAAACCCCGTTGCGCCTGTCACCAATGCCTGCATCGTCAACGACCTGCCTCTGGCGCCAGGATGATGTTCAAGGTGTTCAACAAGTGATCAGCATCAGTTTGCTGGGGGTCATAGTACACGACCACCACATGTGCCCGGTAGATACTTACATCCCTCACGCCAGCAACCGCCTTCAGCCCAGCGGCCACACGGGCCGCACAGCTTCCTCACATCGTCACCTCGGACTCGAAGGCGGCCATGGCTAGCCCGGGCTCGGGTGTGGCATATCCCTCCGTCGAAACCGGCCAGGCGAGTGTTGCTGGTGCTATCTCCGGCTTACTCTCCTGCCCGGCCGGGGCCACCGGCGTCTCAGCGGCCATAGGCGTGGGAACCTGTGTGGCAATGGGCGCGACCGCAGGCACCATCGGCGTGGGTGGCGCACAACCGATCAGACCGAACATCACCGTACACGCCAACATGAACCATGCTTGGAATTTCATAGCGATCCTCCTCCCACGTTGTAGTGATGTGCCCAGGTGTAACACCCTGAAAATGTGTCGCACCTCAGGCTAAACTACTGGACGATGCTGCGCAAAGGGCGTTGAAGGTAGCCGTGTCGCTGGAACCAGGCCACGGTATCGGCCATCGTCTCCACCAGAGGACGAGGAGACAGTCCCAACTCTCGCCGTGCCTTCGTGCTGTCAATCCACTGTCCGGCCTGCACTGCCTCCAAGATGTAAGAGAGGGGCACGCTCCACGACAGGCCCAGTCGCGTGGCGAGAAACATGGCTGGGAGCGTGAGCCAGCGGATCAGCCCGGTAGGCAGTGCGACGACAGGGCCTGGACGCCCGAGGGCGCGCGCGGCCTCGGCAAACATCTCTCTTAAGGTGACGTTATGCCCACCTACCAGGTAACGTTCACCTGGACGGCCGCGGGTCAGGGCTGCCACGTGAACTTGCGCCAGATCACGTACGTCCACCACGTTCACCCGGCCTGTCAGCGTCACCCGGGCACCCAGCCGGGCCATGACCAGGAACATAGCGCCGGTGGTGGGTTTGACGTCACCGGGGCCAAGGACGGCGCTGGGGATAAGGGCGATGGTCTCCACCCCGTCGGCAGATAACACTGCCCGTTCCTGTATCCATTTGCAGTCCCAATAAGGCTGCGACATCTGTCCAGGCCAGTAATAATCCGCCTCAGTGCCCAACCGGCCAGCCCGGATGGGGCCAATCGTGCTGATCGAGCTGGTGTAGATGAGACGTTGTACTCCCACCTGACGGGCCGCGTTCAGCACGTTGTGGATGTGACGGTGGGCGCGATTCACGTGCACAGCGTGGGGTTCGGGTGCGGTAGGATAATAGCCGGCGGCATGCACAACAGCATGACAACCGCGCATGGCGGCCACCAGGGATTCAGGCGATTCCAGGTCGCCGATGGCACTTTCCACGCTCAGGCCCTCCAATGCCAGGCGGTTACTGTGAGGCCGGCAGAACGCGCGCACAGCATGGCCGGCTGCCACAGTCGCGCGGGCGATGTTGCTACCGATAAAGCCTGTCGCGCCCAGGATGAGGACTGGCACTTTTCATCTCCAGTTGGTGATCATCGCCAGGCATGATATCACTGGGTTTGAGCCGCGTCAATCTCGCGTCGCCTTGGGATTCCGCAATGGGTCTGGGAAACTCTGATTGCGGCTTTCAGCATAGCTCAGCCGGTCAATGCGTAGCTTTCAGGTAGGGGAGTCCACCCTCAGGTCTCAGGCCAGGCGAATATCCCTGTCTGGCAGAGCGCCGTAAACAAGGTCAGGACCCCTGAGGCGCTCGGAGAAGAAGCGGGTTGGTGGGTGCCGGTGTAGCTTGCCCTGGCGGTCAGGCCAGGGAAGACGTAGGCAGCCTGCAGGTCACGAGGGGTAGCAGGACGACAATGGCCGGCACAAGCTGGAGTATCACAGGCACATCAAGCTGCCGCATCACAGCATGGAGCAACCCCCGATGGTGGCGCAGCAACCGTTCCAGGCATACCTGGCACCCTGATCGAGCGCACAGATATGCCGTCAGTCTATTAAGGTCGAGCCTGTCTTGGCGGAAGGCCAGGGTTGGTATCCACTCAACATTAAACACCTCCTGTGCATGATGGGGAGAGAAGAGGGCTTCACCCTTTCCTAACCCCATCTGAACAGGAGGTGCACCACCTGAGTCCAGTTTGCTCTCAAGCTCCACCCTTCTGGTGGGTTGAGGTGTCACTGGCGATTTAGAGCGTGTCCGAAAACTGCTCCCGCACCTGTCCCCGGGTGCGGAAATCGGCCGGAGGCTTCGCCCTGAGGAGCTCCCTGGCCTGACCGCCAGCCTGCCCAGCCCTCTGAACACTCCTTCGGAGTACAGGCAGCGAGGACTACAAGCTGGACGTCGTGCAGCCTGCCCTCGTCATCCCTGGCCTGCCTGTGGCCCGAATGGGCTACTTGTGGCCCGCATGGGCTATCGGCCAGGACAGGCTTCTCAGACGAGGGGCCAGGGGACAGGCAGCCCGAAGAGACAGGCCTCACAGCGGATTTTCAGATAGGTGCTTATGCGTTATCCCGATGTGGGATCTGGGGTTTACCAACGCTGGCCAAAGCGGCCGCGGTTGCTGCCACCACGGGAGTCACGCGACCTGCGATCACGACGGTTGCCTTCGCGGGATTCACGTTCTCGAGCTTCGTTGACACGCAGGTCACGGTCCTGGAAGTTCATGCTATTGAACATGTTGATAGCTCGAGCCGCGCCTTCCTCCGTCTCCATCTCCACGAAGGCGAACCCCCGAGAGCGGCCGGTATCCCGATCGCGGACCACTTCAGCACTGACCACAGTGCCAGCACCGCTGAACAACTCGTTCAGGTCGGCATCCGTGGTGCCATAGGACAGGTTACCTACATAAAGGCGAGTACTCATGTTATGCGAGCCTCCGAACGTTAGCAGCATGGGCGCCCTTGGGGCCCATTTCGATCTCAAACTCCACCGTCTCCCCCTCTTCCAAGGTGCGGAATCCGTCTGTTTGAATAGCGCTGTAGTGGACGAACACGTCCTCGCCCCCTTCGCGGGTGATAAAGCCGTAGCCCTTCGCCGCATTGAACCACTTGACTGCGCCGACGATGTGCTCACTCATGACTATGTCTCCTTAACTGAAATCTGTAGGTGAGTGCTCGTCGCGGCTTATATACAAAAAGCGCCGCCAGGCTAGAGGAGCCTGACGGCGCAATTGCTTACGTCCGAGACAGATGCAACCTTCAACCTACACTCCTATTTTATCACACTGACGAGGGTTTGTCAAATTCAATGGTGGTTCTATTACATAGCCCAGTGCCATTCACGCTCAGCGGGATTCCAGCAAGTGTGGAAATGAGGGCAAAGATCCTTGTCCCCAGGGGCCGGTTTTAAACCGGCCCCTGGGGACGGAGCACTATGCCCGTCTCAGAAGGCAACGCCCGCGATGTTCGCCAACCCGAACACGTCTAAAATCGTAATCCGCCGGTAACCTAGTTTAACCAACCCCTGTCGCTTGAAATCTCGGAGAATGGAACTAACCGTCTCGCGGTAAGTTCCTAATGTATCCGCCAGGGATTGATGGCTGATGCCTACGATCGTCTTTTCCTGATAGTCTGCCAGCTCCAGCAACAAGCCGGCCAGTCGCTCGGGCAATTTTTTGTATGCTACATCTTCTAAACGCGACTCCACCTGGGCCAAACGGACACCGAAAGTCTGAAGCAGACCCCACCCCAGAATGGGATGACGACTGGTCATCCTCTGAGCTTCGGATGCAGGAATGGCCCATACCGTGCAATCGTCTTCAGCCTCTGCGAAGGTGTCTGGAGTAGGCTCATTCAACAGCGCACCTTCGCCAAAGATAGCTCCAGGTTCCAAAACTGCCAAGACCAGGCGACGTCCTTCACGGGTAGTGCGCACCAAACGGGCGTGTCCACTCATCAAGATAAACAAGTACCGCTCCAATTCCTCAGGTGTGGCCACCGTCTCGCCGCGTCGAAGGGCTTTTATCGTCATTACGCGGCCAAAGGCCGGGTCTTCCTCCGGGAGTTGAGCCAGGGCGCGTGTGAGTGTAATGGGTTTAGTCATCGTCATCATGTTGTCCACTCCCTCTATCACTTTGTTCAGCATAACCCACTTGCTATATTCATTATAGCACAGGTTGCCCCAACAGGCAAATATCCCGTCTTGACTTGATATAAATTACACAATATATAAAAATAAGGGGCTAATCGCCTAACTGCAGAAAAAAGAAAACCGAGGTTTCATAACCCCGGTCTTCGCCATTAGCTCGGGAATCAGGCGGGCACCGGTTCAGGCACCGGATACTTGGGCATGCCCTGAAACATGGCTTCAAACTCGGCCCCGTCAATAGTCTCCTCGCGAAGCAGCCTGTGGGCGATCTCGTCTAGCTTGTCACGGTACGTGAAGATGATCTCGCGGGCCCGGTTGTAGGTCATCTCCACAAGCCGCTGTACCTCCATATCTATCTCGTGGGCCACCCGCTCTGAATAGTTGCGCTGTTCGCCGATCTCCCGGCCCAGAAAGATCAGCTCATCCTTGTGCCCAAATTGCAACGGCCCCAATTTCTCGCTCATGCCATATTGGGTGACCATAGCTCGCGCCATCTTGGTGGCTTTCTCCAGGTCGTCTGCAGCGCCATCGGTGACATCCTCGAAGACGATCTCTTCAGCCACGCGACCGCCAAGAATGGCTGCCATCTCGTCCTCGAACTTGGAGCGGCTGATCAACACGAAATCTCGTTCCGGAAGCCTGCGCACATAGCTCAGACTCATGCCGCGCGCCACGATGGAGATCTTTGCGACGGGATCCGCTTTGGGTAGCATGCGTCGCACCAGGGCATGGCCGGCCTCGTGATAAGCGATGATCCGTTTCTCCTCCTCGGAGATCAGGCGGCTCCGCCGCTCCGGCCCCGCCACCACCCGCTCGATCGCCTCCTCAAACTCCGCCATCCCAATCGCCCGCTTGTTCCGCCGCGC
>DAOUAJ010000429.1:0-10507 GCA_034433615.1 Anaerolineae bacterium | reverse complement strand
GATAGTGGATCCCCAACGCCACGCGCGACCACCCCACCCACAACACGACGAAGAGGGCCAACCATCCCCATTGGGGAAACAACGCAGGCATAAAGACTGCCACGGTGCCCATCCGGGCGGCATGGCCTGAAGGGAAGGAGTGTTTGTCGTACGTCCTGGAGTAGAAGCCGCTCCGTTGTAGGGGACGCTGGCGACGCCAGACGAATTTGAACGAGGTGGTGATCCCTCCAGCAATTGCCATAGAGATGGCCCACCGCCAGACCAGCGACCGATCAGCGCTGGACGTCAGAGCCAGGGCCAGAACTAAAGCCAGCACCCACACCCAACCGTCGCCCAGGTGGGCACCTAACACTGCCCAGAGATATGCGCGTCCCTTACCCGCCTGCTGCCATCGCCGGCTGATCGCCTGGTCCCAGTCCGCCAGGCGTCTCGCCAGAGGCACCCACCTCATGCCGCTTGTGCTCCCGCGCGGGCGGCCAGCAGCCGGCGTGCCATCTCCAGTTGGTGCGGCTTATCCACGTCCATGCCCAGGTCTGCGTAGGGAGAGATGATCACCCTCGCCTGGCACCCCAACAGGCGGCTGGCCACTCTCTCCCCCTCAGCGATGGTCAAACTCCCTAACACTACCTTCACCAGCGTCCTCCAGCCGAACATGCTCGCCTGCCGGAGGGGATTCTTACGGGCGGTCATCAGGCGTCGGGCCAGGGCCAGATTGGCCTGGAGAACGACTGTACGGAACACAAAAATATCGCCACCACAAAAGCGACCCTCCTTCACGCGAACGTAAGATCGCCCGGATCCGGGAAACTGCGCCTCCATCACCCGATCCTGCACGATCGAGTAATAGAAATCGCGCCGGTCTGCCAGGCAGGTGTTAACCAGCCAGCTAACCGTCTCCGGTTGTAGCAGGGGCACGTCACCAGAGGCGATGATCCCATATTCCATATCCGGCCGGTAGGCCAGCAAATGATTGACGCCGCTAACGACGTTTCCCACGTGGTCAGGCAGGTTAGGCAGGCACTCCACCCCCTCGCCCAGGTCTACCCGCAGGGCAGGATCAATGCCGACCACAACGATGCGCCCCACCAGAGGACATTGGCGCAACGCCTGCACGGTCCACCAGACCAACGGTCGCCCAGCCACGTCAATCAGTGCCTTTTGCGGCGCGCCCACGGCTACCGCCAGCGGGTCTGGGTGCAAGGGGTCGAAGCCAGCCGCGACCACAACATCCAACATAGATGCCTCCTCTCCTCCCCATCTAAGCGCATTATAGACAGGGTGCTCACAGGCGTCAATCACAGCCGGACGCAACTTGCCAAAACCGTGCCTCCTTGCTTATAATGCAAACTGGCATGCTCCGGCACAAGCGGCCAAACGGAGCCTCCTTGCCGGAGCACTGATGCCCCCTGGGCCTGTCGGTAGAGACAGACCGTAGGGAGCACCTGATGCTTAAAGGGGGGGTCATCCCCTCATTAATCAGTAGGAGGATCTGCTGCATGAGTAAGAAGTGGGTGTATCTCTTCGACGAAGTCGAAGAGGTTGAACAGTACGCTGGCTCCTGGGACGGCGTGCGGGGTTTGTTGGGTGGCAAGGGTGCCGGTCTGGCCGATATGACCCGAGCCGGGTTACCCGTCCCGCCTGGGTTCACCATCACTACCGAGGCCTGCAACGCTTTCCTGGCTAATGATCAGCAGTTCCCAGAGGGCATGTGGGAGCAATCGCTGGAGGCGCTGCAGAAGGTCGAGGCGGAAACTGGCAAAAAGTTCGGAGATCCCAGCAACCCTCTGTTGGTTTCCGTACGCTCCGGCGCCAAGTTCTCGATGCCTGGCATGATGGATACAGTCCTGAACCTGGGCCTCAATCGGGAGACGCTGGAAGGTTTGGCCAAACTGACAGGCAACCCTCGCTTCGCCTGGGATGCCTATCGCCGTTTTGTTCAGCTCTTCGGCAAGATCGTCATGGGTGTGGATGGCGAAAAGTTCGACCATGTCATGGACGCGTGGAAAGCCAGGACCACTGGTGGCCAGGATACGGACCTCACCGCCGAGATGCTCCAGGAGGTTGTCAGGGAGTTCAAGGCGATCATCAAGGAAGAGACCGGGCAGGATTTCCCCGAGGATCCGTACGAGCAGTTGCGAATGGCGATTGCAGCCGTGTTCAACTCCTGGAACGGCCGTCGCGCGCGCGATTATCGCCGTCTCAACAAGATCCCGGATGACCTGGGCACCGCCGTTAACGTCGTGACCATGGTCTTCGGCAACCTGGGGTGGGATTCAGCGACCGGCGTGGCCTTCACCCGTAACCCCTCCACCGGCGAGAAGAAACTGTATGGCGAGTACCTCCCCAACGCTCAGGGTGAGGATGTGGTGGCGGGCATCCGCACCCCTAAGCCTATTGAAGAGCTGGCCTGGGAGATGCCGGAGGCGTACCAGCAGTTCCAGGAGATCGCCGAGCGCCTCGAGCGGTACTACAAAGACGTGCAGGACCTGGAGTTCACCATTGAAAAGGGCAAGCTCTATATGCTCCAGACCCGCACGGGCAAGCGCACGGGCCTGGCCGCTGTCAAGATTGCGGTGGACATGGTGAAAGAGGGGTTGATTGACAAGGCCACCGCGGTCAGGCGAGTCGAGCCGGCCGCGCTGGATCAACTCTTGCACCCCATGATTGACCCGAAAGCCAGGGTCCAGGTCATCGCCACGGGCCTGCCTGCCAGCCCTGGCGCGGCCACCGGCAGGGTAGTGTTCGACGCAGATGAGGCCGAGCAACTGGGCAGCAACGGCGAGAAGGTCATCCTGGTGCGGGTGGAGACGGCACCTGAGGACTTCCACGGTATGGCTGCGTCCCAGGGCTTCCTGACTGCCCGCGGCGGCATGACCAGCCACGCCGCGGTGGTGGCCCGTGGCATGGGTAAGCCGTGCGTGGCCGGCGCTGGTGATGTGCTCATAGACTACGAGAAGCGGCAGTTCAGCGCCAACGGCGTCGTCGTCAAGCACGGCGACTACATCACGATTGATGGTTCCACCGGCCGCGTCATCCTGGGCCGGGCGCCTGTGGTCGAGCCTGAGTTGAGCGGCGACTTCGCCACCCTGATGGAATGGGCGGATGAGTTCCGCACCATGGGCGTGCGTGCTAACGCGGACATCCCACGGGATGCGCGTGTGGCTCGCCGGTTCGGAGCCGAGGGCATCGGGCTGTGCCGCACGGAGCACATGTTCTTCGAGGGTGACCGCATTGACGCCATGCGCGAGATGATCCTGGCCGACACGGTCGAGGACCGCCGCAAAGCTCTCGCCAAGATCGAGCCACTACAGCGCAGCGACTTCGCCGGGCTCTTCCGCGAGATGAACGGCTATCCGGTTATCATCCGCACCCTCGACCCGCCGCTACATGAGTTCCTCCCGCGCGAGCCAGAGGAGATCGAGGCGCTGGCGAAGAAGATCGGCATCCCGGCTCAGAAGATCTACGACCGCATCGAGCAATTGCACGAGTTCAACCCCATGCTGGGCTTCCGGGGCTGCCGCCTGGGCGTAACCTATCCCGAGATCACCGAGATGCAGGCGCGGGCCATCTTCGAGGCCACCGTTGAGGTTAAGAAGGAGGGCATCAACGTCTTCCCCGAGGTCATGATCCCATTGGTGAGCGATCTCAATGAGCTGAACATGCAGGAGGAGATCGTCCGCCGCGTGGCCAAAGAGGTTATGGAGGAGACCGGCATCAAGTTCGAGTACAAGGTCGGCACCATGATCGAGCTGCCGCGCGCTGCCCTCCTGGCCGATGAGATCGCCAAGACAGCGGAGTTCTTCTCCTTCGGCACCAACGATCTGACCCAGACCACCTTTGGCATGAGCCGCGACGACGCCGGCCGCTTCCTGCCCCTCTACGTCGAGCGCAAGATCCTCCCTGACGATCCGTTCCAGGTGCTGGATCAGCAAGGGGTGGGCAAGCTGGTGAAGATGGGCACGGAGCTGGGGCGCAAGACCCGTCCCGACCTGGAAGTGGGCATCTGTGGCGAGCACGGTGGCGAACCGAACTCGGTGAAGTTCTGTTACAGCGTGGGCCTGGATTACGTGTCCTGCTCCCCGTATCGCGTACCGATCGCCAGGCTGGCGGCCGCGCAGGCCGCGCTGGGCGATGTGGTGCGCGATAAGTAGCAGGTAGTAAGAAAAATAAAAATAAGGCAACGAGTAGCGAGGCAACAAGGCCGTTCGTCACCCAGTTCCTCGTTACGTGTTAACGCGTTACTTATTGCCTGGGTTTTCTGTAAGCGGCTTCGCCGCTTGCAGAAAACCCAGGAATTTCCTCTTTTGACAGGCTATCCCCCAAGGCTTATAATGTAAGCTGAAGGTGAAGATATCTCATTCTCCTCACGGAGCCACTTACGGCGATGAGCGCCGTCGAAGAGATCAAAGAGCGCCTCGACATCGTTGAAATCATTTCCTCATATGTTCCTCTCAAACGTGCCGGGCGCCATTACAAGGGCTTGTGCCCCTTTCACACCGAAAAGACGCCTTCGTTTGTCGTCTTTCCCGAGAGTGGCACCTGGCACTGCTTTGGCGCCTGTGGCACGGGCGGTGACATTTTTACCTTTGTCATGCGCCGAGAGAACCTGGATTTCCGTGAAGCGCTGGAGCTGCTGGCGCGTCGGGCGGGCGTCGAGCTGGCACCACCCCAACCGCGTGACCTGGAGGCTGAACAGCAGCATGAGCGTCTGCGCGCGGTATGCGCCGCGGCCGCCGCGTATTACCATCATCTGCTGCTGAATCACCCTCAGGCAGAGCCGGCGCGAGGCTACCTGGCTCAGCGTGGCATCAACGAGGAAACTATACGCGCTTTCCAACTCGGCTACGCGCTGGACGATTGGGAGGCAGGTCAGCGTTACCTGCTAGGCCAGGGGTATGCGTTGACCGACATCGTAGGGGCCGGTTTGGTCGTTGAACGGCAAAGCGGCAGTGGCCAGGCCCAGGGATACTACGACCGTTTCCGGGGGCGCGTGATCATACCCATTTGCGATGCACAGGGGCGCGTGATCGCCTTCGGTGCGCGTTCGCTAGACGGTAACCCACCCAAGTACCTGAACTCGCCGCAGACGCCCATCTTCGATAAGGGCCAGACGTTGTTTGGGCTGGACAAGGCGAGGCAAGCCATGCGAGCGGCCAACCGGGTGATCATCGTGGAGGGATATATGGATGTGATCACGGCCCACCAGTACGGTTATGCCAATGTGGTCGCATCTATGGGCACGGCCTTAACCGAAGCGCAGTTGCGTCAACTCAAGCGCTACACCAGCAACTTCACCCTGGCGCTGGATCCGGATGCAGCCGGTCGGCAGGCCACACTGCGCGGGCTTGAACAGGCGCGCCAGGCCCTCGACCGTGATGTGGTTCCTGTCCCTACACCAGGCGGTCTGATGCGCTATGAACGGCGTCTGGAGGCCGAATTGCGCATCCTGTCCCTGCCCGGTGGTCAGGACCCCGACGAGGTCATTCGCAATGACCCGGCAGGGTGGCCGAAGCTGGTGGAAAGTGCCCTCCCCATTATTGACTTCTATCTTCAGCGGGCCGCCGAGATGTACGATCTGAACAGCGCGCGCGGAAAAGCTTCGGCTGTGGCTGAGATCGTGCCATTGATCCAGGAGTTGGCTAACGAAGTGATGCGTCAGCACTACATCCAGCTTTTGGCCCGGCGTGTTCAGGTTGATGAGCGTCTCATCGAACGGCAGGTTGCCAGGCGGAATGAGCCTGTCCCCCGGCCCCTGTCGGAGGAAGAAGGGGGTACCCGGCCGCGTTCCCCTGCTGTCACGGAAGGACCCCGACGGTCAGATCTCGAAGAGCACTGCCTGGTCCACATGATCGCTCGACCGGAGTTGATAGCCCAGGCGACGGTAGAGCTGATTCAGCTATCTCTGGCGCCGCCAGGCGTCGAAGATTTCGAGCGGACGGAGAATCGAGAGATATTCGCAGCGCTGCAGCCTGTCCTCTCCTGGCCAACAGGCCAGGGGCCCCAGGAGAGGCTGGCGGTCAGGCCAGGGGCTGCTACAGATCAATCTCCGTTGCCTGCCCTTGCCGAACAACTCCCGGCCACCCTGCAGGCGCATTGGGCCAGGCTGTGCGAGGCCGTGACCCAGATGCCTGCCTTGCCGACAGAGCACGCCGCCAAGGATATGGTGGATTCCCTCTTACGGTTGCGCGCCGCGCGCGTCCGCCGCTCGCTGGGCGAACTGCAACGACTGCTGGCGGAGGCGCAAACAACCAGAAGTCAAGAGGCTGCTCGCGATTATGCCCAACTGGTGCAGGATCGCGCACAGGAACTCGGACGACTACAGACAATCCTCGCCCAGCGTACTATGGCCGGGAAACGCGGATAGCTGATCGCCCATAGCAAACCCCTTTTCCTGATTGGCCATCGGCCATCGAGTTTTATCCGTATCGGGTCGTAAGCCTTTTTGTGAAACACCTTTCTGAGCACCACAAGGAATCTTTATGGCCCTTGAAAATGAGCTCGATGAACACGAGGGCGCGTCCTGGTTGGCTGGCGAACCTTTGCAACCCCGGCCGTGGGTTAACGATGGGAACCAACATCACCCAGACCAGATGGGTGAAAGGCTAGATATAGAAGAGGCCTTCTGGCCCCTATGGCCAGCCCGTTCTCTGCCGGATAGACCCTGTACCCGTCAGGGTGCTTGTACCCGCCAGGGTGAAGGAAGCGCAAGGGTGCCGAGGCAGGACAGGCGGGGCAGACTGCCTGGTATCGGACAGGCTGTTTGCGGGTCCAGGGGCCCAGAGGATGGACGTCAGAACCTCGACTCAGAACCACCCCCTTTTCTTGAACCTCCTCTTGGCGATATGATCCTGGACGACGAACTACCGTTGGTTGAGGGCGCAGATCTGCCGCGAAGAGAGGATGATCTGTTAAGTGGATGGCTCGAGTCAGAGATAACGGCTGATCCCGTTCGTGTATATCTGCAAGAAATCGGGCGACATCCCCTGTTGACAGCCGAGGAGGAAATCGCTCTGGCTGAGCGTATTCAGCGCGGTCAGGCAGCCAAGCAGTGGTTGATGGCGGGCGCTCCCACCGAGGAGAGAGACGCGCTTTTGATGGACATTTGGGATGCCCAACTTGCCCAGGATCACCTGGCGCAGGCCAATTTGCGCCTGGTGGTGAGCGTCGCCCGGCATTATGTCGGTCGAGGCATGACTTTGCCGGACCTGATCCAGGAGGGCAATATCGGCCTGCTGCGGGCAGTGGAGAAGTTTGATTACCGGATGGGTTACAAGTTCAGCACTTATGCCACCTGGTGGATTCGTCAGGCCATTAGTCGAGCGATCGCGGATCAGGCACGCACCATTCGCATCCCTGTCCACATGATCGAGAGCATTAACCGCCAGGTACGAGTCCAGCGAGAGCTTCAGCAAAAACTGGGACACGAGCCAACTTGGGAAGAGATTGCATTGGAAATGGACATCCTCTCACCAGAGGATAAAGAGCAGATCAAACGGGCTCGCGCGATGGGTCAGCGCGCTGACGAAGCGGTAGAGCGGCGCCTGGAACGGATAGCCAGAAAGATGCGAAATATCTCTCGCGTATCGCAGGAACCGATATCGCTGGAAACGCCCGTAGGTACAGAGGAAAGCAGCTTGTTAGGCGACTTTATTGAAGACAACAGCATCCCTGGCCCCGCTGATCAGGCCTCGCTGCAACTGCTAAGAGAGCAGATGTCTGATATTCTGGGTATCCTCTCGGAGCGGGAACGCAGGGTATTGGAGATGCGGTTCGGGCTGAACGACGGCAATAGCCACACGCTGGAAGAGGTGGGACAGGCCTTTGGCGTCACGCGCGAGCGCATTCGACAGATTGAAACGAAGGCTCTGCGGAAGCTGCGTCAGCCCCTGCGTATCCGCAAGCTACGCGATTATCTGGCATAGCCAGTCACAGCAAGTAGCCTATGCGGGCCACGAGCTTTCCTCGCCGGTGCGAATTTGACGCCAGAGCAGGTTTGCGTATAATGAGTATAGCGTTCCTCGGTAGCTCAATAGGCAGAGCGGCCGGCTGTTAACCGGTTGGTTCGAGGTTCGAGTCCTCGCCGAGGAGCCTGGCCTCATCTTCTTTTCAGATGAGGGCCTGTCTCGATAGCCTCTTATGTGACTGTTAAAGAACAACGACCGCTTGGTCAATAAGGGGCTGATTGGGGCCGCCGGTACCACCGATACCGGCGGCCTCTCTTTTTCCCTTCGGTTATATTAGCCATTGCCCGGGCACCTGGCCTGGCACGATGCCCGCCTGCTGGACCGGGTCGGCTACTTCGATGTGCTGGGGCCGGGACACTTGTGTGGCTTCTGTGCATCTTTCAACGTCCGACGGAGCCAGCCATCGAGTGTCTGATGTGGCAGGCTAGAAGCAAGGGCAAACAGGTGACCTGCTACAAGGGCTATGTCGTCAAGTGTGAGCATGTGGTGCGGGAGACGGAGCCGCCGCAGGCGCCACCGGAAGCCGGGTCGGAACCTGTCTTGGCCGACAGGCCCAGGAACACGCCATCGGCCCAGTTAAAACGACGGAGCGAGAAGAACTGAAGTTCAGGGCAGGCTCAAATGATAGATTTGACAGCCATCGCCGTAAGGTGGTAGAATAAGCTGGGAGTGGGTAGCGTCTACTTCAAGAAGGACCTGAGTGAGTTTGTGAAGGGGGATGGCAAGTCGCTTTAGCGAGACGATGGTTAGGTGACGGTTCCCAGCCCTGTGAAAAGTATTTCACAAGGCTTGGGCTTCTAGGGATTCGTAGCCTATACGGGCCACAGGCAGTTTAGAAGAGTAAGGGTCGTGTTTAACCCGGTGTTCGGACAGAGTAGCGGGTTTCGTTGGCAAGCGTTGTAGAGGGTCAGTTAATAACTGATTGTCTCACCGTTGCGACGTGGCAACGCCAGAAACCATGCGGACGACGTCCGGGCAGCGGGCCTTTTTGTTTTAAATTCCGAAATCCCAAACAGCTTGCCTGTTGTAGCTTTGGCTCCGGGCGGTTCTGCATAGTCACTGACGGTTGATGGCAGATCAGCCATCAGCCAGCCGAGTCCGGCACCCATGTGCACGGAATGGCGGAGCTTGCCTGTTTGAGACAGGGAGACAAGGGGAGGGGGAGACAAGGAGCAGGTGAAAGTCTCCTTGTCCCCTTGTCTCCCTGGCGTGGCGGACGTTCAAGGGCCACCGTGCACCGGATCGGCGTATTGGGACCGATGAACTCATGGGAGCTTGGCACCTCAGCACATTCTCATCACCGGCGTCGCCAGTTACATTGGCTCCATCCTCTGCGAGCACCTGCTGGACGCCGGCTACCACGTGACGGCTGTGGATAACCCTTCGACGATGCTTCGACAAGCTCAGCACAAGGCTCAGGGCACCGCCTGATGTACGGCCAGCACAGTCTGTTTCACCTGTGCGCGGAGCCGCGCTTCGACTTCGTCTACGGTGACGTGCGGGACGAGGGGCTGATGCGCCGCCTGGTGAAGGAGGCCGACGTGCTCATCCCCCTCGCCGCCATCGTGGGCGCGCCGGCCTGCAAGCGCGACCCCGAGGACGGCGGTCAGCGGTCCGTTGTCGGCGGTCATGAAGTACGCAGGTTTGATAGAGAAGTGTAGGCCGATTATGCTTGGGGCTGGCTGATCAAGGAAGGGGCTGGATTTATGAGGAATGAGGAGTTGAAGCTATGAGCACGATCACCGAGATTGGCACCCTGATTGTGCGGTCGCCTGAGGTGCGTGGCGGCCGGCCCTGCATCGCCGGTACAGGGGTCACGGTGCGACGGATTGTGAGCTGGTACAAGCTGGGACTGAGCCCGGAGGAAATCGCAGACGAGTTCGGGCACCTGACCCTGGCACAGGTGTACGCAGCCCTGGCTTATTATCACGCCAATCGGGAGGAGATTGAAGCGGATCTGGCGGCTGAGGAGATGGAAGCAGAGAAGCTTGAACAGCAGCATCTTCAGGCTGTGGGTGCCAGGTGACAGCCATCCGTCTTTACATAGATGAAGACTCCATGAGTCACGCCTCTGGTCCGTGCGCTCCGGGCGCGTGGTGTGGATGTTACCACAGCTCTGGATACAGGGATGATCGAGCGCGATGATGCGGAACACCTTGATTACGCAACCTCCCAGGGGCGTGTGCTGTACAGCTTCAACGTGGCAGATTTCTACCGCCTTCACAAGGACTATCTGGCTCAAGGCAAGGGCCATGTGGGGATCGTTCTCGCCCGTCGTCTCCTTGTCTCCCCATCTCTATGGTGCCGTTAGCCACGCCTGGCAACATGAATGTTGTCCCCTCGCTACAGGCCTGGGCGACCCTGACGTGGGGGCGGTGGTCATCGCGGCGCCGGTGTGCACCCACCTCGAGCTGGCCTCGGCGGCGTTGCAGGCCGGCAAGCACGTGCTGAAGGCAAATCCGCAATCCGAAATCCGAATTTTCCTTCTGCACTTCGGGGTTGTTGACTGGTAGGAGAGCCAGGACTATACTTAAGGTGGTGCG
>DAOUAJ010000428.1:0-8522 GCA_034433615.1 Anaerolineae bacterium | reverse complement strand
CTGCCGGAGGGGGTGGAGATGGTGATGCCTGGGGACAATGTGAACCTGCGGGTGGATTTGATTGTGCCGGTGGCGTTGGAGGCGGGGAGTCGGTTTGCCATTCGGGAAGGTGGTCGCACGGTGGGTGCCGGCGTCATCACCCAGATCCTCGGGTAGCCGGGTTAGACCGTGTTCTGGGGGAGGCATAGCCTTACCCCCAGAATTTTTCGTGTGGAGGCGGCATGGCCAAGCAGCGCATTCGCATCAAGCTGAAAGCATACGATCATCGGGTCCTGGACAAGTCCGTACGAGAAATTGTGGAAACAGCCGAGCGCACCGGCGCGGCTGTTGTAGGTCCAATTCCACTGCCAACCAGGATAGAGCGCTTTACTGTCATGCGCTCGCCGTTCACCGACAAGGATTCGCGCGAGCAATTCGAGATTCGAACTCATAAGCGTCTGATCGAAATTGTGGATCCTGGAGCCAAAACGATAGATAACCTCACACGGCTTAATCTGCCGGCAGGTGTGGACATCGAGATCAAACTGTAGCTGATGGCAGATAGCCGATAGCTGATAGCCAGGAGAGCAATAAGCTATCAGCCATATGCCATCTGCTAAGTCGGGATGATGCGGCTGGGCCCAGGCTGACAGTCCCAGGTGGAGGTAGTGTGATGAAGGGCATCATTGGCAGGAAGCTCGGCATGACCCAGATCTTTGATGCATCGGGAACGGTGACTCCCGTGACCATCATCGAGGCTGGGCCATGTTTTGTCACCCAGGTGCGTACCCCTGAACGCGATGGTTACAGCGCTATCCAATTGGGCTTTGAAGAAGTCAAGCCGAAGCGGCTGACTGGCGGTCAACTTGGCCACTTACGTCAGCATCAACTCCCGCCGTTGCGGTTCTTGCGGGAACTGCGCATGGATGACGTCTCCGGATACAGCGAAGGGCAGCGGATCACGGTGGAGATCTTTGAACCGGGCGAGATGGTAGATGTGACGGGCATATCCAAGGGGCGCGGGTTCCAGGGTGGCGTCAAGCGTCATGGCTTCAGGGGCGGCCCCAAGACCCATGGCCAATCGGACCGGCAGCGTGCGCCAGGTGCTATCGGCTCGGGTACAACCCCTGGCCGGGTGTACAAGGGATCACGCATGGCAGGGCACATGGGGAATGTACGCGTCACCGTGCAGAACTTACGAGTTGTGCAAGTTTACCCCGACCAAAATCTCATTGCAGTGCGCGGCGCGGTGCCGGGGCCAAAAAATGGTCTGGTCATCATCCGCGAGGCGCGCAAGCAGGGTTAGGAGTAGGACGATGCAATTACCATTGCGCAACATGGCGGGTGAGACAGTGGGGCAAGTGGAACTACCCGATGACATTTTTGCGGCCCCGATTAACGAAGCGGTGATGCATCAGGCTTTGGTCCGGCAACTGGCCAACGCGCGTCTGGGCACTCATAAGACGAAGACACGCGGTGAGGTGAACCGCACGACGGCCAAGTGGTATCGGCAGAAGGGTACCGGGCGCGCTCGTCATGGCAGCCGCAATGCGCCCATCTTTGTAGGGGGTGGCGTTGCCCATGGCCCGCATCCGCGTCAGTATGTCCAGCGGATGCCGCGCAAGATGCGCCGTCTGGCCTTGCGTTCGGCGCTGTCCGTGAAAGCCTCTGACGCCCAGATCATCGTCCTGGATGCCTTGCAGATGGAGTCGCCGCGGACCAAGGCTATGATAGCCATGTTGAAAGCGTTGGGGGTGGACGGGAGCGCGTTGATCTTGCTTTCTGCGGCCAATCCGGCGGTCGAGTTGTCTGCCCGCAACCTCGCTGGTGTGCAGACTTTGCGGGCCAATTATCTGAATGTACGCGATCTGCTGGGCTATGATTATCTGATCATGCCCTTGGACGCTCTGGCCGAGATCCAGCGGTTTCTGAGCACGTCGGCAGAGTCTGCTGAGATAGCCGCGTGACAGCGTGGCAGAGGTGAATAACGATGCATGTTTATCAAGTTCTGCGGCGTCCCCGTGCAACTGAAAAGATGACGGAGCGGTTGTTGCCCGCTAACCAGTACGTCTTTGAGGTGGATATACGTGCCAACAAGATCCAGGTCAAGGAGGCGGTTGAGGCAGCTTTCGGTGTTCGCGTCCAGCGGGTGAATATCATGCGCGTGCCGGCCAAGAGGGGGCGTTACGGACGCCGATCTGTAGTGAAGCGCCCTCTGTGGAAGAAGGCTGTTGTGACATTGGCCCCTGGGGATAGGATTCAATTCTTCGAGGGGGTGTAGCGCTTTAGCGACAGGAGTCTCAGGGTATGGCTATCAAGGTGTACAAGCCGACATCGCCTGGGCGCCGTGATATGATGGTTTCCACATTTGAAGAGATTACTCCCACGGAGCCCGAGCGTTCTTTGTTGGCACCATTGAAGAAGTCCGCCGGGCGCAACGTGCAGGGCAAGATCACTGTGCGTCATCACGGTGGCGGGCATAAGCGCCGATATCGGATCATTGACTTTCGACGGGACAAGTTGGGCATCCCCGGGCGGGTGGATTCCATTGAATACGATCCCAACCGCACGGCACGTATCGCTCTGGTCGTCTATGCTGATGGCGAGAAGAGATACATCCTGGCTCCCCAGGAGCTACGGGTGGGTGATACGGTGATGTCTGGGCCGACGGCGGAGATTCGGCCGGGCAATGCACTTCCGCTGGCCAACATTCCTTTGGGCACGATGGTTCACAATGTGGAGTTGTACCCAGGCAGTGGCGGGCAACTCGTGCGCTCGGCCGGCACGGCTGCGCAGTTGCTGGCGAAAGAGGGCGATTACGTCCAGTTGCGTCTGCCTAGCGGTGAGGTGCGACGTGTGCTGCAGCGCTGCATGGCCACGGTGGGCCAGGTAGGGAACGTGGATCACGCTAACATTCATCTGGGTAAGGCGGGGCGCAAGCGTTGGCTGGGGTGGCGGCCGCACGTACGCGGCTCAGCCATGACACCGCGTGACCATCCGCACGGTGGCGGTGAGGGCCGTTCGCCGATCGGGATGCCAGGGCCTAAATCGCCATGGGGCAAGCCGACATTGGGCTACAAGACGCGGCGCAACAAGGCTACGGACAAGTATATCGTGCGGCGTCGCGTGTCGCGACGGCGATAAGTCGGTCTGATCGGGAGGTTGAAGCGTGTCTCGTTCGCTGAAAAAGGGACCATACGTTGATCCAAAGTTGCTACGTAAGATTGAGGAGATGAACCGGAGCGGTGAACGTCGGGTCATCAAAACCTGGTCGCGAGCTTCTACTGTGTTCCCACAGATGGTGGGGCATACCATTGCCGTCCATGATGGCCGACGTCATATCCCTATTTACATCACGGAGAACATGGTAGGGCACCGGCTGGGGGAATTTGCTCCGACGCGGCTGTTCCGCGGCCATGTGGTGAAGGAGAAAGGGACACGGGCTCGCTCGTAGCGCTGATGGCGCGTATCAGACTATGAGGGGTCGTGCCACGAGCCGGAGAATGTTCCGGTTTCGGAGAAATGAGGATAGATCAATGGCTCAAGAAGTTCGCGCAATCTACAGATACGTAGGGGTCTCGCCGCAGAAGGTGCGCAGGGTGATCGAACTGGTTCGGGGGAAGCAGCCTGAGGAAGCGTTGACGTTATTGAAGTTCGTTCCACAAGCTGCCGCCAAACCGGTGGCTAAGACGATTGCTTCGGCCATGGCCAACGCGGAGGAGAACCTTGGCCTTTCCCGGGAGGATCTGGTAATAACCCGCATTACAGCAGATGCGGCTCCCATACGTCGCTGGCGGCGTTTTGGCGCACGGGGTCGGTTCAAGCCTATTGCTCGTCGAGCATCCCACATCACGGTTGTGTTGACAGAATCGGAACTGGCCTGATCAAGAGGCTCGCCTGAAGGAGGAACACAGTTGGGGCGCAAAGCACATCCCCTTGGCTTTCGACTAGGCATCGTCAAGGATTGGGTAACTCGTTGGTATGCTGAAGGCAACCAGTACGCCGATCTGCTGGCGGAAGACCGTCTCATCCGTAAGACGATTCACGAGGAGATGGGGCAGGCTGGGATCTCGCATATTGAGATCGAGCGCTTTCCTGGTGCCGTGCAGGTGGTGATCCACACCTCCAAGCCGGGTATCATCATCGGTCGCAAGGGCGCAAACGTCAACACGCTGCGTGCTAATTTGCAGGAGCTGACCGGAAAGAAGGTCAAGGTTGACGTGATGGAGATTGAGCATCCCGAGTTAGAGGCTCAATTGGTGGCTGAGGATCTGGTTGAGCAATTGGAACGCCGTGTGTCCTACAAACGGGCGATGAAGCAGGCTGTTGCGCGCGCCATGCGAGCGGGTGCTAAGGGTATCATGATCTCCTGTGGTGGCCGACTGGCGGGTTCTGAGATGGCGCGTGCGGATACTGTACGCGAGGGGCGGGTGCCGCGTCACACGCTGCGCGCGGATATTGACTTCGCTCGCGCGGAGGCCTTGACCACTTATGGGCGTATTGGCGTCAAGGTGTGGATTTACAAGGGCAACATCATGCCCACCCATCAGGAAGCTGAATCTTAGAGCCTCTGGACCCGAAGGGCTTTTAGCCCAATGGCACTAACTCTTGGGTTCAAAGGTGGTTGACGTATTTGAGGTGTCGGAGGAGTGAAGAGACGATGTTGATGCCAAAGCGTGTGAAGTATCGCAAAGCCCATCGTGGTCGGATGAAGGGTATGGCCAGCCGGGGTAACCAGGTATCATTTGGGGAGTATGGCCTCCAGGCTCTGGAACCGTGTTGGCTGACCAGCCGGCAGATCGAGGCAGCACGGCGCGCGATCGTCCGTCACGTGCGGCGCGGTGGCAAACTGTGGATTCGCGTCTTTCCAGACAAACCGGTGACGCAGAAACCGGCTGAAACCCGCATGGGGGGTGGGAAAGGTAACGTGGATCATTGGGTGGCCGTTGTGCGCCCCGGCTTGATGCTCTTTGAGATCGCGGGCATCCCTGAGGGGGTAGCGCGTGAGGCGCTGCGCCTGGCTGCCCACAAATTGCCCATCCGCACGCAATTTGTCGCTCGCGCGGCCTTGGCGGAAGAGGCTGCCGGAGGTGAGGGATGAAGCCTAGTGAGATTCGGGCTATGCTGGATGAAGAAATCGCTCGCCGCCTGGACGAGGCTTACCAGGAGCTCTTCAACCTCCGTTTTCAGCATACTATCGGGCAGTTGCAAAACACGGCGCGGTTGTCACAGGTCAAGCGCGAGATCGCCCGGCTGCGCACGATCTTACGCGAGCGGGAACTGGCAGCCTGGTATCAGTCGGTGGAGGTGGAGAGGTAGCCATGCGCGAACGACGTAGGACATTGGTCGGTGAAGTCGTTAGCGACAAGATGGACAAGACGGTGGTCGTGCGGGTTGAACGTACCCGGCGCCATCCGTTGTATGGGAAGGTGATCAAAATCACCAAACGTTTCAAAGCGCACGACGAGGAGAAACGGTGTCACGTAGGTGACATCGTGCGTATTATCGAGTCGCGGCCTTTGAGCCGAGAGAAGCGTTGGGTGGTAACCGAGATTCTATCTCGCGGTGAAGAGATCATCGAAGCCAACGCGTAGCGGCTGAGCGAGCGAGACGAGGGTAGCAGCATGATTCAGCAAGAGAGTCGGTTAAAAGTCGCTGATAATACGGGCGCCAAGGAAATCCTGTGCATTCGGGTCATGGGTGGTTCTACGCGCCGTTATGCGCAGGTGGGTGACATCATCGTTGCCTCGGTTAAGCAGGCAACGCCGAACAGTTCGGTGAAAAAAGGGGACATCGTCAAGGCTGTGGTGGTACGGACGGCCAAAGAGTATGGGCGCCCGGATGGCTCCTATATCAAATTCGATGAGAACGCGGCCGTGTTGATTGACGATAACAAGAGCCCACGCGGAACGCGCATTTTTGGCCCGGTAGCGCGCGAGTTGCGTGAGAAGGGCTTTATGCGCATCGTGTCTTTGGCTCCTGAGGTTTTATGATAGGTAGCTCCTGCGCCCAGGGCAGGCCATTCAGGCCACAGGCGCCAGGGATGGAGTGAGCAATGAAGATCAAGCAAGGCGATATCGTGGAAGTGATCAGTGGCGATGATCGCGGGAGACGCGGCGAGGTCCAACGTGTAATCCCGGCCAAGCGCTTGCGCTCCCGGCGGACTGCCAAGGATGGGCGGCTGGCCGTTCCCGATCCTAATCTGACTCGGGTGGTGATAGCCGGTGTCAATATCGTCAAGAAGCACCAGCGTCGCACGGGAAACATCCGAACCCAGGTGGGCATCATCGAGCGGGAAGCACCCATTCACGTGTCTAATGTGATGCTGGTTTGCCCGCACTGTGACGAGCCGACGCGGGTGCGCATGCACACTTTTGAAGACGGCACGCGCGCGCGCGCGTGCCGGAAATGCGGTCAATTGATTGACAGTTAACCCTTGATCCAGGAGTGGAACGGAGATGCCGAACCTGAAGGAGCGCTACCGAAACGAGGTGGTGCCTCAACTACGAGAGCGTTTTGGTTATCGCAACATCATGCAGGTACCCCGACTCACGAAGATCGTGGTTAATGTGGGCCTGGGGGAGGCATTGCAAAATGCCAAAGCGCTGGACAACGCTGCACGGGACATCTCGGTGATTACCGGCCAAAAGCCGATCATCACCCGAGCTCGGAAGTCCATTGCCACGTTCAAGCTGCGCGCAGGAAATCCAATTGGCGTCAAGGTGACTTTGCGTGGGGCGCGCATGTGGAGCTTCCTGGATCGGTTGTTCAACATCGCGCTGCCGCGCCAGCGTGACTTTCGGGGTGTGTCACCTGACGCGTTTGACGGCCGTGGCAATTACAGCCTGGGGTTGCGTGAGCAGTTGGTCTGGCCGGAGATTGATTACGACTCGATTGACAAGATTCGCGGCATGGAGATCATCATCGTGACGTCTGCCAAGACCGACGAGGAAGCCAGGGAGTTGCTGCGTTTATTGGGTATGCCGTTTGCACGCCAGGCTCAGGCGGCCTAAGGAGAGAGAGTGTGGCCAAGAAGAGTATCATTATTCGGGAAACTCGACGGAAGTATCCGACCCGAGTGCGCAATCGGTGTCAACTTTGCGGCCGGCCGCGCGGTTACATGCGCCGCTTCCGTTTGTGCCGCATCTGCTTCCGACGCGAGGCCCTGGAGGGCCGTCTGCCGGGCGTGATCAAGTCAAGCTGGTGAAACCCACCTGTCTGCCTCCCTGGAGCGGCACGATCAATTCCCGATCAGGCGCAGACGCAGGGTGTGTGTTGGGATGGAAGATGTGTTGGTAACGAAGACGGAGCGATGACTTATGATGACTGACCCTATTGCAGACATGCTGACCCGTATCCGCAATGCGATCATGGTGCGACATAAGCAGGTGCTGATGCCCAGCTCTGAAATGAAGGTAGCGATTGTACGCATCTTGAAAGAGGAAGGCTTTATCCAAAATTATCAGGTGACCCGGGATCAGCCTCAGCCTCAGTTGCGCATCGTGCTCAAATATGATCAGCAGCGCAAGCCGGTCATCACCGGTTTACAGCGGGTCAGCAAGCCCGGTCGGCGGGTTTATGTGAAGCGCCAGGATATTCCCTGGGTTCTGAGTGGTATGGGTATAGCCATCCTCTCCACGCCCCAGGGGGTCATGGCAGATCACAAGGCGCGCCGTCTCGGCGTGGGCGGCGAGGTGTTGTGCTACGTCTGGTGATTTCAGTGGGGAGGTAGAGCGGTGTCGCGTGTTGGAAAGCTGCCGATTGCAGTGCCCCGTGGAGTGACGGTGGAAATTGCCCCGGGCAACTGGGTGACAGTGAAAGGTCCCAAAGGTGAATTGAGTCGCGTCTTTTCACCAGATATGACCATTGAGTTGTCAGACGGCAATCTGGTAGTCCATCGCCCATCAGACAGCCGCACCCATCGCGCATTGCACGGGCTAACTCGGGCGTTGTTGGCGAACATGGTTACCGGGGTGACCACGGGCTTCCAGAAGGACCTGACGATCGAGGGTGTGGGGTATCGTGCGGACCTGGTGGGGGGACGGCTGGTGCTACAGGTGGGCTTCTCGCATCCGGTAGAATTCCAGCCACCGCGCGGGATCACCTTTAGTGTAGACCGGACAGGTCATACTGTCAGTGTACAGGGTATTGACAAGGAGCTGGTGGGGCTCATTGCGGCGAAGATTCGCGATGTGCGGCCGCCAGAACCCTACAAGGGTAAGGGCATCCGTTACGCGGGCGAATGGGTGCGCCAGAAGGCTGGCAAGGCTGGTCGTGCAGCGAAAGCATAGCTTCCCCGTTCAGTGCGCGGTATCGCTTAGGAGGATCGTTCACGTATGGCTAAGATGACGCCACGAGAAGCGCGGTTGCGCCGACACCGTCGGGTACGGTACAAGATTTCTGGCACGGCTGCGCGTCCGCGGTTGAATGTTTTCCGCAGCCTCAATCACATCTATGCCCAGGTGATTGATGACGAGCAGGGTAGAACCCTGGTCTCGGCTTCAACCCTGGACCCCGAGCTGCGGGGACAATTAGATGGGCTC
>DAOUAJ010000427.1:0-3505 GCA_034433615.1 Anaerolineae bacterium | reverse complement strand
CGTTATCATCAAGCAGAAGGAGCAGGGGCTTTTGGGGCCGTTCACCTATGAAGTTCAGGCTTTCGACCTGGGTGACTGGTTTCGTGCCAACCGCGTTCGGCGTGATGATAGCATTCTGGTCACCATTGAGGACTGGGAGACAGGCCGCTTCCGGCTAGAGCATGAACCGGCTGGTCGCCGCCGTCGCCAGGAGATCGAACGCAAAAATCAGGAGCTGGCTGACCTGCTTTTTGACATGCTGGAAGCTGCCCGCGAGGAGCTGATCTATGCCCATGAGGCCATTCCCACGGCTTATGCCCGTATGTCAGATCCGCGGGGTTATCCCGGCGATCACTGGGCTGAGGTGATCGCCCAGGACCCGCGCATGAGGTGGGACGGGTTCGCTATCCGCTATAGCGATTTTCGGTCGCCGCTGGAGGCAATCTTGTATGGTGAGGAAGAAGAGCAGAGGCCAGCAGAAGGGCCTTACACTCAGGCTCAGGCCCGGCAGGTCTATCGTTTCAAAGCAGCCTTGAAATACAGGCCGGGGCTGTGGCGCCGCATCGAGATCCAGGGCAAGCAGACATTGGCTGACTTCGATGGCATCCTGCGCGATGCATTTAATCATGATCCGGGTGACCATCTTAGCGGCTTCTGGAAGCGAATGCGCCGAGGCTCAGGACAGCGTTTTCGCGAGATTGATCTGGGGGACATTGATCCTTTTGGCGAAGGCGAGGGGGCTGAGCGGTATATCGCAGGATTAGAGCTGAAGCCAGGAGATGAGCTCAAATACGTCTATGACTTTGGGGACTGGATCGAGCATCGGATTACGCTGGAGGAAATCGTCGAGCCAGAAGCCGGGGCAAAGTATCCGCGGATCGTAGGGCAAAACAAGCCCCGCTACAGATATTGCGAGCACTGCCGGGCCGAGGGTCGTAAGACGGTCGCTACCTGGATCTGTATCGAGTGTTCCAACCAGGAGCAGCGAGAGGTATTGGTGTGCGAAGAGTGCCTGGACGCGGAGCATGAAGACCATTTTGCGGAGGAGATCATTTATTGAGTCGGGGGTTGCTGTGGATGATCGGGCTGTGATCGGCGTTGACGGTGGCGGAACCAAGACCGTCGCCGTAGTGATGGATGCGGAGCAGCTCGTGCGCGGCCAGGGGCTTGCTCCTTCGTCCAACCACAACAACGTGGGAGCAGAGGCGGCCGCAGCCGCGCTGCGCCAGGCGATCGAGCAGGCGCTGACTGAGGCCGGTGCGGATTTCAACGATGTGGTGGGCATCTGCCTCTGTCTGGCAGGGGTGGATCGCCCGGCCGACCGCGAACTGATCGCCGGGCTGGTGAACGCCATCTACCCGTTCCCGCGCATCGCCATCTACAATGATGCAGTGGGCGCGCTGGCGGCGGGGGCGGGTCGGCTCCTGGGCGTGGTCGTCATCGCCGGCACGGGGACCATCGCCTACGGGTTTGATCGTCACGGCCGTTCCGCCCGTGCGTCTGGGTGGGGCGCGCTCTTGGGAGATTACGGCGGCGGCTTCTGGATCGCCATAGAAGCGCTGCAGGCTATCGCTCGCGCCGTGGACAGGTGCGGCCCGGCGACGATGCTGACAGAGCGCATCCTGGCGCATCTAGGGCTGGCGAGGCCTGAGGATTTGATCCCCTGGACCTACGGTGAGGCGTTCAACTGGCATCGCTTCGCGGCGCTGGCACCCGTTGTAACTGAGACGGCGCAGGCAGGCGATGCGGTGGCTCAGGACATCTTGCGGCGCGCCGGGCACCATCTGGCCGAGTCAGGGCTGGCGGTGGTGCGGAGGCTGCAGATGCAAGACGAACCATTCGATCTGGTCCTGTCCGGCTCAGTCTGGCAGGCTGGCAAGCTGGTGTTAGCGTCTTTTCGTGAGACGATGTTGGCGGAAGCGCCGCGAGCGCAGATCGTGTTCCCGTCGCGCACGGCGGCGGAAGGGGCGGCCTTGTTGGCATGGGAGGAGGTTCGTCGTGGGTGAAGTGGAGATGGCACAATGGCTGACCGAGGCGCGCAATCTCGCCTCGATGGACCTGGATCAGCTCGACAGCCTGGGCATCGTCACGTTAATGAACCGGGAGGATGCACGGGTGGCCGAGGCTGTGGGCGCCGAGCTGTCGAACATCGCTCGTGCGGTGGACATCATCGTCGAGCGCCTGGCGGGGGGGGGACGGCTGTTGTACTTCGGCGCGGGGACCAGTGGCCGTTTGGGGGTTCTGGACGCGTCGGAGTGCCCGCCCACGTTTAGCGCGTCGCCTGAGCAGGTGCACGGGTTCATCGCTGGCGGGCCGGCTGCGATCACGGGATCCATCGAGGGGGCCGAGGATGATCTGGAGGTGGGGATGGCGGCAGCGCGGGACGAGGCGCGCGTTGGGCCGTTGGACGTGGCTGTGGGTATCGCGGCCAGCGGGCGCACGCCCTGGGTGATCGGCGCGCTCCGAGCAGCGCGGGCGGTTGGGGCGGCCACCATCGGACTGGTGAACAACCCGGCCACACCGATCCACGACGAGGTGGATGTGTGCATCGCCCCGGTGACGGGGCCGGAGGTGCTCACCGGTTCCACGCGGCTCAAGGCTGGCACCGCGCAGAAGATGGTGCTGAACATGCTGAGCACAGCCAGTATGGTAAGGCTGGGGAAGGCTTACAGCAACCTGATGGTGGACGTGCAGCCTTCCAATAGCAAGCTGCGGGCGCGGGCGGTGCGTATCCTGCAGGAGGGCGCGGGCGTGGACGAGGCATGGGCGCGGGCGCTGCTGGAGACCAGCAGGTGGGAGGTGAAGACGGCATTGGTGATGGCCCTGGCGGGGGTGGATGCGGAGGAGGCGCGCCGTCGGCTGCGAGCTGTGGGCGGCCACGTGCGCCAGGCGGTGGGAACAGGAGGCGAGTTAGAGCCTTAGCAGGCTACAACCAGGGTCCGTAGTCTGCCCTGGACGCTGTAAGGCAACGGATTTCCCCTGCACCTCGGCCTCTTAGAGATGGGCTGACGCACGATGGTCCCCCACGCCTTTACTTGCCTCGTAGCCTCTGCATCCTCTCCTCCACCCGCCTCCGTTCCCCGGCCAGAGAGGCATTGCAGCGCGCCGCTTCGGCATAGGCCGCTTCGGCCTTGTCTGTTTCGCCGGAAAGCCAGTAAACCACCGCCAACTGGAAGCGCGCCTGCGGGTGCGATGGCAACGCGGCCACGGCCGCCTCGGCCAGTTGAAGCATGGTTGCCAGCTCCTGGCTGGCTTCCTCCGTGCGGCCCAACCGCTCGTAGGCCAGAGCCAGGTCCAGATGGGCCGCGACCAGGGTGCTTCCCGTCTCGTCCGGCACGGCCTTGACATACTCCGGCTGTTGCTGTAGAGCCTCCTGGAAACGGGTCAGGGCTTCGGCAGGGCTCCCCTGTTGCAGGGCAAGAGCGCCCAGGCCCAGAAGGGCGTTGATGTTGGATGGCATGATCTCCAGAGCTTTCTCGTGCGTCACCTTCGCAGCCGCCAGGTCCCCTTGCAGGTCGTAGAAATA
>DAOUAJ010000426.1:0-3109 GCA_034433615.1 Anaerolineae bacterium | reverse complement strand
CGTTTCGCCAACGCGGTGGGGGCGTTGGCCGTCACCCAACAAGGGCCGATGGAGGGCGCGCCTTTTCGAGACGCCGTGGAACGCTTGCTGAAGCGCCAGCATAGTCAAATGAGTCAAGGAGACAGCTCGTGACTTCTGCAACACAGACCAAGAAGGATGCAATCATTTCGGGCCTGATCGAAGTTCGAAGGAGGTTTGTGTATCACTGATGCGTCCCAAACTTCGTCCAGTTCACATACAACCCGTCATCCATGCCGGCGAGCCGGCTGTGATCTTGCAGGATCCGCTTCAATTATCTGGCCGAGCTGTGATCATCCCTTATCGCCTGACACCGCTCCTGCCCCTGTGCGATGGCACGCGGGACGTGAACATGCTATGCATCAGTCTGGCTCTGCGGAATAACGTCCACCTGAGCATTCACGAGATGACGCAGATCGTCCAACGGCTGGATGAAGCTTTTCTGTTGGACAACGAACGATCGGCCCAGGCACGAGAGATGGCGTTGGCCGAGTATCGCGCCGCGCCCTATCGCCGTCCCGCCCTGGCGGGGCTCTCCTACCCGGCCGACAAAGACGCGCTGCGCCAATACTTCGATCAACTGGTCGCCCACGTCACTTGCGACGGGCCAGCGTCCCCGGACGTGCGCGCGGTCATCAGCCCACACATTGACTACCAGCGCGGCGGTCCAGTCTACGCGCGGACGTGGATACAAGCGGCTGCGGCCGTCGCGAAGGCTGATTTGGCTGTCGTTTTCGGCACTGATCACAATGGTAGCTCTGGTCAGATCACCCTGACCCGGCAGCCCTACGCCTCGCTCTTCGGGGTGTCCCCCATTGACTCACAGGTGGTGGATGCTCTGGTTACGGCCATCGGGCCGGAGGCAGCCTTCGCCGAGGAGTTACATCATCGCCACGAGCACTCGATAGAGTTGGTCGTGACCTGGCTACACTATTTCCTGGGCGACCGCTGTCTTCCCATCGTGCCGATCCTGTGTGGCTCACTTGACCACCACATCCAGAACGGGAGTGATCCGATGACGAACCCCGTGATCGCGGCCGTGGTACAGGCCCTACGCACAGCGACAGCCGGTCGCCGCGTGCTGTGGATTGCAGCAGCCGATTTGGCTCACGTGGGGCCAGCCTTCGGCGATCCGGCGCCGCTAGATCTGTGGACGCGCGTCCGGCTACGTGCGGCTGACGAGCGCTTGCTGCGAACGATTGAAGCAGGTGACCCCACAGCTTTCTTCTGGTCTGTGCAGGGGGAACGTGACCGATGGCGCGTGTGCGGTACTGCCCCCATTTACCTGACCTTGCAAATGGTTGCACCGGCCACGGGCCAGATCATCGCCTACGAGCATTGTCCCGCCGACACGAAAAATGGCTCGATGGTGACGATCGCGGGGGTACTGTTATGCTGAAAACTCAAGACCCGAAGGTCTTTTTAAGATCCCTCGGGTCTTAAGTTCAAGCGCTCCCTCGCTTATGGGCTTTTGATCACGTCAGCCTACGATGTTCAGATACTCTCCCCTCGTGATCGCCTCACGCGGGATGAGCAGCAGTTGCAGCAGTTCGCCGATTAATTCCGCCTTCCGTACCGCGTCAGCCGCTGACCATGTGCGGCTCTTGATTTCCACGAACGCGCCTCCTTCTTCCGGTTTAGTGATACGGTCCAGGTTGAGGGCAAACTCCTCGCCTTGGTAAAGGAAGCGGTAGCGCGTGCGCCACTTGACGATCTCTTTGATCGCATCCGGCTGGAAATACTCACGATAAAAGCGCAGAGAGTGGGCAGCACGTGAGGTGAACCGGCTACGCGAGAGGATCGCCATGCTCTCGTACTCGCGTTCTTTCTTGGGGCCGATCAGAGTCAGGGTGTACTCAGGCACGACCTCCAACGTCGGCTCTAGCAGCCCTTCACCGCCATTTTCTTTCCTCTGCACCACGTTATCTTCGCGATAACGCAGGATGCCCTGTTCCGAGTCCCGGAAGAGAAAGTAGGTGTCATACTGCTCGCGCACGCTCCGTTTGACCAATTGTAACCCCAGGTCGAGGAAGCGAGACTCTAAAGCGGCCAGGGTGTCCACGCGTGCCTTGACCTGGACCTCGAACATTTCTTGCTGCTCGAGGCCCCCTAAAGCCAGCAATTTGTTGAGGAGGCTCGACTCGCGTTCTTTTAGGAATGCATTGATCCCATCGGCCAGACGTTGTGCTTCTTCCAAAACGCGAGAGAGATCAATCGTCAAGAACTGGCCATCGCGCCAGAGAGGGCGCCCATCCACCCAGGTGCTGATCACGTCGGCAGCCTTGGCTGCATACACCAGGTGAGAGTAGACGTTAGCATCGCTTAGAGTGAAGCGAGGGACAGCGTGAGGCGCATTCAGAGAGATGACGATCATGTCTGCCCGTTTACCTGGTTCCAGGGAGCCGATCAGGTGATCTAACCGGAGTGCGCGAGCAGCCTCGATGGTGGCCAGCGCGAATGCTTCTTCCGCCGGCAGCGCAGTCGGGTCAAAGCGGGTGCCCTTGGGCAATAACGCTGCCAGCCGTATCTCTTCGAACATGTCCTGATCGTTGTTGCTGGCACATCCGTCAGTGCCCACACCGACGTGAATGCCGCGCGCGCGCATGGGCAATACGGGCGCCACGCCGCTCGCCAGCTTGAGATTACTGGTGGGACAGTGAACCACGCCCACACCGTGCATCGCCAGCAACGCGATGTCGTCTTCGCTGATATGCACACAGTGAGCAGCGATGACGGGAGCCTGGAACATCCCCAGGCGTGCTACATAAGCAATAGGCGAGAGCCCGTCGTGCTGTTGGCGGCTTTCCTTGACTTCGTTGGCTGTTTCCGCCAGATGGGTGAGCAGAGGGACGCCCTTTTCTAGCGCCAGGGCGGTCGCTTCTTGTAAGATCTCGCTCGTGCAGGTGTAGGGAGCGTGCGGTGCCACTGCCGGAATAATGCGAGGATGGCCACGCCACCGTTCGATAAAACGGTGGCAGTGCAACAGCCCGTCATCGTAAGAAGCAGCATCCGGGGAAGGGAACTTAAGGATTGTCTCCCCCAGGATCGCTCGTAGTCCTGCCTGATCGGTCGCCTCTGCCACGGCCTCTTC
>DAOUAJ010000425.1:0-6571 GCA_034433615.1 Anaerolineae bacterium | reverse complement strand
TACACCTGGCCGATGGAGGAGCCGGGCAGGATATCGTGGAATTGCAGAAGCAGCAATTTCTCCCAGGCCGGCCGCAGCGCTTCCAGATCCACCGCCTCGCCCAACCACTGGGCGCAGGCGCCGGCGATCTCCGCTTCCCGCAACAGCAGCTCGTTTTTGCGGTTGGCGCGCTTGATCGCGGCCTGGGTGGTATACGTGCCGCGGTGTGTCTCCAGGTACAGCTCGCCCCGCCAGACGGGCAGCTCCGGCGCGGCCGCGCTTACCCGATCGAAGTACTTCTCTTCCAGCCCCTGGCGGCAGGCGGGGAGGCCCGGATACCGCTCGGCGCGGCTGGCGTACTCCAGCATCTCTTCGGTGGGGCCGCCGCCGCCATCGCCGTAGCCGAAGGGAAACATCACCTCCTCGTACGCGGCCTTTTCGTGGAAGCTGTCCCACGCCGCGAGCAGCTCCTCTGGCCTGGGGTGGCCATTGTAGTAGCCTTTGAGCCGCGGGATGTGCGCCAACACGCGGGTGCCATCAATCCCTTCCCACCAGAAGAGATGGTAGGGGAACGGGTTGCGCGCCTGCCAGTGCAGCTTGTTAGTGTAGAAGAAGCGCAGCCCGCAACCCTGGAGGATTTGCGGCAGGCTGCCGGGGTAGCCGAAGACATCGGGCAGCCAGCATACCCGCGGGCGCGTGCCAAACTCCTGGCGGAAGAAGCGCAGCCCGTACAGAATCTGGCGGATCAGCGCTTCACCGGAGGAGATGTTGCAGTCCGCTTCCACCCACATGCCGCCGGTGGTCTCCCATCGCCCCGCGCGCACCCAGCGTTTAATCTCCTCGTGCAGGGCGGGGAAGTGCTTCTTAGTGTAGGCATAGAGCTGCGGCTGGCTGCAAGAGAAATGGTAGTCGGGGTAGCGTTCCAGCAGGCGGCAAGCCGTGCTGAAAGTGCGTCCACACTTGCGGATCGTCTCGCGCAGCGGCCACAGCCAGGCGGTGTCAATGTGAGAATGGCCGGTCAGGAAGAGGCGGCCGCTCTCCGGGTCGGGCGCGATCTGCTCGATTCGAGCGCGCAGGATGCGTCGGGCTTCGTTCACCTCTGCCCGAAAGCGTTCCTGGGGCAGGGTGAGGTCCATCGCCAGGAGGGCCTCTTCCAGCGCGTTCAGGATGCGCTGACGGCGGCGTTCGTCCCGGATGGCCTCGCCGGCCTCCCACGCGAAGCGCAGGTCGTACCAGGCGGCTTCGACCTCGCGGTCCACCTCTTCGAAGCGCACCTGGCGGAGGCGGGCGCGTTCGCCCACGAGCTCTGGCTGGCACAGCACGCGCGGGATGGCGATGAACTCGGCCTCCAGGCTCAGCTCGCCCGCGTGGGGGACATGCACGCGCGGGTGATGGACATCAATGCCGGCGTACGGGCGGCCGCCGATGCTGAGCATCCCCTCCAGCCCTTCGCCGTCGAAGGTGAGGTACAGCGAATCGAGGGGGGCGCCAGCCGGCGTCTGGGCCTGGGCGCGCAGGAAGATGGTCTTCCCGGCCGGCCACCAGCTCTCGCCTTCGATGGGGGTCCAGTCGCCCTCGTAGCGATATTCGCCCGGCGCCAGGTGTTCGGCGACGCGCGCCTGCCATGGCGTGATGGGCCAGGTGCGCACGGTGGCGCGGCGACGGATAATTTCCAGCCTCATGCGAACGATGCGAGGGTCCATGAGTGCCTCCAGTCAAGCCGCCGGTAACGTGAAACTGAACACGCTTCCACAGCCTGCCTCGCTCTCTACCCCCACCTGACCGCCCAGCTTCTCCACGATGCGCCTCACAATGGAGAGCCCCAGCCCGTGTCCTCGGGCGCGCACCTGGTCAAGCCGCATAAATGGCGCAAACAGCTTGGCCTGCTCCTCTGGCGTGAGGCCAGGGCCGTTGTCTCGCACCCAGAAGCGCACCATCCCATCTGCCTGCATGGTTGCACCCAGTTCCACACGGGGCGGTCGCCCGCCGTACTTGAGCGCGTTGCTCAGATAGTTGATCCACACCTCCTCTACCCAGGCGGCATGACCCAGTGCCGATGGCCAATGGGGGGGCACGATGATCTGGCCCTGATATTCCTTAATCAGGTAAGCCAGACGTTGCCGGGCTTCATTGACGATGCTCGCCATGTCCAGGGGTTTCATCTCCACTTCTTTCTGATGCATTTGGGCCAGCAGAAGTAGTTCATCAATGATAGTGTACATCCTGCGCCCGTTCTGGGCTATGGTCTGCAAATAATCCTCCAGCTCCTCGGCCGACATGGTGGAATGGGTGACGCACAAAGCCTCAGCAAAGCCAGTGACGAGATGGAGCGGATTCTTCAGGTCGTGGGCCACGGTGTGAGCAAAGGCATCCAGTTCCTCGTTACGGGTTTGCAACTCGGCTGTCTGCTGGCGCAATGCTTTAATCAACCGGGCGTTGTCAATAGCGCTGGCTGCTGAGGCGGCCAGCGTCTCTGCCAAAGTACAGTCGTCCGCATCAAAGTCGCCATTCTGCTTGTTCACCAATTCCAGCACGCCGATGATCTCGCCACGCACTCGCAACGGCACGGCGAGCAGCGAGGTCGTGCGGAAGCCGATCTGCGCGTCAATCTCTGGGAAGAAACGGGGGTCCTCAGACGCCCGTGTTACGACGACGCTCGTCCCCGTCTGCGCCACCTGGCTAGCGATCCCCTGCCCAGGCGGGAGGCGCAGATTAACCGGTGAACGGCTCTCGCCACGCTGGAAGGCGGCCTGACAGACCAACTCACCTGGCCGTTCCTCGTCCCATAGCCACAGTGAGCCGCCCTCGGCGGAGAAGGCCTCGGTAATGGCCTGTGATAGCCGCTCGCTAATCTGTTGAAAATCTAACGTGGCGGTGAGTTCCTGACCCGTCCGGTTGAGCAGGCTCAGGCCACGATTGCGCCGTTGCAGCACCTCCTCTATGCGTTGCCGTTGGATCGCTGCGCCCAAGATCTTCGTGGCCAGCCCGAGAGCTTCGATTTCTGCAACCAACCATTCCCGCTCGTGTGTGCACTCGTCGAAGCCCATAAAGCCCCACCACTCCGATCCGGTGAAGATCGGCATCAAAATGATGGATTTGATCTCCTGCGGGACCAGCATTTCCTGCTCGCTGGCAGGAAGCTCTCTGATATGCCCGTAGATGAACTCACCTCGCCCCATCGCCTCTTTCATACGCGTAAAGGCCGGATGGCTGTATGGGATATTTTGCATCACCGGGTTGGTGATCTGCGACGAGATGCCGGGTGCTACCCACTCGTAGCGTTGGCTGGTCAGAAGTTCCCCATCCTCGCTGCGGTGATTCTCGAAAATGTAGACACGGCTCGCCTCCACCGCCGAGCCCAACCGGGCCAACACCGCTTCGATCCTTTCCTCCCAGGAAGTTGCTTTGAGGAACTGCTCAGCGGCGAAAGTCACCGCCTCAAGGATGGATTCCCGACGACGCAGTCCCCGCTCTGCTTGCCAGCGATCCGCCTCCGCTGCTTCAAGTTGCCTGACTCGCTGGCGCAATTCTTGCAGCTCGCTGATGAGTTGCTCCCTGGTTTTCGTCTCGTCGTCCATCTGTTGCTCCAAGATTTAGACCTCCGAGGTCTCCGGCCTCCTAGACCTCGGAGGTCTGAGCACCGTTGCCCCAAGATTAATCTCATCACTACGGTTTAGGTCATGACCATCTCGGCAAGGATTTTGCTCAGATCGGTCACAGGGCGGCCATTTCGATCGGCGATGACCCGACGCGCCGGCGGAGCCAGGCGGTAGCTCGGAATCCGCTCGGCGATGCGCTCCTCGAACGTGGACACCGTACGATTTTCCAGGAATACCCCGGTTGGGATCCGGTTGCCCCATTCGTGAGCCAGCTCGTTAAGTTCGCATATCTTGGCAAACAGCATCTCCTCATCGGCTCCCTCTGGCACAACCGGGTCGTACCCTTCCTCTTCCACGGAGTAGAGGCGCGATCGAGCATTTGCCAGGTCCTTGCCGGCGAACCAGTCTCTCGTGTGCAGGTTGTTGTAGGTCGGACACGGTTGCAGCACTTCCAGATAAGCCAGCCCTGGATGCTGAATGGCCCTCTGTATCAGATCCACCAACTGCTTGATGTTGTAGGCATAGCCTCGTCCGATCCAGGTGAACCCTACAGCCAGGGCCAGCATCAGAGCGTTCACCTGTCCCTGTATGTTGGGCTCAAGCAGGCTTTTGGTTTGCAGCCCCAGCGGCAGAGTGGGGGATGCCTGGCCTTTGGTCAGGCCATACACCTCGTTGTTAAAGAGGATGTACGTCAGGTCTACGTTCCGTCGGCCGGCGTTCACGAAATGCCCCGCCCCAATGGCCAGCCCATCCCCGTCACCCCCGATGGCGATAACCGTAAGTTCGGGGTTCGCCAGTTTCGCACCGGTGGCATAGGGAAGCACGCGGCCATGCAGGGTGTGAACGCCATAGGCGCTAGTGTAATACTGAGCCTTACCTGAACAGCCGATCCCGCCGAAGATCACGACCTGATGAGGCAGTAGATTTAAATTTGCCAGCGCTTGCTGAAGGGCGTTCAAAATGCCATAGTCTCCGCAGCCTGGGCACCAGTCAATAGATTCCTCAACGCGATAATCCTTCACCGTTATCTCAGGGAGAGTGACAGTGGCCATTCCTTCATACCAACCTTTCTTTGTCATGAGCGAATCAGCGATTTACCGACTCACCTACTCGTACGGATTACGTAAGACGATGCGCGGCTCGCCGGTCCCTTGATGAATGGCCTTAAAAGCTCGATGCAGCTCCTGACCGGACATGGGACGACCGTTGTATTTAACAACCAGGTGATCAGCCCCATAGCCGGTCTGCGCCCGCATGAGATGGGCGAGTTGCCCGGAGAAGTTGGACTCGACGACGATCAAGGGAGCGGCGTGCTCCAGGAGAGGGGTGATCTCGGCGACGGGGAAGGGCCACAGCAGGCGAATCTGGATCAGTCGGGATAGGTCCCCCTCCGCCTTGAGGCGCTCCATCGCTTCCAGGATGGCTCCCTTGTTAGAGCCCCAGCTCACGATGGTGAAAGCAGCCTTGGGATCACCGTACACCTGGAACTTTTCATTCTGGGGGATCTCACGGGCGGCCAGTTCAAGCTTGCGTGCCCGCTTCTCCATCATCTCCTCGCGGATCACAGGGTCCTCTGTGACGCGCCCGTGAACGGTGTGCTCGCCACCGGTGAGCCAGTGCATGCCGCCAGGTTGTCCCAAGAGCGAGCGGGTAGACACCCCTGATTCGGTGAGGGCGAAACGGGCATAGGGACCCCTGCCGTTTTCCCTCAAAGGCGGGTCATAAATCTCGCCTCGCTCGATCCGGATAGAGTCAACGTCGAAGGGGGGGACCGTCTGAGTGGTGCTGGCCAGAGCTTTGTCCAGCATGTGGATCACCGGCACTTGATACCGCTCAGCGTAGTTGAAGGCCTGAGCGGCATCGTAGAAGGCCTCGGTGACGTCGCCTGAAGAGAGCACGATGCGGGGAAACTCCCCATGGCCGGCATAAAGCACAAACTGGAGGTCACCCTGCTCGCTGCGGGTGGGCATGCCCGTGGCAGGGCTGCCACGCTGGTAAAGCGTAATGACCAGTGGCACCTCATTGATGCCGGCCCAGCCTAACCCCTCGACCATGAGAGAAAAACCGGGGCCGGAGGTCGCCGTGGCGCTACGGGCGCCGGTCAGCGCGGCACCAGATGCCATCGCCACGGCAGACAGCTCATCTTCTGTCTGTACCACGACCACCCCGCTATGCTCGCCATTGAGGGTGGGGACGTTAGCGTGTGCCTCTAAGTAGGTGCTTTCATCGGTGGCCGGGCTGATTGGATAGTAGGTTTGAAAGGTTAAGCCGGCCGCGAGCTTCCCTAAAGCGGTCGCCTGGGTCCCATTAACGAGCAGGCGTGGCTGAGTTGGCTTGACCGGCACCAACCTGAAATCGAAATTCCGCGTGTCAAAGTGGCTGTGAACAAACTCGTGAGCCAGTTCCACGGCCTGAACGTTCATGTTGATGAGCTTCGCCCGGCCGTGGAAAGTCTTTTCTAAGGCCTTCACGAGGTATTCCGGGCTCTGACAGAGCAGGGCACAGGATACTGCGACGGCGATCGTATTCAGCGTGCGCTCAGCGACAGCCTTCGGCACTCCCAGCCTCTTAGCCAGTGTGTTGGTGATCTCGTCATAGGGCACGCCATAGGTTTGTACGCCCCGCCACCGTGCGTCTTCGAGGAGGCCAGCCGTGCTATGAGGGAGACCACGTTCATCCAGGTACGCCTTCAAGTCTGCCTGGGCCCGCTCATCCAGAAACGCGATCCGCTCCAGGGGAACATCAGCATCCCTCACGTTGTAGATAATGCCACCCCCTGGAACCACCACGATGGCATGGCGGGCCAGGGTTTCCGCCTCAAAAGTAGTCAGCAAGTCCACCGTATCGCGATGACAGGTCAGCGGATAAGGAGCGACGCGCACGTCAAAATAACTGTGTCGCCCCATGATGTTTGAGTAGTACTCGCGCCGGCCGAACAGGTGAAACCCTGCGATAGCCACAGCACGGGCGAAGATTCCCGCCGCCGTATCAAC
>DAOUAJ010000424.1:0-6510 GCA_034433615.1 Anaerolineae bacterium | reverse complement strand
TCGGAAGCCAGCGGGCAAGTGCCCGTGATCGCGTCTACCACATCAGGTCATGCTCTGCCGGCTGTTGAGCTCAGCCGGTTCGCCCAGCGTGTCGGCGCGGATGGGATCATGGCCATGCCGCCACACATTCTTCACCCTGACGCAGCGGGCTGTTACGAGTACTACAAGGCGCTCTCGCGGGCGGTAGATGTCCCCATCTTCGTTCAAAACTACGGCCCACCCGTGGGGACGCCCATGAGCCCGGAATTGCTGGCGCGCATGTGCCGTGAGTTGCTGCATGTCGAGTACATCAAGGAAGAGACGGCTCCGGAGCCACGCCAGATCAGTGCCACTATAGCCGCCGCAGGCAGCGCTTGCAAAGGCGTGTTCGGTGGGCAGGGGGGCATTTACCTGCTGGATGAGCATCGGCGCGGCGCGGCAGGGAATATGCCGGCCTGCCAGGTGACCGATGTCCATGTCGCTATCTGGCAAAAGCTTGAAGCGGGAGATGAGGTAGGAGCACGTCAATTGTTTAACCAGCTTCTGCCGCTGATCAACTATGAACGGCTATACGGCGTGGCCGTGTATAAAGAAGTGCTCTGGCGGTGCGGCGTCATTGCCACGCGCGTCTGCCGGGCACCCGACCGGGCGCTGGACGATCATGATCGTGCCGAGCTAAACGCGATCTTGGCTGAGGTCGAGCCACTCTTCACCAAAGGATAGGCAGTGCAAGGAGGTAAGGGGCGGTGGACAGGAAACGGTGGGCAGGAGGTCATGTAGAAGAAGTTTTATGGGGACAAGAGTACGGGGCAAAGTCGCAGTTGTTACTGGCTCGACAGGTGGGATCGGCGAGGGGATCGCACGTATGCTGGCAGCGGAGGGGGCGGCGGTTATTGTGTCGGGGCGTCGAGTTGAGCAGGGCGAGCAGGTTGCTCGCGAGATCAGAGAGTGGGGCGCGCGAGCGCTGTTCGTTCGAGCCGATGTCGCCAGCGAATCGGATTGCGCCGCGCTGATTCAGGCTGCAGTGGACCACTTTGGACGGCTGGACGTGCTGGTCAACAACGCTGCCATCTTTCCCAGTGTGCCGCTGATGGAGATGACATCGGAGTTGTGGGATCAGGTGTTCGCCATCAACGCGCGCGGTGCATTTCACTGCTCTCGCTTTGCCATTCCGCCGATGCGACAACAGGGTGGCGGAGCGATCATCAATATCGGTTCGACACTGGCCTACCGCGCAAGGGGAGATCGCCTGGCTTACGCTTGCTCGAAAGGGGCCTTGTTGACGATGACGAAAGCTCTGGCACAGGAGTTGTTGCCTGACCGCATCCGGGTCAACTGGGTGACAGTCGGTTGGGTAGCGACGCCTGGTGAGATCAAATTGCGCAACCAGACCCATGGGGATGGCCTGGCTTACCTGGAGGAGCTGTCCCGGCAAACCCCTTTGGGGCGGCTGGAGACGGTGGAGGACATCGCGGCGGGGGTGGTTTATCTGGCATCGGACGAGGCAAGCCATGTCACTGGCTGCGAACTGAACCTCTCCGGTGGGCTGTGGATTTAGCTTCCCGGCCGGTATACGTGCCTGCTCCAGAAGTCCGAACTCATCACAGTGGTGTGCAGCAACCTCTCCAGCAACGGATCGGCCAGGTTAAGCGCGCGGCGATTAGCGCAATAGAGGGCCAGGCCCCAGGCGAAGTAGGCGCGCGGCGAGTCAGCCGCTACCTCGGACGCATAGCCAAGCCGAAACAGCTCTGAGACCCGTTTCCCCACCCTCCGCCATTCGGGGGTGAGGCCGCCTCCTTCGGAAAGCCACAAGTCCTCAGTGCCCCCATTGCAGCCTAACAGATGGTCGAACAAGCTGCCCAGAGCGGACAGCACGGCGGTTTCATTCTCCAGTATATCCAAAGGGGCGATGCGCGCGACGTTAATGAGCGTGCGTCGTCTGACCTGAACGGGGCCTGGCTGGTACGTGCTGGCTTGCCCGCCGATGACGACGTGGCCTGTCGGTTGGGCGGCCCACCATTGCAGCATCTCGACGGGGAAGGGCCTCAGATGATCGGCCAGTGCCAGCGCGGGGGCCCAGGCACTGCTCCCCAGCCGACTCTTGCCCGGAAACGTGGGCAGGCGGGCACGCCCGCCTGGGTCCAGGTGGATTTTGGCCCGCAACAGTGCACGACGAGCAGCCTCGTGAACCTCGGTGATGAACAAGAGAACCCTCCCATAACGTTTCGAGCCATGTTATCATAACACGCGTAGCCCTTGACGCAACTTCGCGGCGTGCCTGTGCGTAAATATGAGATGAAAGCCAATATAGGCGGCTCACAGGCCGCCGGGAGGGTAAGTTATGAATGTGGATGAAAGAGTAGGCATCTTCGACAGTGAGCCAGAGCCCAGGCGTCTCTACCGCTCACGCACGAACTGTGTCGTGGCCGGCGTCTGCGGCGGTCTGGGCGAGTACCTGGGCATTGACCCCACCTTGATCCGGCTATTGTGGCTGATCGCAGCCTTTATGGGTGGCAGCGGCATCCTGGCTTACATCGTGTTGGCTCTGGTGATCCCAGAAGAGACTTCCGAGCACGCTCGCACCAAACAGGTGCCGCCGGGATGGGGTGCTGGCTGGCAGCGCGGCCTCCACAGCACCAACGTCGGGTTGCTGGCCGGGCTTGCGTTAATTTTCGTGGGTGGTATACTCCTGTTGGGTCAACTGGGGTTGATCCCTGGCTTCGTGTACAACCTGTGGCGGCTGTTCTGGAAGCTGTTCTGGCCGCTGGTGTTGATCGGCCTGGGGATCGTGATGGTGATTGGCCTGTCCGGGCAGGCGTGGCGACGAGGCAGCCTGGGCAGTAGGCGGCCACTATATCGCTCGCGCGATCGCATGGTGGCCGGCGTCTGCGGCGGCCTGGCCGAGTATCTGGGGATTGACCCAACGCTCATTCGGGTCTTGTGGGTGTTCGGCACGTTGGCCAGCTTCGGATTGGGCGTGCTGGCTTATCTGGCCTTGATGCTGATGATGCCGGAGCCCGATAGCTCTATCACGCGTCCGTAGAAGGGAAAGCACTATGTCATTTGCTCGGCAGCGACCGGTCCTACCTGGCCTATTCCTTGTCCTGTTGGGCTTGTGGCTCTTGTTGCGAGAGTTAGGCATCCCCGGATCCCATGCGGTCTGGCCGCTGTTCGTCATTCTGGTAGGGCTGGGGGTGTGGGGACACTATATTCTGAATGAGACGGAGCGTAAGCCCGACAACGTCTTCTGGGGCACAGCCCTGTTGCTGGTGGGGTTCTTCTTCCTGCTGCGCGAGAATGGTTGGTATGGCCCGGCGACGTGGGACTGGGGGATCGTCTGGCCCGTCTTCCCGGCCATCATGGGGACCAGCGCAGGCGTGCAATGGTTGTTGTATCTTCACCGCTGGGACGCACTGCTGTGGAGCTTAATCGGCTGGGTGGTGGCCCTGGTTGGATTCGCCTACACGTCAGAGTTTATCTCGGGTGAGACGGCGCTTCAACTTGCCCGGCTGTGGCCGTTGTTCCTGATCCTGGGAGGGATGGGGCTGGTGCTGCAATATGTGCTGGAGAACCGGCGCAACCCATCCTGATCCCTAAGGATCCGTAAGGGCGATCCCTCCGTGGTTGCCCTGGGAGGAGATCTATGGCAAGACTGTTTAAATTCATCACTGGATTGGCCCTGGGCGCTGTGGCCGGGGCCGTCGCTGGGCTGTTGTTGGCACCGGCCTCTGGCTCCGAGGCGCAGGGCCGGATCAAAACGCGCATCAACGAGGCAATCGAGGCCGGTCGGCGCGCTGCGGCTCAGCGTGAGGCAGAGCTGGAGGCGGAATTCGAGCGGGCACGCAGAGGTGCCTCGGAAGCGGCTTGAGTTACAGCTAACACTCCATTGAAGCGGCCGTCCCTTGTGCGATCAAGGGACGGCCATTGTTTTTTATGTTATAATGACAGCGCTCCGGGGCGCAGGACGAATCCTCACCCTTGTGTGTCGTCGGTGAGCCCGCGCGTCTATAACAAAGCGGATACCATCACGGAGGGAAACGCTACATGCTGGCTTGTGTGACCAGTTGTGCCGTCGTCGGACTGGAGGGCGCGCTGGTGCGGGTGGAAGTGGACATCTCGTCCGGGCTGCCCGGGCTGACCATCGTCGGCCTGCCGGACGCCGCGGTCAAAGAGTCGAGCGAACGCGTCCGCTCCGCCATCCGCAACAGCGGCTTTCACTGGCCGAACATGCGCATCACCGTCAACCTGGCGCCGGCCGATCTGCGCAAGGAAGGCCCCGCCTATGACCTGCCGATCGCTGTGGGTGTGTTGATCGCTACGGAGCAGGCGTGGCCGGACGCGGTGGACGGTGCGCTGGTGGTGGGCGAATTGTCGCTAGACGGCAGCGTGCGCCACATCAACGGCGTCCTGCCCATGGCGGCGCTGGCGCGAGAGCGAGGGCTGCAGCGGATGTTCGTGCCAGCGGTGGATGCGCCGGAGGCGGCGCTGGTAGAGGAGGTGGAGGTCATCCCGGTGGACGGGCTGCCGGCGCTGGCCGCGCACCTGCAGGGGCTGCGACGCATCGCGCCCTACGAGGGGCGGACGGAGCTAGGGGGCGACGATTTGCCGCCCTACGCCGCAGACCTTGCGGACATCAAAGGTCAGGAGCACGTCAAGCGAGCGTTGGAGGTGGCGGCGGCGGGGGGCCACAACGTGCTGATGAGTGGGCCACCCGGTGCGGGGAAGACGCTGCTGGCGCGGTCCATGCCGTCCATCCTGCCGCGTATGACCGTGGACGAGGCGCTGGAGGTGACCAAGATCTACAGCGTGGCGGGGATGCTGCCGCCAGACCAGCCGCTGATCCGCCATCGGCCCTTTCGCGCCCCCCACCACACCATCAGCCACGCCGGGCTGGTCGGTGGGGGGCACTGGCCTCGCCCCGGGGAGATCTCGCTGGCCCATCGGGGCGTCCTCTTCCTGGATGAGCTGCCGGAGTTCGGCCAGCGGGTGCTGGAAGTGTTGCGCCAGCCGCTGGAGGATCGAGTAGTGTCCATTGCCCGCTCCACCGGCACCCTCAGCTTCCCGGCTGACTTTGTGCTGATTGCTGCCATGAATCCATGCCCTTGCGGTTATTATGGAGATCCCATGCGGGAGTGCACCTGCTCGGCTACCCTCGTCAGCCGCTACCAGAAGCGCATCTCCGGGCCGTTGCTGGATCGCATTGACATTCACGTGGAAGTGCCGCGGGTGGAGTTCGAGAAGCTCTCGGATGAGCGGCGCGGGGAGCCCTCGGCGGCGATTCGTGCCCGCGTGGAGGCGGCCCGTGAGCGGCAGCGGCGGCGATTCCAGGGCACGACGCTACGATGCAATGCGGACATGCGGCCGGCTGAGATTCGGGAGTTCTGTCAGGTGGACGAGGCCAGCCGCAGCCTGCTGGGGGCAGCCATGCGTCAGTTGCAGATGAGCGCGCGGGCGTATCATCGTATCCTCAAGCTGGCCCGCACCATTGCGGATCTGGCGGGCGAGGAGCGCATTCAGACCCCACACATCGCTGAAGCGATCCAGTATCGGCCACGACGACAGAGCTAAGTTGTCCATCTGATCTTGACGCCCCCACCCACCTTGGTTATACTCAAAGCCGTAGAAGTATAACACATGGAGAGTTAGGTATGGCCGTGGCAACCGTTTCATCCAAAGGCTGGATCGTGATACCGGTGGAACTACGCAAGAAATATGGCTTGCGGGCAGGCACGCGCGTGGCCTTGGTGGATTATGGCGGAGTGCTCTCCATCATACCGGCTCCGGCAGACCCGGTGGAGGAATCGGCCGGAATGCTCAAGGGAGGGCCGTCGCTTGTAAGGGCGCTGCTGGAGGAAAAAGCCCAGGAGCGGGCGCGTGAGCGCTGAGCCCAATCGCTACGTGCTCGACAGTTTCGCACTGTTAGCCTATCTCGAAGCCGAGCCGGGCTGGCTGCGCGTCAAGGCCGTGCTGGCAGAAGCTGCCCAGGAGCGGGCAGAGGTCTACCTGTCCATCATCAACTATGGTGAAGTGGTCTACATCACCGAGCGTGAACGTGGGCTGCCCACGGCCCACGAAGTTATTGCCACCCTGGACCGGCTGTCAATCACGCTGGTTCAAATGGACTTGCTCAAAATGGGACGGTTTATCTCCATCTCGCCGCCGAACAGAAAAGTAATCAATTCCTGGCGCGCCTTTTTTGCCTCCTCTGCAATAGGACGTGGGCGAGACGGAGCTGCCTGCGCTCCTGTTCCCACTCTCTCACGAGCGTGTCAAGCCCTCTGCGTGGCAAAGGCATCTCCCTGAATTGCTCCGGTACGGCTATCCCCCCCCTTCTCCATGACCTCTTCGGCCACGTAGATGGGGCTGCCGGTGCGCAGGGCGAGCGCGATGGCGTTGCTCGGCCGGGCGTCCACCTCCCACACGGCGTCGCCGTTGCGCACCTTCGCTACCGTATAGAAGACATCGTCTCTCAGAGCTTCCACGCGCACTTCCTTGCCCTTCTCGTTTGATCACATCCTTGATCACATCTGC
>DAOUAJ010000423.1:0-4334 GCA_034433615.1 Anaerolineae bacterium | reverse complement strand
GGACCAGGCCCAGGCGTTGGGCATAGTGACCGCAGCCTATCAGGGTAGCCGCCGCTGCTGGCCCCGTCCCCTCTCTCGGCTTTGGGCGCTCTTTTGGATAGCCCGCCATCACCTGTTACGAATGTGGCGGGCCGGTTGGCGGTAGAGCAAACCTCAGGTTTGCTCTACCCTGGTGCTCTGGCCTGGCATGGGGGACAGGCAAGCATGACCACCACCCTGACCATGGAGATTGGCGACATTGTCTTCCGCGTGGACGTGCCATCGCCAGCGTGGCTGTCACCACTGCTGGCTCGCTATGCCCCTTTCCTCAAGGGCGGGCCACGGAGGCGGCGAGACGCGGAGACGCGGAGACAGGACGAATCTCCGTGTCACCGTGTCACCGCGTCACCGTGTCACCGCGTCACCTTATCTCCCTGGCCCTCCTGCTCCTCTGCCCCTGCTGAGCCGGCATGGCACGTGGCCCTGACCCACGATCCCTCTCTCGAAGATACTGACTCGCCCTGGATCCGCCACGATGGGCCGGTCACTCGTTTTCGCGTGGCGGCCTATGCTGGCTGGATGGATCTGGCAAGCCGCGAAGCTACAGTGAGCGCGCCGTCAGTAGCCCGCGCTATTTTTGCAGTGGAACGCCTGTTGATCTACATCTGCATGCAAATGCTACCGCGGGAACATGCGGCGTTGCTGCTCCATGCCGCGGGCATTGTGTTCGCAGGGGAGGGATATGCCTTCTTTGGCGCTTCGGGCGCAGGGAAGAGCACTGTAGCCCGGCTGGCGGCTGGCCATGGTGAGGTCTTGACCGACGAGAATGTGATCGTCCGGCCGGGGCCAGAAGGGCCGGAATTACTCAGCACCCCCTTTTGGGGGCATAGCACTCCACCGGAGATGATCCGGTGCGTCAATCGGCGTGTCCCTTTGCGGGCGCTCTACATGCTGGTCCAGGCTCAGGAATTCGACCTGACCCTCCTCAGCCCGGGCCAGGCGGTGATGGCGCTGCTGACCACCGAGAAGGTAGCCACAGAGCGCATCGCCAGCGCTGTCGCCTGGCTGGCTGTGGTGGAAAGGCTGGTTGAACAGGTGCCGGTTTACCAACTGGCGTTCCGACCAACTGTTGAGTTGTGGGATTTCCTCTTTTAATCTTAGCCCTTAACCTTGAGGGGGTAACCCTGTGGACGAACCCGTTTGTCCGACGGACAGGCTGGCGACCCGCAAGCCAGCCCACCATCCCCGGACGGCTTCCCGCGTCTTCAGCGGTGAGGCGGTAATTGTCAGCCCGGCTGAGAACGTGGTGCGCCTGCTTAACCTGACCGGCTCGCGCATCTGGGAGCTGGCTGATGGCACTCGTACCGTGGAGCAGATCGCCCTTATCCTGAGCGAGGAGTTCGCCGTAGAGCTATCTCACGCCCGACGGAGCGTGGCAGCGTTTGTTGAGGAGTTGGTAGGCAAAGAGCTTCTGGTCTGGGGCTAGCGGTCTTCCCTGGACCCTGGCCTGCACAGTAGCTCAGGGCAGGCTGCGAAGATCACAGGTTGCCGGACGATGATCAGCGAATCCCTGAGCTCCCATCTCGACACTCGTGGCCGCGATGGGGAGTTTCCGGATCTCTACGAAGCGTTGCTGACCCGGCTGCGTTACGAGCACGTCCCCCTCAGCGTCGTCTGGGAGTTGACCCATGTCTGTAACCTGCACTGCGTGATGTGCTACAACGTGCCGCTGCCGGAGCCAGAGTTGTCCACGGCGGAGTGCCTGGGTGTGCTGGAGCAGTTGGCTCAGGCCGGCACGTTGCGGCTGACCTTGACCGGCGGGGAGATCCTGGCCCGGCCCGACTTCTTCACCATCGCCCGACATGCCCGGGCCCTGGGCTTCGCCCTGAACCTGAAGACCAACGGCACCCTGCTCACCCCGGCCCTGGCCGACCGGGTGGCCGATCTGGCACCGGTGCAGGTGGACATCAGCCTGCTGGGCGCTACAGAGGCAACCTTCGACGCGATCGCCGGCAGCCGACGGACATTGCGTCGGGTCCTGCGCGGTGTGCGGCTTCTGCAAGAGCGTGGGGTGCGCGTTAAACTCAACACCTTGCTGTTAAGTTTAAACGTGGCCGAGCGGCAGCAGATGGTCGCCCTGGCGCGCGAGTCAGGCGTCTATTACGAGCAGGTCTTTAAGATCTCCCCGGCCGACGATGGCAGCGCTCACGGCAGTCGGTATCAGCTCTCTCGCGCGCAGATGAGCGACGTGTTGGCGGCCGATGGGACACCGTTCACACCTCGTTCGCTGGCCTCTAACGAGCGCACGTGCCAGGTCGGCCTGTCGTCCTGCCTGATCAGCCCATATGGGGTGGTTTATCCTTGCGTTGAGCTGCGGGTGCCGGCCGGAGACCTGCGCCGACAGCCATTTGCTGAGATCTGGGCGAATGCGCCCATCTTCCGGGAGTTGCGGGTCAGGCACGTGGCCGGGAATCTGGCCGATTGTCGGGCCTGCCCCATCAACCGCTACTGCGAAGGCCGCTGCGCCGGGCTGGCCTGGAAAGAGCATGGTGACCTCTACGGTGGGCATACCCTGGCTTGCTGGCAGGCTCAAGCCCGCTACACTCAGCAACACGGCGGCGGGCCAGCTCCCGAGACGCCGTGGCAAGCGCGCCAGCGGCGGGAGTTGAGCCGAGGAGCTTTCTGAGACAGGGAGATGGGGAGAGGGGGTGACAGGAAGAGACTCCCCCTTGCCCCCTGTCTCCTTGTCCCCCTGTCTCCTTGTCTCTCCTGCTCCCCTGCATCTCAGCACCTTTGCTCATGTCCTATCGCCGGATGGTTCACCGACAGTTGTCAGGAGGGAGACCCTATGGAAACCACATCACCTCCGCACAAGCCGATGGCCTCGGATTCCCAGGCCAGGAAGCCCTGGGAAGAGCCGCGCATCGTCCTGGAACGTTCCCTGGAGGCCCGGGCCCAGGGCATCCCAATGGACGGCCGACCACCTTTCCGAGACGGGTTCCTGGGGCCGTTGGGAGCATCGGGGAATCCGGGTGGCTGCCTCTGAAAAGTGGTCAGCCAATCAGCTATCAGCCGCAGGCTGCTGATTGCTGATCGCTAGCTGCTATTTTCAGGACAGCTCAATTCCCAGGAGAGGGTGGGCAGTGTGCCTTGTACCCGTTAGGGTGCTTATACTCGTCAGGACGCTGGTGATCCTGTTGGTGTTGATGGGCTTACACCCTGACGGGTACAAGTTCAACCTAAGGCCGCGAGCTGTGGATCGCAGATTGCAGATTGACATCACACAATCCGAAATCCGAAATCCGAAAACCGAAATCCGAAAGCGGGGGTGGCTGGGGCAGGTTGCGAACTTCACTGCAAGCCCAACCGACGCTGTTGGTGCCTTGCGCATCTACACCAGCGCCCGCGGCCTGTATCGGCTGACCTACGACGACCTCCTGACAGCCGGCGTGCCGGTGGCAACGGCCAACTCCGTAACTTTTGCTATGTCCTATCTGGGCCAGCCGATTGCTATCCAGGTCACCGGCGAGGGTGACGGGCATTTCGACCCGGGCGATCTGGTGATCTTCTACGCCGAGCCGTACCGTGGCCGCTACATGAACCGGAACGTCTACTGGTTCACCTACGGCGGTAGCCCTGGTGCCCGCATGGTCACCCGGGCTGTGACCCCAACTGGTGGCGAGCCGGTGATCACAACGATCACCCAGACCCTGCACGTCGAGTTCGACCGCGACTACCGCAGCACCTATCCTCGCCCCCAGAATGTGGACCACTGGTTTGACAACCCCCTCTACGTCCACGAGGACGCCCCGACGGCGGCCGCCACGTACACCCTGGCCTTGGACGACCCGCTGATGACAGGCGACGCCGTCCTGCGTGCTCTCCTCCACGGCGGCGCGGATCAGGCGGCAAACCCGGATCAGTCGGTAATGATCCGCCTCAACGGCCATGTGATCGGCACGTTCCAGTGGGAAGGCAGCACTGACTACACGGCCACGGCCACGATACCCGCCGGCTGGCTGCCTGCACCCGTCAGGGTGGACGGTGCGCATGATCAGATGGTCCTGGAGGCAGCACTGGCGCAGTTACCTGGCCTTGGTTACTATTGGGTGTCACCAGACTGGGTGGAGGTGAGCTACCCGGCGTTAGCGGACGCCGAGGGGGACCGTATCTACATCGAAGGCATGGCGCCCGGCGCCCCTATACCCGCCAGGGTAAATGAGGTAACGGTGACCGGCTTCAGCGAGCCGGCCGTGCGGGTCTACGACGTGCGTGATGGGCGCTACCCGGTACAGCTCACCACAGTCCAGGCCCGGCCGGATGGGGAGAGTTACACGGTGCACTTCTGGGACGCC
>DAOUAJ010000422.1:0-3902 GCA_034433615.1 Anaerolineae bacterium | reverse complement strand
AGTGCCAGATGTACCCCGCCAGGATCGGTTTCACCCGTGGGAGTCCGGCTTCCTGCCAGGTTTGCGGCAAGGCGGCCGCCATGAAGCGCCGTACGAGTGCCATCGGGATTTTGGGCAGACCACGCGGTTGAGGGTACACCGGCTGGGCCTTACCTGCCATCGCCGCGTCCATCGCTGCCATCAACGTTCGCCGCTGCTCGGTGGGCAATTCGGCCAGCAGACCCATCTGCGTCACCATTACGGTCTGGCGGCGGTCTTCCGGCAGTTGCGCCAACCCGTGCTGCATCGCGCCGACGACGGCCAACTGCAGCGGTTCGCGCAGCCTGGCAATGGCCTGCAACCGCTCCGCCATCATCTTGCGGCGCTGGTTTTCGGGGAGTTCGGAAAGGAACTTGACCATCTGTCCCATCAGGTTGCGCTGCAGTTGCGGCGCCAGGCCGTAGGCGATGGTGCCGAACATCTGCGGCATGTCCAGAGGGAAGGCTTGCAGAACGTGATGACCAAACAGTCGCACTACGTCGAGCGCGGCCGTTGCCAGCACCCCGCTGACGATGCCCCATAAAATGAGGGCCGCTACACCGTTTCCCGAGACCAGTCCCCCGATCAGCGCGATCAGGAAGGCGATGAGTGAGAAGACCCCCCAGTACTTCCATTGCAAGCGTGCCGGGATGCCAAGGGTACGGTCAATCGCCAGCGAGCCGACCGGCACGCCGAGACTCACAAAGGCCAAAATCCAGAGTAGCCAATTCATGGCGCACTTCCTGAAAGCATGTGTTGTTGGTAGCACAATCCAAGCGATGAGTTCAGCGGGCAGCGGGAGACGTCATTGTCTCCAACTTCGGCCTGCGAGTTTTACCTGTCCTCGGCCAAAGGCACTGCCCGCCTGCGGCCACTACTGGGCGCTCTCAGAGACGTGGCCAGCCCTGATCTCTGGAGCGGAGCCGTTTACCGTCGTGCTCAGGACAGGTTACAGGATCCGCTGCAGCAGTGGGCCACACGCCGCAGCATCCAGCGGCGCAATGGTATCCATGTCGCCATACTGATCACCTCCTTATCGAGAGAGCGGGCCTTCGCCGCTCACAGGCGACGGGCGGCCGGAATTCGGCAGCACGCCCACGACGATCTCGATCAAGATGTCCAGAATTTGCGTTGCGCCCCAAATCCACCCTGGCAGACTGGGGTAAGATGGCAGCCTCAGCTCCCGATTGGGATGAAATCGGGTTTCAGTGCCAATGGCCCATGTGCAGCATCTTCTCCATCATCCCTTGCACCACCGCCTGATGCTCCGGTGAAAGTTCAGGGACGATGGACTGGATGGTCTGCATCTCCTTCATGCGGGCCTCCTCACTCAGGCCCTGTAGGACGCTCATGTGGGTGCCCATCAGCGCATGGCGCTTCTCGTCGGGAAGCTCGCACAGGCACTCGGTGCGAGTCTTAACCAGTTTGCGCCGGTCCGCGTCGGACAACGTGCCGACGGCCTGGATCATCGCGGACATCGCCTGCTGGCGCTGCGCCTCTGGCATGCCATAGAACATGTCCAGCCTGTCCATCATCATGGTCTTGCGTTTGTCTTCGGGCATGGCAGCCAGTGCGGCGACCATGTCCCTCATGTTCATCTCCATGGGTGATCACCTCCTATCATCGTCACGGTGCTATCCAGTTAAGGGAAAGGCCCCCTCACCCCACCAACAGACACCGGCTATCAGAGTCGCCATCTCACCCTTCAAAACCTGCTGGCTTTCGCCGGGTAGTTCAGTCACCATGTCTATCACTCAGGTCCATCGCCATGCCATGGTCGGTGCGCAAAACGGGCTCAGCCTGGAGCTTCGCTACGGCCTCGGATACCGGGTCTGGCCGATAGAAGATCACGGAGAGCAGGAAGGCGCTCCAGGCCAGCACCACCAGGTAACCAACCGCGACCCAGAAGGGCACGACCAGGAAAATCAGCGCCGCGACCAGGGCGAGCAGAACGAAGAGCAGTCCCATCTACGTCCCTCCTCCCATCATTGTTCTGTCCATGGCGGCCATGACGCGACGACGGGTCTCAGAGTCCACCTCCGCCAGCACTCCTATCTGAGTGATCATCATCAGACTGCGCTTCTCCGCCGGCAGGCGGCTCAACCCGGCCGCCATCCAGGCCACGTGGCGGTTTCGTTGCGCCTCGGGCATGGCAGCCAGCGTCCGCACCCGCCGCTCCAGCATCCAACGTCGCAGGGCCTCCGGCTGATCGCTGGCTACGCCGACCATGGCTATCACCGTCGCTTTCAGTTCGTTGCGCAGGGCAATGGGGCGCAAGACCAGAATCAGGGCCGAGCCAGCCAGAAAGAGCACCGTGCCCACGGCGAACCCCACCGGGTTGTCCCTCGGGTAAAAGGCCATGTAGCCCTGGCCGCGAATGGGCGGCAGGTTGAGCAGATGGATAAAGGCGATAAGCAGCAACAGCGTGCCCAGCCACAGCAGCACCTGCTTCAGGATCATCTGTCCCGTCGTCTCGATCCCCTCCAGCAGGCGGGTCTTGTACCAGCCGCGCAGGGGCACCAGCACGAGGAAGGCCAGCAGGAGGGTGACCACGCTGACCGCCTGGCCGACCGGGGTGCCGCTGGCGAAAGCGTTGAATTCCGGCTTGACGCCCAGCGTCTCGAAAGGCACAGAGCCGAAGAAAGCGCTTACAAAGCCATAGAGCAAGATCACCAATCCGATGAAAAGGATCAGCCCTTTGACCACCTCGTGGCCGAAGCCGATGCCCCCCAGCCCCAGCAACCGCAGCCGCCGACCTTTAGCCATCTTGTACATTCCCCGTAGGGGGATAACGGTGATGATGCCCCAGAAGGCCAGCACGAAGCCCCACCAGTTCCATTTAGGCATGCCCAGTTGGGGATGGATGGCGATCATCAAGCCTACACCCATCATGATGGTACCCTTGACGTAATTCACCCCGCCGGGCAGGATGAAATCGGGGCGAAAGGGTAGTAGGGGGCGGATCTCCAGGCCAGGGACATGCTCTCCCTGGGTGGCGCGCAGGACCAGCCAGGCCGCCGACAGCCAGAAGCCCAGCATGCCGATGGGGAACAGATAGACTTTGTCCAGCGCCGGAGTGTGGGGAACGTTGGGGAGCAGGGCGGCGAAGTAGATGAAGAGGGGCATAAAGATGACGCCGCCGATGAACAGCGAGGAGCGGTAGGCTTCGTAGCGCTCCAGGCCGGCCTTGGGGTATTGCATTAGGCCCATCACAGCGGCGATGAAGGCCATGCCCAGATAAGGCCCGGCATCGTCCAGGGGCGGTGCTTCACCTATCAGCACCAACAGCGCGGCGAAGACCAGGCTCAGGACCAGGAAGGTCTCGAAGTGGAGCAGCTTGATCGCTCGCCCACGCTGGCGCGAGGCGATGTAGGCCGCCAAAGTGTACAGCGTCGGCAGGGCATAAGCCACAGCTACGGCCGCCGGGTAGGCCTCGCGGCGGAAGAGGACTGCCATCAGCGTCCACCAGATGATGAACCCGGGCCAGAAGAGCAGCCAGAGCAAAGCCACGCCGACGGCCATCGGCAGGCGTCTGACCTGCTCTACCTGCTGTGCGTCCGCCCGTGGAAACGCTGTTGTCATGGTGGGTTTATGCAAGTTCTCAGCCATAGAACTTGGCCTCCGATGGATGAAGCGACGCTCGGCCGTCGGCGTTCGGCGGTCGTAAGGCGGGTTCGCCGGCATGGGACGAATGAAGAAGGTAATCCCTCAGAATCCCTCGTTCAGCCGCTTCACCGCTGGCCCAGATGATGGCGATTCAGGGGGATCGTCGGCTTGCCTTAGCGCTTACATGGCCAGGCGCACCGGCAGCCTTCCCAGGAGGACGATGACCATCATGAGCGCGGCCGAGATCCACACGATCCGACGGCTGCGTCGTAGGGACT
>DAOUAJ010000421.1:0-5678 GCA_034433615.1 Anaerolineae bacterium | reverse complement strand
CGTGGCCATGCGATGTCGTATCCCAGGGCGCGCGCTGCGTCCAGCGGCCAGTAGGGATGGCGCAATAGCTCACGGCCCAGCGCCACCAGATCGGCCCGGCCGTTGCGCACAATCTCATCGGCCAGCTCGGGCGCGGTGATCAATCCTACCGCTATCGTAGCGATGCCCGCCTCGTGCCGGATCTTCTCCGCAAATGGCACCTGGTAACCCGGCCCCAACTTGGACGGGTCAACCGATACGATCCCTCCCGACGAACAATGGATCACATCCACACCGTGGGCTTTCAGCCAGCGCGCCACCTCCACCATATCTTCAACTGTCAGCCCACCTTCGACCCAATCCGTGGCCGACACGCGCACTAACAAAGGTTGTGTCTCTGGCCAGACCGCCCGTATCGCATCTACCACTTGCAGCAACAGGCGACAACGGTTCTGCAACGTGCCACCATAGGCGTCGGCGCGCCGGTTGGACAGCGGCGAGAGGAACTCGTGTAGCAGGTAGCCGTGCGCCGCGTGAACCTCGATCACGTCGAAGCCAGCCGAGCGGGCGCGCCGGGCCGCCGCCTGGAAAGCCGCCACGACCCCGGCGATCTCATCCACGCTCAGCGCATGGGGCACCCCCCAACCCTCCTCGTGAGGAATGGCACTGGGGGCGACGGGTGTGTACGGCCCCACGCCGCGGGAATCGCTCCACGCCTTGCGACCGGCATGGGCCAGTTGCGTGGCCATAGTCGCACCCTGATCGCGACATAGGCGGACGATGCGCGCCACTGGCTCGACTTGCGAGTCATCCCACAGCCCCAGATCGCGCGGGCTGATCCGGCCGCGTGCCTCCACCGCGGTCGCCTCCGTGATGATCAGCCCCACGCCACCCACCGCACGCGCGGCCAGGTGCGCCAGGTGCCAATCGGTGGCTCTCCCATCCTCGCCGGCCGAGTACATGCACATGGGCGGCATAACGATGCGGTTGCGTAAGGTGATGTTACGCAGGATGAAGGGTGAGAACAGATGGGGCATGAGCTTCCTCTCCTTGTGATAGTTAACCTAGATATAAGCAGACGGCTAATTATACCCGCACTTGCAGTCGGGAGGAAACTTGGAGGCCAATTGGCAGTGGGGGAAAGGGTGGAGATAGGGACCTGCCTTCGCTGCGAAGAGCAGGGGGCGCGTTTGACAGACTGGCCCCTGACAGGCTAAGATGGCTTTCATCATAAACGGGAGGTGTCTCTGATGGAGTATCGCTTGTTGGGACGAACGGGTGTCCGCGTCTCCTGCCTCTGCATGGGGACGATGTCGTTTGGCGGTGATGCCGATGAGGAGACTTCGGCGGCGATGTTTCATCGTTGCCGTGAGGCAGGCATCAACTTTTTTGATACGGCGAACGTGTACGCAAGCGGTCGTTCGGAGGAGATCCTGGGCCGGCTGATCGCGAACTGCCGCGACGAGATCATCCTGACTTCCAAAGTATACTTCCCCACCGGCAAGGATGTGAACGCCCGTGGCCTGTCCCGTCGCCACATCATGCTGTCTGTAGAAGCCAGCCTGAAGCGTCTGAAAACGGATCGGCTGGACCTCTATTTCCTGCATGGCTTTGATCGCGATACGCCGATGGAGGAGCCACTGCGCGCTCTGGACGATCTGGTGCGCCAGGGCAAGGTCCTTTACCCGGCGGTGAGCAACTGGGCCGCCTGGCAGATCGCCAAAGCGCTGGGCATCTCAGAGCGCCGGGGGTGGGCTCGTTTTGAGTGCATCCAACCCATGTACAACCTGGTCAAACGCCAGGCGGAGGTCGAGATCCTGCCCCTGGCGATGGCAGAGCAGGTGGGCGTCATCTCCTACAGCCCCCTGGGAGGAGGATTGTTGACCGGAAAGTACGGCACGACCCAGCGGCCGGAACGGGGGCGGCTGGTGGAGAATCCTATGTACATTAAGCGTTACGGCGATCCGATGTACTACGAGATTGCCGAACGCTTCGTGGCGCACGCCAGAGAGCGTGGTGTACATCCGGCCTCGCTAGCCGTAGCCTGGGTCATGTCTCACCCGGCCATCACCGCGCCCATCATCGGTGCCCGCAACGTCGAGCAGTTAGAAGCGTCCCTGGCCGCGCTGAACGTGCCGATGACCCCTGAATGGCGCGCCGAAATCTCGGCCCTCTCGATTGAGCCGCCGCCAGCGACCGATCGCAGCGAGGAAAAGAGCTGACAACTGACGGCTGATCGCTCTAAAATTCGATCTTACGATGACGCAACGCCACACTCTCTGCCAGGCCGATGCCCATGAGCATGGTGATGAGGGAGCTACCGCCGTAACTGACGAAGGGGAGAGGGATGCCGGTTACAGGCATCAGGTTGAGATTCATGCCAATGTTAACTGCGCTCTGGAAGAAGACCAATGTGGCTACCCCGATCGCGATGGAGCGCCCTAGCGGGTCGCGTGCCTGTTCTGCGATCCGGATTAGCCGAAGTAGTACAACGAGGATGAGGATCATCAGGAGGACGGCGCCCACAAACCCGAGCTCCTCAGCGATGACGGAGAAGATAAAGTCGGTGTGCCGGACACGCAGGAAGTGGAGCTGGCTTTGCGATCCCTGGCCATATCCCTTGCCCAGCCAACCGCCGGAGCCGATGCTGATGAGCGCCTGCTTGATGTTGTAACTGGCGTTGGGATCGCTCTCCGGGTAGAGGAACAGGAGCACACGGTCGCGCATGTACCCTTCCAGGGACATCCACACGACGGGCAGGGCAGCCATGCTCGTCACGGCCAGCGCGATCACGTGCAGAATGCGCATCCCGCTCATCAGGATCATGACACCGCCGATCACCGCTATCGAGGTCGCCGTGCCCAGGTCTGGTTGCAGATAGACGAGCACGACCGGCAGGGCCAGCACGATCAGCGCCAGGATTACGTTGAACAGCCGGTCCATCTGCCCCTCCCGGTTGGCCAGATAACGCGCCATGATCAGGATCATCAATATCTTGCTGAGCTCAGAAGGCTGCAGGGGGAAGACGCCCAGGTCAATCCAACGCTGCGCTCCGCCCATGCTCAATCCGATAGCGTCTACCACCAGGAGCAAAGCCACCAGGGCCAGGTAGAGGGGTTTCTGCAGGCTGCTCAAGCTGCGGTAGTCAATGAGGGTCAACATCAGCATTACGCCCAGCCCGGCGACGCTGTAGATGATCTGTCGCTCGACCACGTCTGCCAGACCTGGGGACCCGATAGTGGCTGATTGGATCATGGTGATGCCGTAGGCCATCAAAAGTAACACGGCCGCCATCAGAATAAAATCAAAGTCGCGCCACATGCGTCGCCTGTAGACGCCTGTCCCCGTAAGGGTGCCTGTGCCCGTAAGGGTAACGAACTGCTTGTTCATGGCGCCCCTTTCTCCGCCGGTGCCGAAGGCTGCAATTCTTCTGATTCAGGCTCGACTGGGCCTCCAGGTGATGTGGGATAGAAATAAGCCTTCAGGATCTCAGCGGCCACAGGGGCAGCGACCTCCGAACCTTCGCCGCCGCTCTCGATGAACACCACCACCGCGATTTCCGGATCCTGATACGGTGCAAAAGCAGTGAACCAGGCATGGGTGGGCAGATTGCCTTTCTCGTCCCGTTTACCTGGGAATTCAGCCGTGCCTGTCTTGCCCGCCACCTGCAATCCGGGCACGTTGGCCCTGGAAGCTGTGCCCCCTGGCCAATGAACCGCCCCGTACATGCCCTGGCGGACGAGCTCCAGGTTCTCCGGAGAGACAGGGACTTGCCGGATCAGTTGGGGTTGGAAGCCGCGCACGACGTTGCCTTCAGCATCGGTGATCTGATAGACCAGTTGAGGACGATAGAGGTAGCCACCGTTGGCCACGGCTGCCGTCGCGTTCAAGATTTGCAGCGGCGTGACCAGCACGAACCCCTGCCCGATGGCCATGTTGTACGTGTCACCCGTGACCCATGATTCGGCCAGGTTGATGCGCTTCCAGCGAGCATCAGGCACCAGGCCCGGGTTTTCCGCTGGCAGGTCAATCCCTGACAGCTCACCCAACCCGAACTCGCGAGCGTAATAGCCCAGCAGTGGCTCGCCCAGACCGACGAAATCTTTGTATCCCCCGGCCACTACGTAGAAGAAAACATCACAGGATACAGCCAGAGCGGTGATGATGTTGACATTGCCGTGCCCGCGGCCGTACTTGTAAATCCAGCAGTAAAAAGGCTGGGCCTGCGAAGGGTCGTTGGGGAAGTACTGGTTAGGCAGCCACAGGACGCCCGGATCGTTGATAAGGGTTCGCGGGGTGATGATCCCTTCTTCCAGGGCACCGGCGGCCGGGATGATCTTAAAGGTGGAACCTGGCGGGTAAAGGCTGCTGATGGCGTGGTTGATCAGGGGGTGTTGAGGATCCTTCAATAGAGCAGTATACTCTTCCACGCTGATGCCGCGAGCGAAGAGGTTGTTGTCATAAGCGGGCAGACTGACCATCCCAAGGACTTCGCCCGTCTTGGGGTTCATCGCAATGGCTACTCCGGACTTGGCCTTGGATGCTTCCAGTCCTTTACGCAGCGCGGCCTCCATCGCTGTTTGGAACGCCAGGTCTATGGTCAGTATTAAATTGTGGCCGGGCACAGGCGCAGCCACCTCTGCCACAGTGCGAACCTCACGACCCAATACGTCTACCTCGATATAGCGGCTCCCCGATCGCCCGCGCAGCTCCGACTCGTATGTGTATTCCAACCCGGCCAGGCCCACCAGGTCGTTAAGACCATAGCCCTTCTCGGTGTAGGTGTCAACCTGGGCCGCGGGGATAGGCCCCATATATCCCAGGATATGCGCGGTCAGGGGACCAGCGATGTACTCCCGCACCGGCTCGACAATAAGGTGTACCCCCGGCAGCGTGTGACGCAGCTCTTCGATCCGGAAGGCCATATCCCGGTCAACCTGAGTGGCCACAGGGATCGCCCGGTAGGCGCTGCCTAAGCGAGCGTTATCTGCATACTCGCGGATTTCCGTCTCACTGAGCAAGACCGGAAAGCGCGGCAGGGTATCGCTGATAACAGGAAGGACGGAGCTCCCTGATATGGGTTCGGCTGGTGCGCCCAACAGCTCGGCCAGGCGGTGAATGACGGCGACCTCTTCCTCTTCATCCTCAGGCAGGTCGGCCGGCACAATCGCGATGGCGAAGGAAGGGCGGTTACGGACCAGAATGTGCCCTGAACGGTCATACATGACGCCGCGTGGTCCTGGTACCGTCACCTGGCGAAAGCGATTACGGTCAGCCAGGGTGCGATAAGTAGCACCCTGGTCAATCTGCAGCCGCCACAATTGGCCGATCATGACCATGAACGCGATGAAAATCATGCCACGATAAATCAAAAAGCGTAGCAATGGGGCCGGACGATCGTGTTTCATCGCTTTACCACTCCAATTGCTCCCGCCCCGTGACCCGATGCAGCCAGCGTATGGGAGGGAACACGGCGGGGGTCAGCAGGCTGGTGTAGAGCGCGGCCGGAATGACGATGCGCCATATCGCGGCTAATGTGGCAACCGGCTGATGACCCAGGCGCAGGAACACCACGTAGAAGATGCCATGCAGAAGGCCCGCGCCGATGACCATGAGCATCACCAGGACGATGTGCTCTCGAAACAGGCTGGCTTCCAGCAGGCTGACCAGGAATGCTACCAGAACCAGCGTGAGCGCTG
>DAOUAJ010000420.1:0-11333 GCA_034433615.1 Anaerolineae bacterium | reverse complement strand
TGGTGGGCAATGTCACTGTGCAGCGTGCGGACGACCAAACCCGACGCTGGCAGATCGCTAACGTCGCAGTGGCCCCGCCTTACCGGGGCCGGGGCATCGCCCGGGCGTTAATGGAGGCTGCTCTGGATCACATTCAGGCGCACGGTGGCACATGGGCTGTCCTCCAGGTGCGGGCTGACAACGCGATCGCCTGTAGATTGTACGAGCATCTTGGCTTTGAGGCGATCACCGGATCGAGCGAAATGCGACGACCGGAGCCTCCATGGAGCCCACTGCCTGTTTCCGCGCCCCGGCTTCTAGAGCCGCTGTCGGCCACAGCCTGGCAGGAGGTGTACGATCTAGCTGTAGCCTCTCTGCCGGCGCTGGCGCGATGGTGGCAACCGCTACGGCCTCAGCGCTTCCGGGTCACGGCCGACCAACGCCTGAGTGAGTGGTTGAACCGTTTGCTGGGTCAGGAACGGGTGTGGCGGTTGGGAGTGCGAGAGGAGGGCCGTCTGGCCGCTGCAATGCTCGTGCGAGGCATTCGTCGGCGGTGGCCTCACCGCCTGGAGGTGTGGGTACACCCAGACCACTGGGGTGAGGGCGAGTCATCGTTGCTTGCTCAGGCTCTGAACTTGCTGATCGGCTATCCTGCACGGGAGATCGTGGTCCAGGTCAATACGGAGTTTACGTCGCTAATCGAGGCTCTTCAAGCGTTCGGCTTTCAGGTGCATCGTACCCTTATCGCTATGCGCCGTCGCGTGTCGGCTACCGGCCCTACAGAAACGACGTGAACTGTGTCGTTACCCAGGAGGTAGACTGATGGTTACTGCAGAGGAACGGTTACGGATTTTGCGAATGGTTGAACAGAGGCAGATCTCGGCTGAGGAGGGGGCCAAATTGTTGAGCGCATTGGAGGAGAGTCAACGAGAGGAGCCCACGCCTCCTTCACCACTGGGTTCTCAGCCTCGTTGGTTCCGTGTGCGTGTGACGGATCTGAAGAGTGGACGCTCGAAGGTGAATGTCAACATCCCGATGGGGTTGGTGAATGTGGGGTTGAAGCTGGGTGCCCGCTTTGCACCGGAGATGGAAGGGGTTGACGCCAACCGCGTCATTGAGATGATCAAGGAAGGAGCGCGCGGTAAGCTGGTGGACGTGGAGGATGACGAAGGCGGCGAGCGCGTCGAGATCTTCGTGGAGTAGGAGGCGTAGATGAGTCGCCTGGTCATCCGGCTTATCATCAATGCGGCGGCGTTGTGGGTGGCCACTCGCGTGGTGCCGGGGCTTCCTGCCGATGCCAGCCTGGAGACGCTGCTCGTCGTGGCGTTGATCTTCGGGGTCGTGAACGCGTTCATCCGCCCCGTGCTCAAGCTGCTGACCTGCCCTTTACAGATTGCGACGTTGGGGCTGTTCACCCTGATCATCAACGCGCTGATGTTCTGGCTGACGTCGGCCATCGCCGTCCGGTTGGGCCTGGAGTTCCCCGTGGAAGGATTCGGGGCTGCCTTCCTGGGCAGCCTGGTCGTCAGCATCGTCAGTGTTATCCTGTCCCTCTTCCTGCGGGAGCATTGAGATTGGGTCCAACCCATCTCGCAGAAGGGCCGATCACCATGATCGGCCCTTCACGTTCGTATATCGTCCTGCGGGTTGCCGAAGGCGAGTTTGGCTTCAACCCAAAGCGGCAACCCGCCATGAGCCGCCGTCGCCGCATGAATGCTCTATAGACGGTACCCCAGCAATAGCAAGGCTCCAAGTACAATCGGTATGATCACATAGCTCGCAAAGTGCAAGATGGTGCCAGGAACCTTGCCCCAGCGGTCTTGCATCGGTTTGAGTTTCCAGAACGATATGGGTAGCTTCACACCGGCAAAATGGGCAACGTAAGCCACAAGATCCAACAAACCCAGGATCAGAGCCACGATGCCGAAGATTCGCTCAAAGGACATCTGCGTACCTCCTTATGTGGCGATGTTGTGACAGTGATTGCAGCTAACTCCTCTGCGTGGTTCATTTATCCTCTACTCTCGCTTGCAGGCAGTTGCTGGCCACACGCCGGACAGAACCTGGCACCCGTTCGCACCGGCTGGCCGCAATGAGGGCAAGTCCTGGGTTCTTCTGGCCTGGGCTCTGCCGGCTCTCTCTACTCTTCAGGCATCTTTCTTTGCTCTTCGGGTTCCGCGGGGGCGTGCAGATTGATCAACTGGATGGAGAGTACTGCCAGCCGATTGACGGTGTCCGTGGCGAATACGTCTGGTGCCACTTCGGCCGGCACCGAAGTGAGCGTGTCCAGGATGCCGTTAGCCAGGAGCAGGGCCGAATCGGGGGTTTCATCCAGGAAGAGGCTCTGTCCGTTGTATTTGACGATCTCCAGGGTCACACCCCACCTGCCGGTCACGGCGTCGTAGAAGGCGCGCCGGTTAATCACCCTCCAGCTATCTTCATTCACACCGGAGATGCGGTTCACCTCTCGCATATCCCCGCCGTAGAGCGCCAACAGCCGACGGAGCCAATTCCAGGTCTGAGGGGCGGTCTGAGCCTTGACCTGCTCGATATAGGTAGCATCATCACTCCTGATTAAGAGTGTCAACAGGTACTGGATGCTTTGAGCTTCGAGATAGAACTCAAGGCCCTGCCCGATGGCCTGTAATGTGGTTGGTGTGATCCCCCGGCGGGTGTGTTCGCGAATGACCGTCTCGAGTTCTGTCATCAGGTTGGAATCCTGATCCAGAGCCTGTTGTAAAGCAAGGTTGCCCTGAGCAATGGCGTCCATTTCCTCGGCCGTCAGTGAGGGGGGCCGTGTGGGGGCCTCAGGTTCCGGGGGCAGCTCTTGTGCGGTTGTTTCTGCCATGATTGACTCTCCTGGTATGAGATGTTTCGGTGACCGGCACTTGATGAAAGTGCTGGTCACCTGGGACGATACATGCACTCAACGGCGGGAGATCGAAGGGCCTTTCTTAGAGGGAACTCCTCGGGTCGGGCCTTTCGTTATCCTGCCAGTGAAATCAGGCCGTTTGGGAAGTGGCCCGGTGGGTTGGACAGACGTGTCATGTACGAAAGTCTCCGCTTTGCCTGGTGGTTGCGAGCTCTGAGCCTGAAGCGCAAACGCGCTTTCCTCGGCAGCCCGCTCGCGCGCCGTGTTAGCACGCCCCGCCCAGTAGTCCACCAGAGACTGGAAATAGTGCTGCCTGTCGCCTGTCAGCATGGCGGCGGCCTGTTGCCAGGCCACTGCGATCTGGTCATAGAGGGCGGCTGCCTCGCGGAATTTTCCCTGCCCCTCCAATTCGCGAGCTACAGCGCTCTCCCTTTCTGTCACCTGGCCCGCTGCCTCCACAGCTTCATCCGGCGACCATTCTTCGGGCCTTAGTGTCTCCATGGCTCCTATGCCTCCTTATGTCCCAATCAGTGTTGCCAGCTCTTTCACACACTGTCTGATGCCTTCGTACAAATACTTCCGGATGTGTCTCGTCGGCTGACACATGCTATCGGCTGCGTTAATCAGGTTCACGAGCCCCTCTTTAAGCTGTCCATGACACTGGGCCAGGATTTCTGCCTCGGCTGATGTACCTGAGGTCTTGGCGATTTGAGCGCAACTATTGCGTAGACCCTTTTTGATCTCTTCAACATCAGCAACCTCCTGTGCCTGTCTGAGCTCGTCGGCCAGCTCCGTCACCGAGTCACGATGTTCGTCCAAGAGCTTCTCCTTCGCATTGTCAAGGTTTCGCCTGTGTCTGGTCACCGACATGCTCAGATCATCGAAGCTAGGGATCAGTTTATACTGAAGGTCCAGGCGGGCGTCGCCTTTCCATTCGGCCAGAGGGATCTGGATTTGATGTTCGGCGGCTTCACTCAACCGCCCGAACAGGTTGAGGATCTCCTCCGTCTCGTCGAAGAGTTTGGTGTAAGCGCTTAGCCTGTCCACACCCAGGCGAATTCGAGTGAACTGCGGGGGAGCGAAAGTTGAGGTATCTTCCGCCGGTTGTGTTGGCTTGGCGGTAAATGTGCTGGGTGTCCACCCAGCGGTACTCAAGCCTGGCGTCCGGGGCCGCTCAATCACGCCTGATGCCGATTTGAGTAGTCTGGGCTCGAACTCCCTGTATTTTTCCTCGTTTCTCTGCCGAACGATCTCCAACAGCTCATCGAGACGCTCGTACTGTTCCGCGTACTCGATCAACTTGTGTACCATCATCCGCATCGGCATACCGATCGCAAACTGATTGTACACGGGACGGAAGTCGTCGGAGTCGTAGACCGTAATCCTCAGATCTTCATCCGAGAAAACGGCCTGAATCAGCTCACGGACGACAGCGGTGTTGTATTTGGGTGACATCTTTTACTCCCCCACGCAGCTCATATAATCTCCCCTCGAGTCGCGCGCACGGCGGCCACCAGGTAATCCAGGTGCCCACGACGATCGAGGTACTCAATCAGGTTCAGCACCCTGGCGGCCTTGCTGACCCCTCCCACCATCTCCAGGTTCACTTGCAGTTCAACACTGGCGTCTTCCAGACTCTGCTGCACATCGGCACATAGCACCTCCAGCTCTTCCAGGCTGAAGTTCTTGATGATAGCCTCCCGCAGAGCGCGCTTGTCCACGGTCGCACCCGGCCGGCGCGGTGCCGCCGCTGCCTCCTCGAGTTCGGTTCCAGTGGGGAAAAGGACACCCTCCTCGGCGCGCAGGTACAACACGGGCACGCCCCAATCGCGCTCGTCTTCGTTGCCGCGGTTGAAGATGGCCAGCCGCCCGTCGGTCATGGCGGCGTCAACGGGCTGGCCGGTTGCCAGGGCGTGGTAGAAATGGCGGCTGAAGGCGATGGCGTTGACGTCGCGGATCGTGTATTGCATACCCACCACGGCCGGGATGCCCGCTCGCGTGAGAGCCGGCACGATGCCAGTCCAGGCGTTGACCTGATCTCGCCGGCCCCCCTCGCAGGCGCCCAACACGGCCAGACGCACACCACGCCCTTTCAGATTGAGCGCCAGCTTTTCTGCCGGAAAGAGCACCTCTCGCTGCTCCTCGTCCACAAACACCAGGTAGCCTCTGCCTTCCACGCTCCCGTAGGTCATGCCCAGTTCGCCCTCGAATTTGCCGTGGCCAGCGAAATGGAAGACGTGCGCCTCTCGGGCCAACGCTTCGAGCAAGGTGTCCGCTGTGGCATTGGGATAAAACTCGGCGCGAATGTTGGGCAGCTCGCTCAATGCCTGCACGATGTTCTGTTGTTCAACATCCAGCTTCAAGGCTGGATAGCCCGGCACGTTGGGATTGGCCAGGAGCACCACCAGCCGGAGCGCACCCGTGCCCACAGGATCGAGGCTACCTGGCGACTGTCCCAACACCTCGTATCGCACCAGCGAGAGGCCTCGGTCGAGGACCAGGAAACCCTCCGGCCCCCTCTGGTCTTCCGATGGGCCCGGGCGAGGCAGGTAAGCGTATTCCCAGGGCAGGTCAGCCAGGGCGTACGTGTCCAGCCGGAGCCGGATGCGCAACCCTTCATCGTCGGCCAGGCGCTCCCGGCTGCGTTCCAAGAACAGGCGCGCTCGCGACGGGAAGAGTGCGGCCGCCAGGTCCTCACCCAGGGTGATCATCTCCGGCAGGGTCAGGGCACGTTTATCCAGCCGTCGTAGCTGCTGTCGCAGATTGGGCGGCAGCGTTACCCCTTCGGCCTCGGCCAGACGCTGCTGGCCGGCGGGCGAATCGGCCACGCGCACGCGAAAGCGCTCCGTGTCGCCGGTCGTTTTGTAATCGAAGGCCTCCAGGTCTAAGTTGCGGTATTTCATGTCACGCGCTCGCCAAATTCGCCTCCACCACTTGGCGCACGCCGGGCACGCGGTTCAGCAACCTCAGCCGCCGCGCATCTACAAAGTCGGCCCCGGCCAGAATCACGTACCCGGCCAGGACGATGAAGGCTGCTGCCAGCAGTAACCTGCCCTGGGGTAGGGCGGCGGCCGGCACGCCGCCCAACAGCCGGAGCCCACGCAGCAACTTCTCGATCAGGCCGATCTGCTCCTGGTATTTGTCGTTCAGCCCGTCCACACCCTGGATGGCGGCCACGAATCTGTCCAGGCTGGCCTGGCTGTCAGCCGCCACCCGGTTGAGATGTTGCGCTGTCTGCTTTGTCTCGTAGAGCTTCGCCAACAGCTTCTCGAATTGCTCGCCTTGTGCCACATCGTTGGCCCAGGCCAGCACCTGCTGGGCAGCGGTTTGGGCCAATGATGGCCCCAGTAAAGCCGCCAAAGAGTTGTAAGCGCTGAGCGCGAACTCGCGAAAGAGATTGTAGAGGCAGGTGACTTTTTCGGCCTGACCCAGCGCCTGGGCAATGTCCATCCCCACCACACCGGCCGCGTAGGCGATCTCGCCTACGCCCAGGGTGAGAAGCCCGCTGATCGCTGCCTGGCCGGTCCGGGCAGCCCGCTCCTGAATCAGATCCAGGGCGTCTTCGATGGTCTGGGAAAGCCGCGTACGGGCCGACGGCAGATCAGCCGGCAGCGCGGTCACGCTTCGCTCGCTAGTCCGGGTGATAGCTTCCTCCCGGCCCAGCAGGAAGCTCAGGTTTTCTTCAATGTCGGTCGGGGCGGCCACACCTCGCTCGATGCTTTCTCCTCTGGTTGGGGCGATTTGCTCCTCTTCGTCCTGGGCGATTTGGAGCAGATAGGCACTGATCTCCAGGTCAGTTAACGCTTTGGCCAGCAGGCTGGTAGACGCCTGAACGCGCGCCGCCGGGTCGGCATCGGCCAGTTGAGCTGTGGTGGCCCGGGTCAGGTTGGCTGACAGCGACGCGAGTTGTTCCGCCTTTGCAGCCAGGTCGGTGGGGGAAACTGGCCCGCGCGTTCTGTGCTCACCCCGTTCGCTGGCGGCTTTGCTAATCGGGGTAGGCGGGGCGAACAACGCCCGCACACCGTCAGCGTAAGCTTGAGCGGCTTCCCGGTAGACGTTCGACGGGTTCATGGCCCAATCTCCTGCTTGGTCACAGGTTATACGAAGATTCAAGGCTGGCCAGCGAAGGCCAGCTTTGCAAGCGTTATCGCGATGGTTCGGCTTCGCTCACCACAGGCTTCTCTCACCAGTTCCCTTACCAGGCGTGATATGCCCGCAGCAACGCCAGCCAGCGATGATCTCTGGCGTAGGCTAACTCACCGTAGTAGCGCGAGACATCCGTCATGGCCGGCAGGTAGACGGTCACCCCGCCGCAACGTCGGACGCCGGGGCCATTGTGCGCCTCGGTCACGACGAAGCGTCCAGGGCCGGGCCGCAACGCCGCCCGCACATCTTGAGCGGCCTGGCGCGTGGCCCGATCGCGCGTGGCCCTGCTCAGTTCCTCGCTGAAGTGGGCAATATCCCACAAGGTGTTGTGCCAGAAGCGGGCCGATCTTCGTTGGGCCGTCCAGACCTGGCTCTTGGCGCGCGGCAGGCGAGCGATCAAGGTGTCCGCCAGCCGGTCCAGTGGTTCCACCACCGCCTGCACCTGAGACAGATCGAGCGCTGCCTGGGTCACAGCGCCAGGGTAACCCTGGTCCACGTAGGACTTGATGTAGGCATTGACGATGTGCGCGGCGAAATCGGCTGTCGGTAAGTCGGGGTTGTCTGCCAGCGGACGTAGTACCGCCTCGTAGGGCCAGCCATCGTTCGGCTCGGACTCCTCCGAGGCGACGATGGTGCGAACGTAAGGTTGAGCCTGGTAGGCCACCTCCAGGTTGCTCATCAAGCAGGCGTCCATGCCCAACAGGTCCAATGGCTGACCGAGTCTCGCCATCACCTGGGCCAACACCCTGCCCAGCTCGATCGTGTCTAATGAGTGCCCACTGCCGTCGTCAGAGCAGATGGCGCGCTCACTGCTGGACGGCAGGCTTAAGATGGTCTCCAGGGTGGTGCGGAAGAAGGCCCGGCCCAGGGGGGTGGCTGAGCGTTCAGTGGCCTCGCGTTCACTGTACCCCCTGGCGGCTACGGAGCGGGCGATACGATCTATCTCCGCCGGCTCCCAGCCGCTGCCGTGGTTCCACAGCACCAGGGCGTAGCGTTCTGCAGGGTAGTTAGCAGCGGACCAGGTGACGAAGTCTATGAGGGTTTGGGGGCTGCCCGAGTCGGTCTCGCCCAGGGACTCAACCCGCTCATTCACGCCGTTACGTTGCACGTGATAGCGCCGTGTGCCGCGCCGGCCGGCGTTGTCGAACTCGACGACTACGTTCACATCGGCGGTGGAGCCAACCCGGCGCATCTCGGCCAGGTCCTTGTCCCCGGCGGCCGAGAGGTTGTTATCCCCAGCCATGTAGACCATGAACGTCCATTTCGCGGTCGTAGATCCCGTAGGGGTTGAACTCATGTCATACCTCCATGCAGTGTGGGGGTGCCTTCTGTGCAGCCTGTCCTGGCCGATAGCCCGTACGGGCCACAAGCAAGCCAGGGAGGAGCATGGGTGCAAAGGTGCTGGGGTGCAGAGGAGACAAGGTGACAGGGAAACAAGGTGACAAGGAGACCTTCGGTATGACCGCAGACTTGCAAACCGTAGGTCTCCTTGTCTCCCCCTCTCCTTGTCCCCTTGTCTCAGAAGGCTCCTTTGCACCCTTGCTTCTCAGCTCCCCTGCGCTCTGGCTCCTCCGCTCCCTGGCTCCCCGACGCCATCCCGTAGAGTTCATACCCGCTTAAAGTGGGTATGAATGGTACTTGAGGTCGCCTTATGAACTTGGGTAAATAGTTCGTACCCGCTGTAAAGTGGGTATTTAATTATATCATACGCGCCGGTATTCGGGGAAAAGTGTCAAATAAAAATTATTCATACTGGCTACCCAACGGTCTTAACATCTTAAATTTAGACAGCCGGAATTGGCAAAAATAGCGAGCTGTGATAATATATGGGTTTGGCAATAGCCGGGCTTTCCTTATTTATGATAATAGTATTGACAAAATTGAGGATTTATGATATAGTGGTCCTGGGTTACGAGGATAGGAGGTAATATGCCGTATCGGGGAAGAGACGAAAGTCCTGCGACAGCGGTCATCCGCCTGTTACAGAGGCGAGGGAGTGCCAGTATCAAGGAAATAGAGGCCGAGTTGGGGGTGACGACGACGGCGGTGCGTCTACAACTCTCCAATTTGCAGGCTGAAGGGCTGGTCTCTGCCCGCCTCGTCCGCGAGGGGGTCGGCCGGCCTCATTACGAGTACTTTCTCACCGAGAAGGCACGCAGTATCTTCGCCTGCTACTGCGATGAACTGGCCTTGTCGTTGTATGAGGAATTGCTGGCGGATGTGGGTGTGGCCAAAGTCAGGGAGCTGCTCAGGCGTGTTCGTGATCGGCTGGCCGCGCGATACGCGGGGCAGGTGCAGGGAACAGTGTTGGACCAGCGGGTCGAGCGGCTGGTTTCCGTGTTGGGTGAGAAGGGGATCCTGACCGATGTCGAACCTCATCCGGATGGATTCATTCTGAAGGAGTACAACTGTCCCTATCATGACCTGGCCCAGGACCACCGTGAGATCTGCGAGATGGAGCAAGAGATGATGGCCCGTTTGCTCGACGCCGATGTCTCACTGGTGCAGTGCATGATGGACGGGCACGCGGGGTGCCAGTTCAATGTCAGCCACGGCATGGCATCCGTCGAGCTCATGCAGTAGGGAGTCAATTCAACTGAGTAGAGGAGAATTGTTTCCATATGAAGGCAGAATTGATGGTGAAAGACCTCCACGTCAATGTGGGAGATAAAGAGATCCTGCGCGGTGTCAATCTGACGGTTCGTCAGGGTGAGATCCACGCGTTGATGGGACCCAATGGATCGGGCAAGAGTACGCTGGCTTATACGTTGATGGGACATCCCGGTTACGTGGTGACCAGCGGTGACATTTTGCTCGATGGCGAGAGCATCCTGAGGCTGGGACCAGACGAGCGGGCGCGCAAGGGGCTGTTCCTGGCCTTCCAATACCCGACGGCGATCCCAGGGGTCAACCTGGCGAACTTCTTGCGTATCGCTGTCAGCGCTGTCCGCGGCTACAAGGAGCGCGCGCGGGCGGGCGGCAACGGGGATGCCACCATCGGCTCCGAGTTGATGCCGATGCGGGAGTTCCGCAAGGAGTTGACCGAGAAGATGGCGCTGCTGGAGATGGATCCCTCGTTCGCTCGCCGCTATCTGAATGATGGCTTCTCCGGCGGCGAGAAGAAGCGCGCTGAGATCTTGCAGATGGCGATGCTGGAGCCGCGTATCGCCATCCTGGACGAGACCGACTCAGGCCTGGACATTGACGCCCTGCGCGTCGTGGCGGATGGCGTGAATCGCCTGGTGGGGCCTGAGATGGGCACCCTCATCATCACCCACTACCAGCGACTGCTCAATTACATCAAGCCACATTTCGTACATGTTCAGCTTGCCGGGCGCATCGTCCTGTCCGGTGGCCCTGAGCTGGCGTTGGAACTGGAAGCGAAGGGGTACGATTGGGTGCGTGAGCAGTTTGGCGAGCCTGTACCCGCTTAATCAGCCGTCAGCTCTCAGTCAGGACTGAGCTGACCACTGATGGCTGATGGCTGATAGCTGATAGCTGATGGCTACTACCAGGAGGAAACGATGAGTGATACACAAATCTTGGCCGAGATGAAGCAAGAGTACAGGTACGGCTTCCATGACCCTGAGAAGTACGTTTTTAAGGCGCGTAAGGGCCTGGACCACGAGATCATTGACCAGATCAGTGACATGAAAGGTGAGCCGGACTGGATGCGCCAGTTTCGTCACAGAGCCCTGGACATTTTCCTGCAGAAGCCACTGCCGACCTGGGGCGGCGACCTGAGCGGCATCAACTTCGATGACATTTACTACTACATCAAGCCGGCCGAGAAACAGGGACGAAGTTGGGATGATGTCCCGCCGGACATCAAGCGGACCTTTGATCGGCTGGGCATCCCTGAGGCGGAGCGGAAGTTCCTGGCCGGCGTGGGCGCTCAATATGAATGCTTGAGTGGAGACAGCCGTGTTGCTACGGCGCGTGGCCCTGTTCCCATTCGCGAGGTTGAACCTGGGGACATCGTGTTCGCCCTCGACGAAACAGAGAACCGGCTGATCCCGGCCCCGGTCAAGGGCAGAGTTTACAAAGGCGAGCGCGAGGTGTTTGAGGTGCGCGTGCGCAATCGCACGATTCGCGCGACCGCCAACCATCCTTTCCTAACACTTTCATATCATCGCGAGCAGGGCAAACGGCGCGGTCGCTACACCCGTGAGTGGAAATGTCTGCGCGATCTGCGACCCGGCGATTTGGTGGCGTTGGCGAAGCAACTGCCCGACGTCGGACAGCCATACACCCTGGCCCAACCGGAGGTGAAAACCAAGGTCGTTGGCCACAATCAGACCGGCGCCGAGTACGAGCTGGATATCTCCAGTCGCTA
>DAOUAJ010000419.1:0-3590 GCA_034433615.1 Anaerolineae bacterium | reverse complement strand
CTTTCGCTCGCTTCCGTGACAAATCTGCGCCATCTTGTGACCTTGTCGGAGCCACTGAAGCGAATTCCCTCGCATCTGGGAGGACGCCACCAGAGCCTCCAGGCTACACGTGTGGCAGATGTCCGCCCCGCGCAATGAGCCGAGATTCACACATCATCCAGCGCCAGCGCCTCGCCGTTTGACCTCGCAGCCCCTACGGGCTATACTAACGTAAGTACACTTGGAGAGAAGGTGTGACATGGCTCGTAAGATCTTTAAGACGGGCAACAGCACTCCGCTGGATGCACCGCTTCCTGGAGTCACCGATGAATTCGCCCGCCAGGTGGCAGACTTCTACGAGGAGATTGCTGTATCTTGACGGCAGAACTCCAATTTGAGTGGGATCCAAACAAAGCTGCCAAGAACGTCAGGAGACGCCGGGTATCGTTTGAGGAGGCAGCAACAGTAGAGATTGCGGAAGCTGTGTCTGCTTGAATTCTGCTTTCGGGTTTATAGTGGCTCAGCTTTTCCGATCGCCGAATGGCTGGAGAGGCATAGCCTTCTTGATCCTGTCTCGGCTCGCCGCCCAGAAGGCGTTGAAGGAGGCATCAACATGAGAGACCTGGGGTGACCGAACAGGTCTTCGCCGCCAATTCCAGCGAATTTGCCCACCGGGTCGCCGAAGCCTACGAACACCTCTACGACCTCGTCTACCTGCGCACTCACCCGCTCGCCGACTTGCTGATCCCGGATCCATCCCTCCGCCGCAAGGAGAAGGCCTGGCGACTCCACCACATCCTGTTGGGGGTGATTGACGAGCTCGACCCTGGGCCGCACGCGCCCGTCTTCTCCCGCGAGTGGCGCCGCCACCGGTTGATGGTGCTGCGCTATGTGGACGGGCTGGACCCCCAGTCGGTGGCCGATCAGCTCGCCATCAGCCGCCGGCACTTCTATCGCGAGCATGAGGTTGCTATTGAGGCGATTGCCAGCATCCTCTGGCAGCGGTACATGGAGCGACCGTCTATGGGGGCACGGCCATTCCAGGCCGCGCGAGAACCAACGTCCCCCAGCCGGCTAGAGCTCCTCCGCCTGGAGGCGGCCCGTCTGAACCAGGCCAACCGCTACGCCTCGCTGCCAGAAGTCCTCCAGGGGGCCATTCAGATCGTGGGAGAGATGGCGAGGCAGAAAGGCGTGAAAGTGCGGATGGAGCTAGAGGAAAGCCTGCCCGGTGTGGGCATGGATCGAAGCCTCTTGCGGCAGGTCTTGCTGGGGGCGTTGAGCTACCTGGTGGAGCATCTGGCGGGGGGAGAGGTCCAGGTTTCCGTCACCCAGGATAAGGACCACATCCGACTTTCATTGCGCAGCCTGGGCATCAGAACGACGAGACCACCCGCGCAGGCCGGCGAGGAAGATGTGCGTCTCAAGATGCTCCAGGAGCTGGCGGCAATGCAGGAGGCTCAAATCCGGTTTGTCGCCGGCGAACAGGGGATTACAGGCTTCGATCTGGAACTCCCCAACGCACCCCCGCGCACGATCCTGGTGGTGGACGATAACGCGGATGTGCTTCAGCTCTTCCAGTGCTACCTCGGCCAGCATCACTATCAGGTCGTCACGGCCCAGACCGGCGCCGAGGCCATCGAGCTGGCCCGAAAGCTACAGCCTTATGCCATCACGCTCGACTTGATGATGCCCGACCAGGATGGCTGGGATGCGCTGCAGACCCTGGCCAATCAGCCCCAGACCCGCCACATCCCCATCATCGTCTGTACGGTGCTCAGCGCCAGGGAGCTGGCCCTCTCGCTGGGCGCCGCCTCTTTCCTGGAGAAGCCCGTCACCGAGCAGGCGCTGCTCGACGCGCTGAAGGCGCTGGAGGGGATGTAATGGCATAATGTAGTGGCACGGTGGACGAAAGATAAATGATCAAGAACGGAAGATAGACGAGGCAACGGGGCAACATGGCATTGCCCCCCTGTTGCCTCATTGCCTTATCCCCATAACAAAAGCCAGGAGCACAGCGATGTCCCAACCCTCATCTATCCTCGCCCACGACCTGGGCACCACAGGCAACAAGGCTACCCTGTACGGGCCTGACGGGCAGATGCTGGCCCGTACCTTTCATGGCTATGAGACCTATCACCCTCGTAGTAACTGGGCTGAACAAGATGCAGCCGACTGGTGGGAGGCAGTGCGCGTCTGCACTCAGCGGTTGTTCGCTAACGCTCACGTGGATCCGAGGGATGTGGCCTGTGTCTCGTTCAGCGGCCAGATGCAGGCGTGTTTGCCGATGGACATCCATGGCCGGCCGTTGCGCCGTTGCATCATCTGGGCCGACCAGCGGGCGACGGAGCAGGCTGCCCTGCTCGAAGCAAAGCTGGGGATGGCCACGGTCCATCGCATCACCGGCCACCGCATCACCCCCACCCTTTCTGGCGCCAAGATCATGTGGGTGCGCGATCACGAGCCGGACCTCTTCGCCCAGGCCCACAAGTTCCTGCACGTGAAGGATTACATCGTCTACCGGCTCACCGGCCGCTTTGTAACCGATCGCTCTGACGCGTCTGGGATGAACCTGTACGACTTGGCGGAAGGCACGTGGTCGGCGCAGATCCTGGACGCGGCGGGGCTGGACGCGGCTCTCCTGCCCGAGATCCACGACTCGACGGATGTGGTGGGCGAGGTCACCCGTGAGGCGGCGGAAGAGTTGGGCCTGCGCGCGGGCACACCCGTGGTCATCGGCGGTGGCGATGGGGCCAGCGCCACAGTGGGGGCGGGGGCCGTGCGTGAAGGGCTGGCCTACAACTATGTCGGCTCGTCGTCGTGGATCGCGCTCACCACCTCGCAGCCGCTGGTGGACCCGGGCATGAAGATCTTCAACTATGCCCACATGATCCCCGACAAATTCATCCCCTGCGGCACGATGCAAGCAGCCGGCGGGTCGTACCAATGGCTGCGCCGTCAGGTCTGCACCTCGGAGGCGCTGGCGGCTGAACAGGCGGGCGTGGACGTGTACGAGCTCATGAACCTCAAGGCGGAGCAGTCGCCGCCGGGGGCCAATCACCTGATCTTCCTGCCCTACCTGTTGGGGGAGCGCACACCGTACTGGAACCCGAAGGCGCGTGGGGCCTTCGTTGGGCTGACGTTCAAGCATACGCGAGAGGACTTGATCCGGGCGACGCTGGAGGGGATCACGATGAATCTCAAGATGATCCTGGAAACGTTCCTGGAGGCCGGTGCCGAGATTCGGGAAGTGCGCGTCATCGGCGGCGGGGCCAGGGGGCGCTTTTGGCGGCAACTCATGGCCGACATCTATCGTCTGCCGATCCTGCGACCGCGCTTCCTGGAAGAGGCGACCTCGCTGGGGGCGGCTATCGCTGGCGGGGTCGGAGTGGGGCTGTTCCACAGCTTTGACGTGGCCGACCAGTTCGTCGAGATCGTGGACCGTCACGAGCCAGACCCGGCCACCGAGGAGGTTTACCGGCGACTGTTTCCGGTGTTCCAGGCGGCGTACGCGGCGCTATGCCCCATCTATGACCAGTTAGATGCGCTGGAAGGGTGAGGAGCAGGATGCAAGATGCACGAGGACGGCAACCGCGCTATCGTCGCAGAGCACC
>DAOUAJ010000418.1:0-8811 GCA_034433615.1 Anaerolineae bacterium | reverse complement strand
GTCTCCCAAGTCTATCCGGTCATCCTGTCGAGTCTGCACATAGACGTCATCGAAGACGCGCGCGGCCACGTAAAGATAGCTGGTATCCCATTGAGCATACACCGTGCCGGCGATGTCGGCCATCCCGCTGTAGGCCTCCGCGCCGCTCACGATGTAGCTCAGGTCCTGGCCGATTACCTCGTTCCATTCGTTCAGTTCGCCGTCCAGGCGGAGCGCCGCTGACGCGTGGCGCGCGTGCAAATCTGCCCCACTGCCTGCACGATATGGGCCTGCGTAGGGCGAGGGGGTGGGAGTTATGGTGTTCGTCGGTGTAGGGCTGAGGGTAGGCGTGTCGGTGGCAGTGGGCGAGGGGGTGACGGTCGCGGTGTCCGTAGGCGAGAGGGCGCCCGTGGGCGTCTCAGTGGGTGGCTCCACCGACTGCGTGGGCTGGACGATCACCACTATTGTAGTTGGCGTTGGGAGGGTGGTAGGCGTCAAGGCAGTCGGTGTTTGAGTTCGCCTGGGTGATGGAAGCGGGGTCGCCCGCTGAGGGGTGGCCAGGCGCAGCAAGGGTTCGGCTGGGCGCCGTTGGAGCAACCCGAGCGCCGACATAGCCGCCAGGCCCGCTACGGCGAACAAGGCCAATGCCAGCACGAACCCGAACAGCAAAGCAATCCGGCTGCCATCCTTCTCCATCCGCCTTCCGAACCTCCCGGTTGGTCAGAACCGCGTCAAGATGCTCTAGTAGCGCAGCAGCGCGCCGATATGACCTGCCTGACGCAGAGCCTCGTTCTCTTCCACGATGGTCACTTCCGCACCCTGGTTGATGGCATGATGGATCAGGCTGTCCACGGCATCTGGCAAGAGAACTTTGTGACCGCCACAGAAAGTACATCGTTCTGCTGGCTCCACCGTCATATAGCCACAATCCTCGCAACGATAGGCGGGGGCACGGAACCCCTGTTCTACCACCAGATGTCGGAGCCGACCGGCGTGCAGGACCCCCAGGGTATCAGCCAATCCTATCGCAGCAGCTCCGCCCTTAGCGGCCGCAGTGATCATTCCATCTACCAGCGCAGCCTCGCGCCGGGCAAGATAAGCCTGTACAACTTCCGCTGATTTCTCTCCGACCTCCGTGGGTGCTGCGTCTTTATCGAGGGTGATGCGGCCGACGACCTGCTCTCGCAGGGGCTCAGGCAGCAGCTCCTCGAATTGCGCCACGTTGATTTCCGTCCCTCCCAGGATCAGATAACCACACTTGTGCTGGCGACAAAAAGTGGTCGTCAGATCTGCTGCCTCGCGCAGGTTGCGTTGAGCCGCCTGGTCTTCGTGTCTCTGGTAACGTTGAGCCGCCCAGCCGCCCGCCCGATGACGTTTGATGTCTTCACCGGTCATCTCGGTCGCTTCCTGCAAGGCACCCATGTGGAAGACAAACAGCCGGGCACCCTCGCGATTAACCAACGCGACCGCGTACCGATCCATTATATCCGTAAGTGGTTTGACATACGGACGATCTCCCACGAAAACCAGATCTTCTCGTGAGATGAGCAGAGGGAAAGGCCGCCAAAAATCCTGAGCCTGACAGCTAAAGCAAGCCACCGCCTTTCCCTGCCGATTGTACTCCAGATCAATGTATCGCTCCACTTGAGCAACGTCCCTGGGATCAGCCTGGCCGGCTACGCTTTCCAGGAGGCGGCGTAAGGCCAGCTTATACTTCTCACGCGTACGCCGGTGAGGATCAACGTTGAGGTAGAGGCTCAACACAGAGGCGTCACCGCTCTGGAAACTCACGAGTTCTTGAATGGCTTGTTCGTCAATCATGATAACCCCCTTCGTCGCACTGATCGTCCTAATTTTAGCATCCTAGGCTGATCCCTGTCAATGGATCAACCCCGCTCCCGCCGGGTCATCGAGAGCCGACCGACCGTGTGAACAGATCGCCAGGCAGGATGAACTGCCCTGTGGTTCCCAGGACCAGAGGGTAGTTACCAGTCCAGGCTTGTATGGCCTGCCATTGGATCATCTCGGGTGTGAGACTGGCCGCAATCTTCCGATTGGCCTCGGCTTGCGCCTCCGCCTTTAGCCTGATGGCATCTGCCTCGGCGATGGCCTTCACCCGAATGGATTCTGCCTCGCCCTGGGCGATGCCGATGCGTTCCAGACGTTGTCGTTCCGCCTCAGCTTGAGCCTGGGTGATGGTACGCTGCTTTTCAAACTCGGCTTGCTTGGCCAGATTTTCCTTAGTTTTGATGTTCTCAGCCTCGATCTGTTTTTTCTCGACGGCCTCCTTGTAGGCGTCAGTAAAGACGATGGAACGCAACCCGAAGAAGGTCAATTCCAATCCCGTCTTACTGAACTCGTTGTGTAGCCGTTCCTCGATCTCTGACTGAGCCGCCTCGACGTTGCCAGAGTAGAGCTGGCTGGCCGCGTAACGCTTAAGGATGTTGCGCACGTGCACTCGACTGGACGCTTTGACCACTTTCTCCACTACACGATCTTCTGGCCCCAGCTTCTCGGCAATGTCTGTGGCTCGATCCGGCTCAATGAAGAAACGCACCGTATATCGCGCCCGGATCTGCTGTCCATCAGCGGTAGCGGTATCTACCTCAACGTCTCTATAGTCTGCCCGGGAGTCATCTAGCTCCGCCGGGTCCACCGTCTCATACACGATCTCCTGAGTGCGGTAGACGATAGTATCCTGGATGAAGGGGATCTTCCAGTTCAAACCGGGCTTGAATACGCCTGTCACTCTGCCAAACTGAGTGACAACGGCTACCGTGCCGTATTGCACCTGGGTATAGGAGTCCATGAGGCCGAGCGTACCAAATATCACCAGAAAGACGATACCCCCGGCCCATAGCGAACTACGCCAGTTGGGGCCCCGTGGGCTACGTCGTCCCGTTGCCCCGGCCAGCAACGCAACCACGCCACCGCCTACGACTACTGCAAACAGGAGCACGCTGATGAGCTTAGCCATTTGAAATTCCCCCCTTTGCCCCTTCAGGGGACAGGTAGGCACTGCCTTCCGAGCAGCGCCCACGATGCGTCATGTGTACCTGATGCCCCGCCTGGTAGACGGTATACGACCGATCCGTCAATCTTCTGAAAAGCGAAGACTACAAGCTACGGGATGACCAGCTTTTGGCCGACGTAGATAAAGTTGGGATTGCGGATGCCATTTGCAGCGGCCAGCTCCCTCACCGTGACGCCGTATTTCAGCGCGATGCTCTGTAATGTTTCGCCACGCCGCACGATGTGTACCTTACCCGATGTGGCCCTGCTTCCCCCGCTCGCTGGCGTGGCTGTCGGCACCGTGATCCCTGGCACAGGGATGATCAGTTTTTGTCCCGGGTAGATGAAGTTGGGGTTCCGTAAGTTATTGGCTTTTATGATGGCATTCGTCGAGACCCCGTACCGATCGGCGATGAGAGCCAGATACTCGCCACGCTGGACGATGTGTTCCACCTGTCGCCCAGGCGCGGGGGTGGCAGGGGGAGTGTTCGTAGCCATGCTGGCCGGCACTTTTAACACCTGTCCCGCAGCGATGACGTCGCTGGTCAGGTTGTTCAAGCGTCGCAAGGTCTCTACCTCTGTCCCCAGGCGCTGGGCGATAGAGAACAACGTCTCCCCGGCCTTCACCGTATACTCTGTTGTCTGTGCTTCAGTAGCTGGAGTAGCGGGCGGAGCCGAAGTGGGTGTCGGCGTGGCGAGCTCTACTGCCGGTTGCACCCCTTCCCCTTCCTCGACGGCTGCAACCGTAACCGACGTCTCCACTTGACCTGAGGTGGGCATCGGCGTTGCGGTGGCGACGAACGGCTGTATACTGGTTGGCGCCGGCGTTGGTTTAGGGCGATTACGTGTGCAACTCACCGCCAGGCAGGCAAAAACAACCAGGGCAAGAGATATATATCTCAGACGACGCATGGACCCCCCTTTCGATTGCCGATTGAAGTTTCGACCCAATTCAAAATCACAAATCTAAAATCGCATGACCAGCGACCATGGTCCCAAGTGCATTCCCCTTCAGATCAGCCAGTCGGACGGAAGTTGCCCACCCTGTCCACATAAAATCGGACAAAGGCCTCGGCGTCCACATCCAATGCCACCCGCGCGTTGGCAGGCACTTTTTCGGATGGACGTTGTACCACCGTAGCCCCGTTGGTGATCACCCCCTCTGTCTCCACATCCACTCGCAACTCCTGACAGATGACGAACTGACGGCCAATGGCAGTGGCGGCCGCTAACGGGTCATGCAAAGCCGTGCAGTCGCGGCCGATGAAGCGAAGCCAACGCTCCACCAGCCGGGCCAGCGCGGCGTGGAAAGGAGTGCCGGCTGCTGTCATCTCTCGCACATCGTCACGGGTGACGAGGACGCGCATGGTCACGTCTAACCCAATCATGGTCAGTGGCCAGCCCGCTTCAAACACCATTCGCGCGGCTTGCGGGTCGCAACGGATGTTATGCTCAACGGGAGGCAGGTCCAGTGCGTTGGCCGCGACGCGGGCCACGCCTCCCATGCTCACCACCGCTTTCACAGCTTGAGCCAGCCACGGTTCCCGGTGCAGAGCAAGGGCCGCGTTGGTCATCGGACCAACGGTGACCAGGGTGATTTCCCCCGGACGCGCCATGATGGTATCCACCAACCACTCTACGGCGTTCTCTCCTCGCACAGGAGCGTGCCACTCGTTGCCCTCCAGCAACCCTTCTCCTTCGTGTCCGCCCCACCATACGGGGCGATTCGAGATTGGCTGTCCAGCGCCAGGGAAGACGGGTACATCATCGCGACCCGCCAGGTGCAACAGCTTCTGAGCGATGCGCGCCCGGCAGGCCACGTCGCCGTAAACGGTGGTCACGCCGATCAGCTCAGCCTCAGGGCTGGCCAACAGCAAGGCCAGCGCCAGCGCGTCGTCCACATCAGAGCCGATGTCTGTGTCCAGGATGATGGGGGTTGCCATTCTTGACCCTCCAAAAGACTTAATGAAGCAACAGCGCCCACAAGCGCGGGCCGAAAACAAACGTTCCGATGATGAAGGCGACGATGGCCGCGGTGAGGACGCTGGCGGCTGCGGCGTCTTTGGCGATACGCGCCAGCGGGTCCTGCTCATGGGTGGCCACGTCTACTGCGTGCTCTACAGCCGTGTTCATCATCTCTGCTGCCAGGACAAGGCCGATGGTCAGAGCCAGTAAAGCCCATTCCAGGTAACTCACGCGCAGCCATAGCCCCGCGGCGATCACCAACACGGTGGCCACCAGCTCGATGTGCGCGTTACGCTGGGTGCGCAGCACGTAGACGAGGCCAGCCAGCGCGCAGCAGAAGCTTTGCCAGCGGTTTAAGTTGCTCATGGTAGGGGAGGCAATGTCTTCAAGATGGAATCTTGCCGTCGCCACATCTCAGCCCGCTCTTCCTCCGTCGAGTGATCATATCCCAGCAGATGAAGGGTGCCGTGAACGACAAGCAAGCGCAATTCCGTCGCCAGCGAGTGTCCCTGTTCGGCCGCCTGGTGGGCCGCATACGGCACAGAGATCACAATGTCGCCCAGGTAGGTGGCCGCTTCCGGCGCGATGATGAAAGCCGGGTCACCCTCTCGCGCGCTGAAGGAGAGGACATCGGTAGGGGCATCCACGCCAGCATAATCCCGATGAAGTTCACGGATCTGCGCGTCGTCTGTGAGCAACACGGTGATCTCCCCCTCCGAGCAACCTTCGGCGTTCAGGACAGACTGTACCGCCAACGCCAGGTCGTCCTGATCGAAAGGCACACTCAGACCTGTCTTAACGTCTACCATCACACGTGTGTTGGGCTCTGATCCTTCATCCCACACCACTGCCCGGGCTCCCGTTTGCGTCTGCTCGAGATGGCCATTCCGTTTCTATACCTCCGGTTTGCCTATCAGTCCGACGGACAGGCTCCGTAGGCTCGGCTGCAACGGAAATAGGTCGTTCAACCAGCACCGGCATGGGGGCAGCCCTCTCCGCGTCAAGAGGAACACCTGTTTCGTCTACCGCGCGCGCCGGCTCTGGATACTGGATGCGTGGGTGATGGATCCCTTGCAGAGTTTTCACAAAGGCCTGCCGGATGTGGTCTAGATCGCGCAATGTCAGATCGCTTTCGTCTAACTCGCCGTCCGCGAGTCGTGCGTTGATAAGCTTGCGTACAATGGAGTCAATCTCCTTGCGTGAGCCCGGCCGGGTAGCCCGCACTGCGGATTCGCAACCGTCCGCCAACATGATAATTGCCGTCTCTTTGCTGCGTGGCCGCGGGCCGGGATAGCGAAAGAGCGATTCATCCACTGTTTCATCTTTGCCTGCCTGCTCTAAAGCCTTGTGATAGAAGAAGCTGACCAATGTGGTACCATGATGTTCGGGGATAAAATCTTGGAGACGCAGCGGTAACCGATACCGACGCGCCATCTCTAGGCCATCTTTGACGTGGCTGATGATGATTTGGGCGCTGGTGTGCGGGTCGAGTCGGTCATGAGGGTTCACACCGTCAGTCTGGTTGTCCACAAAAAAGTAGGGGCGTAGTGTCTTACCAATGTCGTGGTAGTAGGCGCCGACGCGAGTGAGCAAAGGGTCAGCACCTACCGCCTCGGCAGCGCGCTCGCCCAGGTTGCTGACCAGGATCGTGTGATGGTAGGTGCCGGGAGCTTTGAGCAAAAGCTGTCGCAGTAGGGGATGAGTAGGACGTGATAATTCCATCAACTGGAGAGAGGTGGTGATACCAAAGATGGAACCGAGCAGGAAGAAGCTGATGAGTGTGAGGCTGGCAGATAGTCCGCCGTTCACCACGGCCACGGCCAGCAGTTGGATCAGGCCGACGGTATTCGTCAAGTCGGACGGCAGATTGAACACCAGGAGGACAGCCATGTTTGTCAGTGTGATCAAGATGCCGGACCGCACGAAAGCCCCCAATCGCTCTCCTCGTCCCAATACAAACGCGCCTACCAGACTGCCCACAAGCAAATAGGTCATTAGTTCCAACGAGCCATCGTTCATGTAACCGGCGAACAAGGTCAGGCTCACAGTGGCCAGGATGGAGAGACGTATGTCGAGCAGCGCAGCCAACAGCATTGCCATGGCGGCCATCGGGAAAATGAAGGGAGGCACGGTGTGGCCAGAGATCAGCACGCGCGCCAGGACGAGAAAACTTAGCATGACGATGACAAGCAGAAGGGGCCACCGCTGTTCTTTCCCGAGTTCCGGCATCAATCGGTACAAATATGCTCCCATCAGCGCCGAAACCAGGAGAACGAAGAGGACAGTTCGCAAGATTTCAAGACGAGAAGGACGAGCCTGTTGTAATCCCAAAGCTTTCAGAGCTTCCACGTCCTCTGCCCTGACAAGGTCACCGGTACGCAGAATGATCTCTCCCGCTTCCAGAGTACGCATCTGGGGCGGCACACGGTTGCGGGCCGCCTCGCGCTCCGTCTGGGTGCGCTCAGCGTTAAAAAAGCTGTTGGGACGCATCAAGGCCCGCACCAGCCCTGTCACCACCACGGATTCCTCGTCGGTCAGGTCCAGACTGACCAGACCGGAGACCCGACGTTGGTAGAGTTGGAGCTGGCCTTCGCGAATTTCCTCTCGCATGATCCGATCCAGCACAGTTGGCACTTCATTGGAGACTCGTCGCCATGATTCCTCGTCCAGGGTCAGTAACTGCTCAACAGTGGGTGGAAGTAAGGTGATGTCCGGGATTGCGTTGATCCAGGCGATTTGTTGGTCTGTGCTGGCATAATCGTCGTGGCGCACACTTTCAATGAAATCCAGGATCTCCCGCGCGCGGGCGACCTGCTCGCGCCGTACGCGCGTCGCTGGTGGATCATACACGTCGAGTACCGCTGCCGCTGCCTGATTTCGTGCTTGCTCTGTCAGCACCTGGCTCTCGTAGGTAATCTGTCGAGGCGACCGAATATCTGTCGGGCTGACATCTCCGACGGACAGCGCGACCTGTTGACCCAAGGGGATCGGCACAAGCAGCACCAGCGACGCGCCGATGATAAAAATCATCCCCCAAACAACGGGTTGAATTCGCTGCCACCAGGCGATGGCATATGGCAGGCGCAACCGCTTACTTCCCCTATGGGTGATAGACTCAGCCTGTGCCACGCGTCACCCCATTCGCGACCTTAGTTCCGTGACAAGGAGACAAGGAGAAGAGGAGACACGGAGACGGCGAGACGCGAAGACAGGACGAATCTCCATGTCCCCGTGTCACCCTATCTCCCTGTCTCATCATCTCTGGCCCAGCAAGCGTCGGACGATTTGATTGACCAGGCGACCATCTGCCCGTCCTTTGAGGTCAGCCATCATACGGCGCATCACGGTTCCCAGATCAACCTGGCCCACGGCCTTCAGCTCCTCAATGACTGCCTGCGCGCGAGATTCGATCTCCTCTGCCGTCAGTTGCCGCGGGAGATATGACTCCAGCACCGCCAGCTCAGCTTCTTCTTCCGCGACCAGGTCAGGCCGTCCACCGCGCTTGAACTCTTCAATAGATTCCCGTCGTTGTTTGACTTCCTTCGCGATGACGGCCAGCATTTCGTTCTCGTCCAGCGGCGCCATCTTCGCCACTTCCGCGTTGCGGATAGCGGTTTTGGCGGAACGGATGGCCAGTTTCCGCCGTTCATCGCCAGCGCGCATGGCCCCCTTCAGATCTTCGTTTAATCTATCTATGAGTGACATTGGCCCTCTCTCCTCATAAGCGACCAGCTATCAGCTTATAGCTAATGGCTGATGGCTAACGGCTGATAGCTGACCGCTGACAGCTTGCATTCATCCCGGCGGCCAGCGCATGCGGCGGCCCCCTAGCAGGTGTAGATGGAGGTGATCTAC
>DAOUAJ010000417.1:0-7107 GCA_034433615.1 Anaerolineae bacterium | reverse complement strand
CCTGCCACCACCTATGCGCCTGATGAGGTCGCCCTGCACGTCGGTCTCTACCGGTTCGAGACGGGCGAACGGTTGCCGTCATTCCCACCAGCGGCGGAGGACAGTGTGCCCATCCTGACGACGAGGATCGAGCCCCGCCCGGGTGTATTGCCCAATGCCACATGCGTGAACTTCGGCAACCAACTCACCCTGGTGGGGTATGAGCTGGAGAAGCGGGTGCTGCCGGCCCGCGATGCCATTCGGATGACGTTGTACTGGCAGGTGGATCGCCCTCCCGACCGGCCTTACACCAGCTTCGCTCAAGTGGTAGGGGAAAGCGACCGCATCTGGGGACAGCGGGACACCCAGCCTATGCCAGAATCGGGGCGATGGGAGCCGGGCCAGATCGTGCGCGATCACAAGGAGTTTCAGGTCAGCCAGGATACACCACCAGGGCTGTACGAATTGCGTATCGGCGTTTATGATTCGAAGACCCATGAGCTTCTGGGAACTGTGCCCGGCCCTGGCTGTATTACGATGGACCCGGTCACGCTGACTCGTGTTCGTGTCCTGCCACGTGTGCGCTGATACGCCTGGGGAGGGATTTCGTTCATGGAGCTGCGCGAGCACCCCCGGCCAGACGGTTGGCATGTGGGTATCCTTCATCATCCGCGCAAGCCGGAGTCGCAGCCGTTGGCCGAGGAGATGGCAACTATGATACGAGCGTGTGGCTGTGATCCCTGGCTGGCGTCCGCCTGGGACGAGGCGATCATAGTGCCCCAGTTGCCAGGGACGAACTTGTTGATCACTCTGGGGGGCGATGGCACCATACTGCGCGCGGCGCGCATGGGAGCCCGCTTCGGTGTGCCCATCCTGGGAGTCAAGCTGGGGCGGTTAGGTTTTTTGGCCGAGATCCAGCCCGAAGATTGGCGGGGGCCGCTGAGCCAGGTGTTGGCCGGGCAATTCTGGCTGGAAGAACGTATGATGTTGAATGTGACGGTCCACCATCGGGCCACCAAGCGGCCTCATCACCATCATTACGAAGCGCTGAATGATGTTGTGGTGGGCCGGGGGAAGCTGGCTCGTATTGTTCACATCACTACCTACCTGGACGAAGGGTTTCTGACGACATATGCGGCCGACGGCGTGATCGTAGCCACGGCTACAGGCTCCACCGGCTACGCCTTGGCGTGTGGCGGTCCTATCTTACCGCCTGAGCTGAAGAATATCCTGCTGATCCCTATCGCACCTCACCTCAGCTTGGATCGAGCCGTTGTCCTGGCGCAGGGGGCCACGGTGAAGATGGAAGTAGATAGCGATCACGAGACCATCCTGACCATTGATGGACAATTTCGGGTGGATCTGGACAACGGCGATCGTGTGGAGGTGACATCCAGCCCCTATGTCGCCCGCTTCGTGCGGCTGCGCAGTCGAGATTATTTCTATCGCGAACTGATGGACCGACTACGATAGCGTAAGTGTCCAACGCGGGAGCCTGTCCCCTCGGGGCGAAGCCTGGCCGACAGGCCAGGGACTCCTCGCCCGGAGTGACCATGGAGGGATCGCCCTTACGGGGTTTGGACGTAGGGGCGGCGCCTCCGCCTAATGTCACTAACAGTCTTCTGAGAGGCGAAGACTACAAGCTTTCGTGCTCTGAGCCCCGTCCCCGGGGCGATTCCCCGTGCTGGGACGCCCCCGGGGACGGGGGCCGGGAGCATTTTGGGGAAAAGTTAGCGCCATTGGGCGCCTCTGCCTGCCTAGCCCTCTGAACACTCCTTCGGAGTACAGGCAGCGAGGACTACAAGCTGGACGTCGTGCAGCCTGTCCTCGCCAGAGGGGCCAGGGTGCCCGCCCCTGATGGCATCGGTGAACATGGACGAATCTCAGAAGCTTTATTGCGTGAACCATCCCGGTCGAGAGACGCTGCTCCGCTGCAACAAGTGTAACCGTCCGGTGTGCATGGACTGCGTGCGGCTGACCGACGTTGGCTACCGCTGCAAGGATTGCATCAATCAGGTGCGGTCGTCGTTCTATACGGCCAGCACCGCCGACTATCCCATCGCCGCGCTGGTGAGCTTTGTCGTTGCAGCGGTGGCCGCGCCGATCGCCGGGCTGCTGGCCGGATCGCTGGGCTTCTGGGGGTTCTGGATCGCGTTCCTCGTGGGGCCGGTGGCCGGGGGCATCCTGGCTGAGATTATCCGTCGGGTGGTAGGACGACGACGCGGCCGCTATTTGTGGCTGATCGCCAGTGTGGGCACCGTGCTGGGGGTGATCGCCGGCAACGTCGGCCTGCTGCTGTGGGCGGGTATGTTCCCACTACTCAACCTGCCCATGCTGCTGTTCCTGGCACTGGCGTTGAGCACCGTCTACGCTCGCCTGCGTTGAGAGGTTGTGGTGCTATGTTGGTTGAGATTCACATTCGGAACTTTGCGATCATTGAGGATCTGACCTTGCGCTTCGGTGAGGGCCTGAACGTGCTGACAGGCGAGACAGGCGCGGGCAAGTCCATCATCATAGACGCCGTCAGCCTGTTGTTGGGAGGGCGCGCCTCGACCGACGTGATCCGGGCCGGCGCAGATCGCGCCGAGGTCGAGGGGCATTTTCACCTGGGCGCACGGGCAACAGACATTACCCCTTTGCTGGAGGCCGAGGGGCTGGAGGATGAAGGCGACCTGTTGATCCTGGCGCGCGAGGTGCGCCAAAACGGTCGCAACATCTGCCGTGTCAACGGTCGCGCTGTGACCCTCTCTCTGCTCAGCGAGATCGGCCAGCAGTTAGTGGACATTCACGGCCAGAGCGAGCATCTCAGCCTGTTGCGCGTGCGGGAGCACGTGGAGTTATTGGATCGCTACGCTGGTCTGGAGGCGGAGCGAGCGGAGATGGCCAGGTTGGTACATTCGTTGCGTCAGGTGCGTGGCGAGCTAGCCGATCTGCGCCGCGATGAGCGCGAGCTGGCCCGCCGCATTGATTTGCTCACCTACCAGGTCCAGGAGATCGCGGATGCTCGCCTGGAGCCGGGGGAGGAGGAGGCGTTGGAGGCCGAGCGTCGCCGGTTGGCCAACGCCGAGCAGATCATGCTCCTGGCTACGGAGATCACGCAGGCCCTGGAGGACGGAACTGACGAGCAGATGTCGGCGGTGGACCTGCTGGGACAGGCGGTGCAATCGCTGACCCGGCTGGCCCGTATTGACCCGGACATGGAAGGGACGCGGCGGCAGATCGAGGAGCTGTCCTATCAGCTTTCAGACGTAACCCGCGACCTGCGTCGCTATCGGGAGGGGATCGAGTTCAATCCGGCACGTCTGGCTGAGGTGGAAGAACGGTTAGATTTGATCTATAATCTGAAGCGCAAGTACGGCGACTCTGTCGAGGAGGTGCTGGCGTTCGGTGAGCGCGCCCAGGCGGAACTGGACGGCATCACTCATGCCGGGGAACGCATCGCTGAGTTGGAGGCCGAGGAGGAACGGTTGCTGCGCACTATCGGCGAGGTGGGGCAGCGCCTCTCGGCGGCACGACGGGAGGCTGGCGAGCGGCTGGCCCAGGCGGTAGAGCGCGAGTTGGGCGACCTGCGCATGGAGCGCGCCCGCTTCAGTGTGGACTTGCAGTGGCAGGACGACCCGGAGGGCGCATACGTGGGCGACCGCCGCCTGGCCTTTGACGCGACGGGACTGGACCAGGTGGAGTTTTTGATCTCGGCCAACCCGGGCGAGCCGTTGCGACCGCTGGCCCGTGTGGCATCTGGCGGCGAGACGGCCCGCTTAATGTTAGCGCTGAAGGCAGTGCTGAGCCGGGCAGATGAGACCCCCACGCTGATCTTCGACGAGATTGACGTAGGGATCGGTGGGCGCGTGGGGGCCATCGTCGGGCGCAAGCTGTGGGGACTGGCGGCTCCCGGTGTAAGGGGCAGCCGCGCCCATCAGGTGTTATGCGTAACCCATCTGCCGCAACTGGCCGCCTATGGCGACACGCATTACCATGTCATCAAGACGGTGGAAGGTGAACGCACGTTGACCCACGTCCGGCAGCTCGCCGGCGAGGAGCGGGTGAAGGAACTGGCGGCGATGTTGGGAGCGCCCACGGCCGCCGGCCAGGAGAGCGCGGCGGCCATGTTGGCCGAGGCGGGGGTGGCGAAGAGCTCAGTAGACAGGTGACGAGTGTTAGGCGACTTCTCGGCTCCGAATTGTGAAAGCGAGGATAGAATTCATGCAGGCGAAGCAGTTGAGTCTGTTCTCAGATATAGTCAAAGAGCGCCCAAAGCCAGCCACCTATGAACGCAGTTCCACCTTCGTAGACAATATGACCCTGCCGATTCACCGGTGGTTTCGCTACTCGGCCGGCTTCTCGGCGCAATGGGCTGAGCAGGAGATCAAAACAGCACTTCGACAGGGCCCTGTAAAGTTGCTGGATCCCTTCGCTGGAGCTGGTACGACGTTGATCGAAGGCGAGCGCTGCGGTGTTCCCGTCGTTGGAGTGGAGGCTCACCCATTTGTGTACAGAATTGCCAAGGCCAAGCTGGCCTGGCGCGAGCCAGTTGAACACTTTCTAGAGTTGGCACACGAGGTTCAGGCGATAGCTAAACAACAGCAGGGCGAGGCGCACGGTTACCCACCCCTCATTAAGAAATGTTATCCACCTTATGTTCTGGCCGAGTTAGATGCCTTAAAGCGAGCCTGGGGGAGCCTCTCGGATCAAACTCCGGCGTCGGAACTCGTCTGGTTGGCAATTACAGCAATCCTGCGTGTTTGCTCGCCTGTGGGTACAGCGCAATGGCAGTATGTCCTTCCGAAAAAGGAGAAGGCGAACGCTTTGGCACCTTTCGTTGCCTATGAGATACAAATACACAACATGGCGACTGATATGCGCATATGCCAACGGCAGATCGTTGGTGACGCTGCCTTTGTCTATCAAGAAGATGCCAGAGTTTGCAACTCGGTCCCGGATGGTTGGGCAAATCTAGTTCTCACCTCACCACCTTACACCAACAACTATGATTACGCGGACGCGACTCGGCTGGAAATGTCGTTTTGGGGTGAAGTACAGAGCTGGGGGGACCTTCAACAGAAGGTAAGAAGACATCTGATTCGGTCATGCACCCAACACGTGGCCGCGGATAAGGCAGACCTGGATCGCCTCTTGGCCGACCCTGACCTTGCTCCCCTAATGAACGAGATCAAGCCAGTCTGCCATCAGTTGGCAGAAGAACGAATCCATCACGGCGGCAAGAAGCCGTATCACTTAATGGTCGCTGCCTACTTCAGCGACCTAGCTAAGGTCTGGAAAGCACTACGACGTGTGACAAGTAGGAGGAGTCAGATTTGTTTTGTGGTTGGTGACTCCGCGCCTTATGGCATCTATGTACCTGTTGACCGCTGGCTAGGAGAGCTAGCTTTAGCGGCAGGCTTTTGCTCTTATCACTTTGAGAAGACCCGCGATAGAAATGTCAAATGGCGCAATCGAAAGCACCGCGTCCCACTTCACGAAGGACGTCTTTGGGTGGAGGGGTAACATGGTGGACGCTATCGGCGCAGGCCGGGCTTTTGGGCAGCGACTTGGCAAGCTTATCGAGGATGAGATACATCGTGTTGTGCAGGATTGTCTCTACGGGACCGACTTCGAGTTCATTCCCAAGGGGCAACTGGCCGACCTTCATGGCAAACTATGTACGCATGACGGCCTGGTTGTTGATCGAGAGGGCAATCCCTACGCGGTTATCGAAAGCAAAGTGATTCAAAAAGCCAAGCATGCCACAGAAAAAGCGGCTAAGGTGGCCAGAGAACATCCCGACCTGAAGCGGGCTCATCCGATGCTCCGTTCATCCATAGTCGTGCTTGCCGGTGACTTCACGCCAGAGCCTTTACGCATGGTTGAAGCCAGCGGTGCAAATCTTTTGTTCATTCCGCAAGATCATCTTGCCTCAGTCTGTCGCGATTATGGGATTGAGATTCTTTGGGAGGACAGCGAGGCAGCCACGGATGCTGTGGCAGCGTTGGAGCGATATAACACACTGACCCAGGAAGAACGTAAAGATTTGGGACAGCGCATCCTACAACTGGTGGCTGCACAGTTGCGAGAGATAATCGAAGCCACCATCGCTGATGTGCCAGAAAATCCGGTGGTGGGCGTATGGGTGGACATCTTCTTCCACAGGGGGGAAATTGGGCATCACGAGTTCGATAGTATCGAAGCCGCTCTAGATTATCTTCAGTCGTGGAGTGAGTAAGGCAAAACAAGAGTCGAGACGGCGCCTAATACTACAACGAGACTTTGTCATTCCGAGAGCCTGCCCTGAGTGCAACGAAGGGAGCGGGGCGACGAGAGCCTGCCCTGAGCGAATGCGAAGGGAATCTCGCTCGGCGAGGGCAAATTGCTGGCTCAGTGGGAGCCTGTCCCCTCGGGCAGAGCCCCTCGGGGCGAAGCCTGGCCGTCAGGCCAGGGATTCCTCGCTCGCAGCCTGCCCTGGACGTCGTGCAGCCTGTCCTGTGCCGGACAGGCACAGGGGCCAGGGACTCGCTCGGAATGACATGCTGGGGGCGAAATCTCGTTGTAGTACTAACCTCCGTCTTACGACCATGCTTTACACGGTGCAAGGTTGTGACGTTCTTCGTCTTTTGCCCTTCATATTTTCACCCGGAGGGATGCGCATGTACGACTGGCTGGCCTCATTAGTTCCGGCCGGGACTGCCTTTATCTTGGCCGTGCAGCAGTGGTCCAACCCGTTTCTGGACCGGCTGTTCCTCACCGCCACCTATCTGGGCGTGGACCAGTTCCTGGTATTCCTGGTGGCCTTCGTCTTCTGGTGCGTGGACCGGCGCGTGGGCCAGAACCTGGCGTACCTGCTCCTGATGTGCGACTACACCGGCTCGTTCCTGAAAAACGTGTTCCGGCTGCCCCGCCCGGTCGCAGAAGGGCTGCGTATCTTGCGCCCAGAGACCTCGCCTGGCTTCCCCAGCACGCACGCGCAGGAGGCGGTGGCGGTATGGGGATACCTGGCTGCCCAGGCGCGCCAGCCCGTTGCCTGGCTGCTGGCGGCGATCATCATCGTCCTGGTGGCCTTTTCCCGCATCTACGTGGGGGTTCATTTCCCGCAGGACGTAGTGGGTGGGCTATTGATCGGCGCCATCTTCCTGG
>DAOUAJ010000416.1:0-2764 GCA_034433615.1 Anaerolineae bacterium | reverse complement strand
AAACTGCGGTAACCATGCTCGCTCAGCCACTGCTCTGCCAGGTGCAGGGGATCGTATTGCTCCGCATAGCCGAACATCACCAGCCAGACCCGCGAGTAGCCTGCGGTGAGCGCGGCCAGAGCGCGATCGGCCTGCTGCTCGGTGCGGAGGTCATCGCGGGAGACAAAACGATAGGCTACCCCCGCCGGCCGGTAGTAATCGAACAGTGCCTCTTGCAGGCGGTTGTTCAGCAGAAGCACATCACCTGGCTGAGCGTGATCCCGCACGTAATTCATCATGAGCCCATATTCGCCCTTGGTATAGGCATCGTCGAAAAACCAGTTGTGTAGGGAAAGGGAGCTGGCTGAGATAAGGAACAGCAAGGCCAAAACCAATGCCCAGGGCGACCTGTCTCCTAGCCGTTCTAATCCTCGCGCCACGAGGAGGGTGAAGGCGGGAGCGATGACCAGCAGGTATCGCTCGTCAAAGAAAGGCATGATGGGGTTGACCAGCCAGGCGAAGATCAGAGGTACTACTAACCAGGACAACAGAAGCATTGGAGATTGGATATTGGGGATTGGAAGGTGAAAGGCTGCGAGCGGAGTTTCATTCTCTTGCCGAACAGTCACAACAGCCAGGAGGCCCAGGGTCGCTAGCACTAAAAATGCAATGCTAAGATAGTACGCCAGCGGCGCCTCAACCGTAATCCCCACACTGAAAGCTACCAGGCTCCTTTTGATGATGCTGATCAGGACGGGCAGGGTCAGTTCATTGAACCGCGCACTGGCCTTGCCGGCCAGAAAGCTCCGCTGTGCCAGCACCCAGGGCAGAAACGACAGGGCCAACACGGCCTGCACAGCCAACCAGCGCCTCAACCTCCCTCGGTCACGCCACCACAGCGCCATGACAACGACATTCTGGGCCACGACCACGAAAACAGCGTAGTAGTGGGTGAAAATGGCCGCCGCTGTCGCCAGGAGGTAAGCGAGCCACAGGAGTTTGAACTGCCTGCTGTGGCCGGACACGATCGTGGCCAGGAGAAACATGGAAAGGGTCGCGGCAAAGATTGCCAGGGCGTACATGCGCGCTTCTTGGGAATAATAAACCAGAAAGGGGGATACCGCACAGAGAAGCGCTGCCAGAAAGCCCGCTAGCTCGCCGAAGGCCAGCCGCGCCAGTTGGTAGACCAGCGGCACGGTGAGCACCCCCAGGATGAGGGACATAAACCGCAGGGCGAACACGCTGCGGCCGGTCAGCCTGACCCAGAGGTACAGGAGAAGGTGATACAACGGGGGATTGGTTTCCGTGCGGGGGGAGACAGTGGAAAGCAGGCGGAGCTTGACCACGTACGCGCTGTGGGCCTCATCGCCCCATATCTCCTGCTGATCCAGACGATAGAGCCTGAGGGCGAAGGCAGTTAGCAGAAGGAGAAGCAGGAGGGCATTTCTGAGCTTGATGGAGAGATCAAATCTTGTCAAAGAACATCATTACCCCCATCAACACGAACAGGGCTGCTGCTCCCTTGCGCAGAAGCTCAGGCGAAACAAAGCGGGCGATGGCTTGGCCGGCCAGGGTGCCAATCAGCGTAGCGGTAATCAGGGCCAGCGCAGCCCCCACAAAGACCGTCCAAGGATGATCAGAGCCGGCCGAAGTGGAGATCACTGCCAATTGAGTTTTATCTCCCAGCTCCGCCACGAACAACAGGACAAACGTGCTCCACAATAGCTTCCAGTCTATCATAGTCCAAATCCCTTTACGTATCGCAATGAAACTCGCCCAGCCGGCGATTTCAGACTGCCGATGGCTCCGGCCAAAGGCGGTGAAACATCATCCACTGCTCCGGGCGTGCTCGGATGTGCTCTTCCACGATGTCCGCCAGCCGCCGAACGTTCGTCCTGATGTCCTGCCATCGGTCCCCGGTGCGGATCATCTCCAGAGGCCCTGTGACCTCCAGAGCGTATCCTCTGTCGGGCTCATAGTAACAACTGCCCACTATGACCAACGCATCGCTTATTAACGCCAAGCGCACCGGCCCAAGGGGCAAGTAAGCTGGCTGGCCAAAAAACTCTATCAGCTCCTGATCCTCCGCAATGGGGCGGTCCACACCGGTCAACACAACGCCACCGCTTTTCAGCCGCTGGATGGCCGCCCGCAACGACTGGGGCGTGATGGGCGTAACCTCGAACCCCGCTTTGGCCCGCAGGTGGTTCAAAACGTGAAACCCGGCTCGCGGATTGGCCAGGGTGAGTATCTGGATGGGCAAGCCACGTACACCTACGGACAAGCCCAGGAGATCGAAATTGCTCATGTGGGTGGCGAGCACCAGCACGCCGTGCCCCCGTGCCGTCTCGGATTGGACGAGAGAGATGACCTCCTCTGGAATACGCACTGCATTGGCGAGCACCTCTTTCGGCTGGCCAAGAGCGTGGAAGAAGTCATAGTAGGTCTGGCCGGCGTGGAGGAAAACCTGATACGTCATTCGGTGCAGCGTCGCGTCATCTGCCTCAAGACCGAGTATCTGCCGTAGGTTGCTATGCACCGTCCAGTACACCTCTGGCTTGCGGTTGGCGATGATGCTGGCGGCGACCCTAGCCAGCCCGTAGCCCAGCTCAGGCGGCAGGTGCTTAGCGATAGCGATGCCCAGTTGTGTCATCGGCTTGCTGCTGACAAAATCCTGGAAACGCATCGGGAATTCACCTTCTGTTCGCTGAACGTCTCTGAGTCAGGTAGGCTGCCCTTGTTCACTCATGGCGTGCAGACGGCGCGGCTACCTGGAACTCGGCCG
>DAOUAJ010000415.1:0-8116 GCA_034433615.1 Anaerolineae bacterium | reverse complement strand
CCTCGCCGCAATGCCTGGACAAAGGCCAGACTGCTGGCCAGGACGAGAGCTGTGGTCAGGGCGTACATTTTGCCATCCTGGCTGTACCACGTCAGGTAGGGATTGGTGGCCATTAGGAGACCAACGGCAAGACGGGCGGAGCGTGGCAAGCCCAGCCGGTCAGCCAGAACCATCGCCAGCGGAACAGCCACCACGCCCGCCGCCAGGGCCATGAAACGCAGCGCGTACTCGCTGTGACCAGCCACAACCAGCCAGAAACGTAGCAGCAGAAAGAAGAGGGGGCCATTCTCCCCTGGGCGAGTGAACATCGCCAGCAGTTCCGGCCACGGCTGGGTGGCAAAGCGCAACGCGTCTACTTCGTCCCGCCACAGGCTCTGGAAATCCAGCCCCCATGCCCGCCAGGCAAAGGCCAGCCAGACGAGAGCGTACATGGTGGCATGGCACCCCATCCACAGCCGGAGTCTTGTCACCGCACCCATGATACCCCCTCACCTAAGAACGACTGCCACGCCCGCGCTGGTTGAGCCAGATCAAGACGGCGGGAATCGCGATCAGCGCCAGGATGCCACACCCCAGCCAGACGTATCCCAGGGCAGTGACCAGGCTCTCCAGCAGAAGCGTGAAATCGTCTCGTGGCGTGACTGTGACAGATGGGAGCGGGACGGGGAACAACGGCTCTACCGACTCAGGGCCAGATCCCTGAGGGGAAGTCCCCTCCGACGGTTGTTGGGGGGGAGCCCCTTCCTCACCGGGAGGCGGGGCGGCCGGCTCCGGCAGCATCGGTGCGGATTCGGCCGGCGGTGGGCTCGGTGTCGGCTCCAACACGGCCGGCTGAGTCGGTTCGACGGGAGGAACCGTCGGTGTATCCGTGGGAAGAACGGGTGCCTGAGTCGGAGAGGGCGATGGCGTATCAGTTGGTGGGACGGGTGTGGCTGTTGGAGGAGACTGGAAAGCAAAACGGGCGATGGCCCCTGGTGGCTGCAGGGAGAGCACCCACGCGACCATCAACGTCGCCACCACTACACCGATCAACCTCTTCCATGCCAGACAGACAGGAGGGGTAACCCGTGGCCTTTGCGTCACGCGTGCACCCCCTTACCCACGCGCGAACGAGCGCCGTTGGATCAGGAAGATGGCGATGGCAACGATCACAATGACGGCCACCGCTGCAATGATCCCAACCAAGGGGAAGGTAGCCGTTGTCCCTTCTTGTACAGCCACAGCAGTAGACGTGGGGACAATGGTAGCTGCCTCTGTAGCGGCCGGTGCCACCGTCGAGGCAGGTGATTGAAATGCCAGGGCAATGTTGTAGAGAGCGGCGCGGGAAGCCGCCCACGCAGTTACAGCCAGAGCACAGGCTGTGATCAGTGAAAGACGGAAGGTAACGACGGTAGATGGTGTTTTCATCATGTCCTCGCTTTGAAAGCCGACTTGTATGGCTTGGAATTACACTCATTATAGCAAAAGGGGGTCTGTAACGCCAAAGGCACATATTCCTTTGACTTACCCTGATAGTTGGGCTATAATGCCCCTCTGGGAGCAGTCCTGTCGGACTACAAGGAGGACGATCAGCATGCGCAGGGGGGCGACAGCACATACCGGGGGGCACTGGAAGTGGCTTTATCCTGGCATGCAGGTTAAACGCTGGATCGGGCTCCTGGTTGTGGGAGTGGCCATGCTCAGTCTTGGGCTGGCCACATTGTTTAGTCAAAGCCTGGTGCAGGATCCGTCGCCGTCCCCCTTTCTGCCTCTGGGCTTGCAGAACCTGCCGGTAGGAGTCCGTATTGCCATCTGGAGCTTGCTCGGGAGCGTCCTCACCCTTGTGGCTGTAGTGCAGCTTAACCGTTCACTGTTGGCAGCCTTCATGCGGCCCGATCAACCCAACGTGGTGGACGTTGTGTACGAGCATCGTCGCCGCCGGGGGGGGCCGAAGGTAGTTGCCATTGGCGGCGGAACCGGCTTATCCACCCTTCTGCGTGGGCTCAAGATGTACACGGACAACATCACGGCCATCGTTACCGTGGCTGATGACGGGGGGAGTTCCGGCCGACTGCGGGAGGAGCTAGGCGTTCTGCCACCGGGGGACTTCCGCAATTGTATTGCCGCTCTCGCTGACGATGAGGCGTTGACGACTCAGTTATTTCAGTACCGGTTCCGTGAGGGTGTTGGACTCAACGGGCATAGCTTTGGCAATCTGTTCCTCGCCGCCATGACTGCTGTCACCGGCAGCTTTGATCGAGCCCTGGCGGAGTCCAGCCGGGTGCTCGCGGTGCGCGGCCGGGTCTTGCCCTCCACGTTGAAGAACGTCATCCTGTGCGCAGACGTGCGGGAAGAGAAACCTGGAGCAGAGCCGGGCTGGCGACGGGTCCAGGGCGAATCGCGTATTCCAGCCCTGGCGCAGGGCCACGTCATCGAGCGGGTTTTTCTGCAACCGGAGGACCCGCCAGCCTACCCCGAGGCTGTGCGGGCTATCCTGGAGGCAGATTTGATCGTGGCCGGGCCTGGCAGCCTCTTTACCAGCGTGCTGCCTAATCTGCTGGTGCCGGACATTGCAGGGGCTATTCGCGCATCGCAGGCCGTGAAGGTTTATGTCTCCAATGTAGCCACTCAGCGTGGCGAGACGGACGGCTTCGGCGTGCACGAGCACATCCGTGCACTGCAGATACACGTCGGGCAGGATCTGTTCCAACTGGTTTTGGCCAATGATCATTTTCCTGCCCCACACCCTCCCGGCGAAGGGGTCACATGGGTGCACCTGCCCACACCTCATGCGATGGCTGCTGGTGGCTATCGTGTGATCACGGACGATCTGGTTGACTTAGAACAACCGTGGCGGCATGCCTCTGACAAACTGGCGCGGCGTCTGCTGGCTCTCTATCGAGAGGAGATGACAGCACAGGCAGAGACAGTTTAGCACCTTATCAACCGAATTCTGCTTTGATGACGTGGAGGCGGGGAGACACGGAGACAGGGAGAGCCTTTCTGTGTCCCCGCGTCACCGGGTCACCGCGTCAAAATCACAGCCCGGCAATGAGGACCAGTGCGACAACACACTGTCCTTTGCTCAAAGATACAAAACACACCAACGTATAACCCAAGGAGGTTTTAGCATGGCAGTCAAGGTAGGTATTAATGGGTTCGGCCGCATCGGCCGGCAGGTCTTTAAGGCGATCAGGGACTACTACCCGAACGAGTTGGAGGTCGTGGCCTTCAACGATATAGGCGACTTGAAGACGATGGCACATCTGCTGAAGTACGACTCGAACTATGGCAAGTTCGATGGCACCATCGAGGTTGGGAACGATAGCTTGATTGTGGATGGCAAGCCGATCAAGGCCTTGAAGGAGACCGAACCCAGCAAGTTGCCGTGGGCTGATCTGGGGGTTGAAATCGTCATCGAATCCACCGGGCTTTTCACCGTCAAGAAAGATGGCGTCAGCAAGAAGGGTAAAGTGGTCCAGGGGGCTGAGAATCACATCACCAAAGGCGGTGCCAAGAAGGTCATCATCTCGGCTCCGGCTGAGGGTGAGGACATCACCATCGTCATGGGTGTCAATGATGACAAGTACGATCCGGCTGTCCACCACGTCGTCTCCAACGCATCCTGCACGACCAACTGTCTGGCCCCCGCGGCCAAAGTTGTCCATGACAAGTTCCACATTGTGCGCGGCCTGATGACGACGATCCACGCCTACACCAACGACCAGAGGATCTTGGATCTGCCGCACAGTGATCTACGGCGGGCGCGGGCGGCAGCCTTGAACATTATCCCTACGACCACCGGCGCTGCCAAAGCCGTAGCCCTGGTCATCCCCGATCTGAAGGGTAAGTTCGATGGCTATGCTTTGCGTGTCCCCATCTCGACCGTCTCCATCGTGGACTTTACGGCCCAGGTTGAGGTTTCCACCACCACTGAAGAGTTGCGCCAGGCTTTCCGCGACGCGGCCGCAGGCCCGCTGAAGGGGATCCTCGCCGCCGTGGACGAACCGTTGGTCTCGATTGATTTCAAGGGTGATGCCCATTCATCGTCGGTGGACCTGTCGTTCACCCAGGTCTTGGGTGGCAAAGGTGACTTCGTCAAGGTGGTTGCCTGGTACGACAACGAATGGGGATACGCCGTACGTACGGCCGACCTGGCCCGGCTGCTGGCGAGCAAGCTGTGATTTTGACGCGGTGACATAGTGACGTGGAGATGCGGTGAGACTCTCCGCGTCTCCCCGTCTCCGTGTCACAAAAGGGGAGCAAGCGATGAACAAGAAGACGATCCGGGACATTGACGTCCGAGGCAGGCGGGTTCTTGCGCGCGTGGATTTCAACGTTCCTTTGAAGAATGGGAAGGTGACCGACGACACGCGAATTCGGGCGGCTCTGCCTACCATTCAGTACCTGATTGATCAGGGTGCAAAGGTCATTCTGATGTCCCATCTGGGCCGGCCCAAGGGAGGGCCGGATCCGAAGTTCAGTCTGAAGCCAGCGGCCGAGCGATTGGGTGAGCTTTTGGGCAAGCCGGTGAAGATGGCGCCCGACTGCGTCGGCTCCCAAGTGGAAGCAATGGTAGCCGCTCTGAAGCCGGGGGAGGTGTTGCTGTTGGAAAACACCCGCTTCTACCCGGGGGAGGAGAAGAACGACCTGACCCTGGCACAACAACTGGCCAAACTGGGCGACGTCTATGTGAACGACGCGTTTGGCAGTGCCCACCGCGCTCATTCTTCCACAGAGGGCGTGGCTCGCTACCTGCCGGCTGTGTCAGGATTTTTGATGGAAAAGGAGCTGGCGTTTCTGGGGCGGGCGTTGGAAGCGCCTGATCGGCCGTTTGTGGCTATTCTGGGTGGTGCCAAGATCTCGGATAAGATCGGTGTCATCAAGAACCTGCTGGGAAAGGTGGATGCACTGCTCATCGGCGGTGGCATGGCCAATACCTTCTTGCAGGCGCAGGGATACAGCATGGCCGAATCTCTGGTTGAGCCGGAGAGCCTGGAGGAGGCGAAGGGACTCTTGCAGCAGGGCGCGGACAAAATCTTCCTGCCAGTGGACCTGGTCGTGGCTGACGCCTTTGCCGCGGACGCTCAGCACAAGGTCGTGCCGGTGAACCAGGTGCCGGCCGGCTGGCGCGCGCTGGACATTGGCCCGGCCACCATTGCGCACTTCAGCAACCGGCTGGCGGGCGCCAAGACGGTGGTCTGGAACGGCCCCATGGGGGTGTTTGAATTCCCCGAATTCGCCAAAGGCACCGTTGCTGTCGCGCAGGTGCTGGCCGGCCTTCGAGGCGCGGTCACCATCATCGGTGGCGGCGACTCCGTCGCGGCGATCCAGCAGGCGGGCCTGGCGGATCAGATCACCCATATCTCCACCGGCGGCGGCGCCAGCCTGGAATTCCTGGAAGGTCGGGTTCTGCCGGGCGTCGCCGTTCTGCAAGACAAATAGCTGTCCCGTCTCTTCATGAAGCATCAAACCCGAAGGGTCTTGGGAGACCCTTCGGGTTTTTATCGTTCAGAAAAAGTCGCGCCATAACCGAGGGGGCGGGCAAAGTCCGGTTTAAGAGCCAGCACGCCTAACGGGGTCATGCCGATCACGAACGGCACTCCCTGCTCATCCTCAAAGTAGAACATCGTATAGCCGACCGGATAAAAGACGACATCGCCGACTTGAGGTGGCGGAGACCTGGGTGGGAGCAGGGTCTGCAATTTGGCCTGGGTACGTTCAGAGGGGGCCGGAATCGTTATCAGGCCGTGTTTGCCCAGCAAGTAAATGGCAAAGCTGGGTGAATTAAAGCCTTCTTCAGGTGAAAACCCGTCAGGGCTCCAGGGAGCCCTCTGCAACTCGTAGATGTCAAACAAGAGCTCGGTCTGCCGGGGGTATCTGCTGGCAAGGTACTTGAGAGAAAGCGCCCAATCACCGGAAAACTCGTACCTGGAGAAGTCGGTCGCCAGTTTCAGTTGTTCGGTTGTTTCCTTCAGCTTTTTCCTCACTTCGTCGAGTTGCTTTTGGAGTTCATCCGCTTCTTTGCGGGCCCGGTCAGCCTCTTCTTTTGCCTTCCTGAGTTGATCCTGGATGCTTAAAAGGTCTTGTTCGGTGCGGTTGAGTTGACCCTGCGCGGTCACGAGATTTTGTTGTGTGCGAGTGATTTGCTCCTGCGCCTGCACGAGCTCACTTTGGGTGAATTTCCACTGCGCTTGAATCTCACCGAGCTGCTGGTTGGCTTGCTGGATTTGCCAGCTCGTAAACCCGAGCAGTAAGCCCGCCAGAATGATCGGTATCAGAGAATAGGCAGCGGCGCGCCGGCGCGCCGTCTGCTCAATTTGCTCGGCCTTCCGTATCAATAATTCCCATCGTTCTTCTTGAAAAGTCATGGCGGCGTTACCCCACTGCAGTTTTCTCGATGACCTGCCAGAGCAGATTGTCAATACGATTACGGGTATCTGCATCCACCGATTCTTGCGCCCGTTCCAGCGTGCTCAGGCCTACTTTGATCGTTTCAAACATTTGGGCTTTCTCTTTGCGATTCAGGATTTCCTTTAACTGAAAGAAGCTCAACGAGGCGACAAAGCCCCCACTCAGCCCTATCAATGGCCTGAAAGTCACAGGGAGGCTGTAGTCTGCCAGTAGAGCGACAACCACGATGACGGTGCCCAACGTGACCAAACCCAGTGCGAAAACGAGGTAGTAGCGCATGGCCTGGTACTGACTCACAATCAGCCGGTCCAGCATGGCCTCGCTGGCCAGCAACGATCCACCAAGGCCAGGCGTCGCCGCAGGCAGCGTGAAGATGGACTGGAGTTGACCTGGAGACAATCCGCCGAAGTGCCGGTCAAACTGATCTGGGCGGGCGGCCTGAATGGCCGAAAGCAATTGAGAGGTCAGGTTGCGTCGCCGACAGTAATCAAGCAACCGCCGGATTTTATCGCTCTTGGACATGCCCGTGGAGAACTCATCCCGCGCTTCAGGGAAGTGGTCGAAACACAAGGTTTCGATCTCTTCATCGCTGAAGGCTTCCATAAGGAACTTACGGAGGTCAGCCAATGAGTAGTCCACAGAATCGTCCCTTTTACGATGGCACAAGATTGCCTTAGTCCGGAGTCCTTAGCCTGTGGCCTTTACTCACTCCCCGACTCCCCATCCTTCCGCTCATTCTTCGCTGCCACCGCTCGCGCCTGCTCCAGGACGTTCGCCAGGGCGCGAGTGCCGATCAGTGCCATCAGCCCCGGCCAGACCAGCACTGCCAGCACTGGCAACGCGAAGCAGATCGCCGTCAAGATCAGCGCCAGGATGGAGACACCCAGCGTGAACAACGGCTGCGCCAGCACCAGCACAGCCGCATTGCGCAACACCATCAGCGCTTTGGGCTCCTTCTGCTCGAACAACAACGGAAACAGGTAAAGTTGGGCGGCCGCCCACAGAATGAGCCCATAAATCCAGATAATGCTGATGAGACGTACCCAACCATCCACCTGCGCGTAGAACCACAAATTCACGGTGAAGGTGATCAGGATCACTACATTCAGGATGCCTACCTTCAGGCTGGGCCAGAAAAACTCCTTGAACGCCTCCTTGAAAAAGCTGGAGTCCACGCGCTGCTCGTGGGCAATGCGATAACCCAGTTGGCAGAGCCCGGCCGTAGCTGGAGCCAACGGGATCACCAACACTGCCGCCAGCCACCATACCAGGTTCAGCGGCACAAACAGGAACATCTCCTCATAAAAATCACGGATGCTGAGGCCGATCACACGCAGAACTCGCAAAGCAATCTCCTTTCGTTGCGATCAGGGTTTCACTACAAGTTCCTTGAGTTCCTATGAGTCCCCGCTGTCGGAAGGGAACCACGGGAACTCCAGGTACTCATGGTCGCCGAACGATGTCCTGTCGCGAGGCCAGGTCCAACCGCACGAAGAGCCACGGCGCCCACCAGATGGCGGCCATCCCCGTCAGCAGGTATCGCACCAGGCGCAGCGCAGAAGACAGGACGACGCCCAGGCCCTCTGGGACGAACAGCTTCAGCCCCTGCCAGAAAAAGAGCACGATCAGCGCGCCCAGCACCAGGCGCAGCAGCCGCTTCCACCACGGTCCGCCCACCCGGAACCGCACATAACGTTGCTCGGCTAGCAGTCCCAGGCTGATC
>DAOUAJ010000414.1:0-11300 GCA_034433615.1 Anaerolineae bacterium | reverse complement strand
TACACCATCCAGGTGCCGGCCGGGCATTTTGTCGAGACGCGGCGATTCTCTCTGGCCGAGGAGCCGCTGGCCTGGTACCAGGCTCAGGGAGTGGAATATCTCTTCATTAGTAGCCAGATCTGGGAACGGTACATGGGGCAGGGGAACGCGCCTGACCGTGAGGCATTCTATCGGGTACTGTGGGCACAAGAGCCCGTCGCCCAGTTCGTCCCAGGGCCGCGAACGCTGGGGCCGGAGATCCGGGTTTACCGGCTATCGTGAACGAATTTTCACCGCGGGGCTGGCGGGTGTTCATCTTGTCTTCATGACAGGGCGCGAGAATGGGGTGCGGTAGGACGGTTTGCGGTTGATCACCCTTATGCTATACTTTTGTCAATACAGTTTGAGGAGGATCATGCCGTTTATCGCACGACCGTTGCCCGCCTCGCTGGCTCACGGCCGGTGCCGCCTCTTGCTCACCTTACCTGTTGCTGTCTGTGCTTTGAGTGCTGCTGTCCTGGCCGGTGGGGCGTGGTCGTCGCGGGCGTCCGCTGCGCCAGGCGTAACGGGCGTGACGGACTCCACCATCACCACCTGCATGATAGTCGGCTCGAACGCCGAGGTGACACAAGAGGTGGTGCTGCGTTTTTCGGGCACCCCCACGGCCGCCAGGTTGATCGCCTATGAGTTCGGTATGAGCGCCGTCGCGGGTAACGAGATTTACATCAACGATGTTTTGATCGGTCAGCCCGTGCTTAACAGCCCTTACACGGATGGCCCTCATTGCGAAATCAACGACCCGGATCAGCAATGGGCAGAGTGGGACATCGCCCCGTCCATCCTGATCAGTGGAACGAACCGCATCCGCCTGGTGAACCGTTCGACTGACACCGACGGCTGGGGGCTGGTACGGGCCAAAATCCAGGTGACGGGGCCGGACGTGAACGGTGTGCGCTTTGAAGAGTTCATCGCGCCGAGCACCTATTACAACAACTGGAATGGGTATAAAAACGAGGGCACGTGGACGCAGATTCAGCTCCCCTCCAGCTACGATGGCTCGCAGCCGGTGCCGTTGCTCGTAGGTATCCACGGCCTGGGTGATACGCGGGTTGTCCCCATCCTGGATCTCTCGGATGCAGCCGAATCCAGAGGATGGCTGTTGGCCTCGCCTGAGCTGCACGGCGAGACGAAGCCGATCAACCAGCCGGTGGGGCATCACGTGTTCGGCGCTCCTGCTTCCCAGTGGGATGTGATGGACGCCATCCGCTGGATCAAGGCGAATTACAACGTGGATGAATCGCGTATCTACCTGGTAGGGCACTCGTTGGGGGCGATCACAGCCGGGCTGGTGGCGGCTAAGTGGCCCCAGGAGATCACCGCAGCAGTAGCCGACAGCGGGCCAACCGATCTGGTCAAATGGGAATATGAGATGCAACCTGGGGGGATCACGCCCAACTATAATAACCTCACGTACCTGCACCAGGAGTGCGGCGGCACCCCCTCTGAGAACCTTTATTGCTATGAACGCCGTTCATTGGTTCAATATGCACCGAATTTCCGACATATGCCACTCCTCATTGTCCACGGCGAGGCAGACACCAAGGTAGACCCACATCACGCCCAGGACTTTTATAACCAGACACAGCTTTACGCCCCCGACCGCGTGGAGTTGTGGTGGCATCCGGGTGGCCACGGCGAGCGCTACCCGGACTTCGCCAATGCTTATTTGAGCTGGCTGGCCCAGTTTGCCCGTAGCGACATGCCCTCACAGGTGTCGTTCAGGCGCGACGAGCCCGGCCGCACCTACTGGGTGACCATCGCGCAATCAGCGCAGCCTGCGGCCACAGGGCAACACTGGACCTCTGTCTGGTCAGCGGCGTACACGCAGGCTGATGACACCGTCATCGCCACGGTCGAGGACGCGACGGGGGCGTCCGTCGGCCTCGACTTGGGTGCGGTGGCTCCGGGCGAGCACTCTGCCGCAGGCTATATCCTGGAGGACCTGGACAAGGACACAGCAACCTTCACCGCCAGGCCGGTCGCCTCCGCAGGCGGGCTGGTGACGGTAACAGTCAGTCCAGGTGCGCACCGCTACCAGATTTATCCCGGCGCGACGCCGCTGCCCTATGCCACGGTGACGCTGCGCCAGGGCGCGAGCGGTTACGCGGGCGCGGCCGATACCTTCCTGAGCGCATGGGAGCCGGATACCCCGAACGTAACCAGCCAGGTATTGCGTGTGCGCCACGAGGGGCCGACAACCATCCGTAACGCGTTGCTGCGCTTTGATCTGGCCGGGCAGATGCCGCCGGACGCCTGGCTGCGCGGCGCGGTGCTCAACCTGTACGCTACCTGGGGGCCTGCTGACAGGCGATTGGTCATTGACCTGCACCAGGTCGCACGGCCCTGGAAGGTTGACGAGGCTACGTGGAATCACCCACAGGCCGGGGAGACGTGGGCGATGCCGGGGGCTAACGGCATGCCGGGCGACATCGCCGGCCAGCCCGCCGACAGGCGCGCTGTCCAGGCGAGCGCCAGTGGCGACATCAACCGCTGGTATGGCTGGGACGTCACTGACTTGGCCGCCGCGTGGCTGGCAACACCCGAGGCCAACTACGGCGTGGCTCTGCGCGCGGCCCCGCCCAAAGACGATTATGATGAGCGCGAAGAGTTCGTCTTCGCCTCCAGCGATAGCCCGTATCTGGCACAGCGGCCACAGTTGACCCTCATCTACGCGCTGGTCACTCCCATGCCGACTCCCACACCCACTCTGGCAGCGACGCCGACCCCGACAGTCACCCCCACCCCAACGCCGACGCCCACGCCGCTGACGGGTGAGGTGCGAGGCCACGCCTTCCTGGATGAGAGCGGTGATGGTATCCGCCAGGTGGAGGAGCCTGGTCTTCCTGGCGTCACTGTGACGCTCAGGCAGGGCGAGACAGTTGTGTCCACCCAAACCACTGGCGCTGACGGCGCATTCGCCTTCACGGGGATTACGCCGGGGCCGTATGTCCTGACCGCGGAGATACCGGCCGGGTTCCGAGCGGTGTCTGTCACGTCCATCGGCGTGGACGTGGTGGGCGGCTGGACGGTTGAGTGGGATTTTGCCTATGGCCGACTATACCGTGTCTACTTGCCCGTGACGAAGCGTGAATCGTAAGGTATGCCATGGATTTTGCGAGCTACTATGACGCTTATTGGGAGAAGAAGGGGGATACCTTCGACCGGCAACGGCTGGCGCTGCTGGCCCGCTACGTCTCGTTCGGCGAGCGGGTCTTGCAGGTAGACTGCGGCCCAGGGGTGCTGGCGGAGATGCTGATCACACGAGGGGCACGGGTGTGGGGCACCGATCTGTCGCGGGTAGCGAGCAAACGCGCCTGGCAGCGGGGGGTGCCCGTCTGCCGGGTGGACTTGGATCGCGGCTTCTTGCCGTTTCCGAACGGCGCCTTCGACACCGTGGTGTCCGACTCGCAGATCGAGCACCGGGTACGCTTCGAGCACGTGTTTGACGAGTTGACACGAGTATTACGGCCAGGTGGCAAGCTGATCATCTCGTTGCCCAACATCGCCCATTGGCGCTTTCGTCTGTGGTTGTTGCAGGGGCGCTTCCCGTATCTGGAGAACAGCCCAACCGACTGGCTGCACCTGCGCTTCTTCACGCTGGCCGAGGTGCGAGCATTGTTACAGGCGCGCGGGGTGGCGATCCGCCGGGTGGATGGCAACGCCAGCCTGTGGGTGCCGGGGCTATACCCCGGCTGGCTACACTGGCGCAGGTTGTCCGACTTTTACGTGTGGGCGGCACGGCGTTGGCCCTCGCTCCTCGCCCGTGATGTTCTGCTGGTGGGTGAAAAAGGGATCACGTAAGTTTGGAGGAAAAAGATGGACTGGCGACAATACATTCATTCAGATCCAGAGATCCTATTGGGTAAGCCTGTCGTGAAAGGCACGCGGCTGGCTGTTGACTTCATTCTCGGTCTCTTCGCAGTGGGATGGACAGAAAAGCAAGTGTTGGAGAATTATCCAACGCTCACGCCTGAGGCTCTGCAAGCAGTGTTTGCTTTCGCTGCTGAGTGCATGCGTGAAGAAGCTTTATACACACTGCCAGTCGGAGTGACATGATGCGGTTCTTGGCTGGCGAGGATCTCCCCCTGAAAAGTGTATATCTGAAAGGGAAGTTCACGGTCGTCGAACGTGGGCGAGTGCGTCAGCGGCCACTCCCGTAGGTAAGGCTGGATAGGTGTATGACGCTTAAACGGCAAGTAGCGTCCAGCTTCTTTTGGGTGGCGGTTTCCTCTATTGCTGCGCGCCTGATCTCGTTCCTGACCACGTTGATCCTGGCCAGGCTCCTGGCCCCGGCCGACTTCGGCCTGGTGGGCATGGCGATGCTCGCCATCAGCTCTCTTCAGTTCTTCCAGGAATTGGGCTTTGGGGCGGCGTTGATCTATCGCCAACAAGATGTGGACGAGGCGACCCACACGGCCTTCTTCACCATCATCGGCATGAGCCTGGCCTTGTACGCCGTGTCGGTGCTGGGGGCGCCGGCCGTGGCCGGTTTCTTCAACGAGCCACGCCTGATCGCGGTGCTGCGGGTGCTGGCGCTGACGATGGTGCTTGGCTCCTTTGGGCAGGTGCCCTATGTGCTCCTATCCAAGGGGCTGGACTTCCGACGGCGGATGGCACCCGAGGTGCTGGCCGGCGTGGGGGGCAGCCTGCTTTCGATAATCCTGGCGTTCAACGGCTTTGGCGTATGGAGCCTGGTCTACGGCCAGGTGGTGGAGAGCGGCCTGCGCACACTGCTGGTCTGGCGGTTCTGTCTGTGGCGGCCGCGACTGGTATTCAGTTGGACGACGGCGCGTGAGCTCTTCGGCTACGGCAAGCACATCTTTAGCTCGCAGGTGCTCATCTTCCTTATCACCAACGTGGATGATGCTTTCGTCGGCAAGCTGGCGGGCACCGCGGCGCTGGGGTTCTACAGCCTGGCTTACAAGGTCTCCAACTTGCCTGCCACCCAGATCACCCGGCTCATCAACCAGGTCATGTTTCCTGCCTTCTCGCGCATACGGAGCCAGGCAGGCGAGATGAGCCACATGTATTTTGCCACCGTGCGCGTCGTTACCTGGTTATCGGCGCCCATCGCTGTCGCCACAGTCGTCTTTGCGCCAGACTTTGTGAATATCCTGTATGGCGATACCTGGGCACCGGCCATCTTGCCGCTGCAACTGCTGGCCGTCTACGGCTTTATCCGCTCCATCGCGGCCAACATGGGCAACATCTTCCGGGCAGGAGGGCGTCCTGAGTGGCTGGTGTACATCGCCGCCTGGCGGCTGGCTACCATGGTGGCACTTCTGTACCCGGTCACCCGCTCCTACGGGATCGTGGGGGTGAGCGCACTGTCGGCTGGCGTGGCGGTGGCGGATTTTCTCATCAGTGCCTGGCTGGTGGACGCCATTTTGGGCACATCTGCCTTCGAGTATGCGCGGATCGTGTCCCCCTCGTTGATCTGCGCGCTGGTTGCGGCAGGGGTGGGCCGGGCGGCGCAGGCGCTGTCACCGGTCCGGCCGCTGGTGGGACTGTTGGAGGCCGGCCTGGTGATGGGATTGATCTACCTGTCATTGATCTGGCTGGCCGATGGCGAATTGCGCCGACAGGTGAGCACCTTCTGGCGCGCTGTGCCGTGGCTGCACCGTCGTGTGGTTGGGAGTACTGAGTAAGTGGTGGCTTTGGAAATCAGCCCGTTGCTTGTCGCTCGTTATGGCTGTCTGAAAATAGCAGTTAGCGATCAGCGATCAGCCATTAGCCCTCCCCTGCTGCGCAGACCGGCAAGCCATGTAGGGCAGGCTGCTTGTCCTGTGGCCGGGCACAGGGGAGAGGCTACCTACCGCCCCATTTTACCATTTTTCGTGGACTGTGGCGCCGCCTCCGGCGGTGAAGATCATGGCAGGCTACGCGTGGTGCAGGCGACGCGCGTGACCCAGAATCCTTACGTGTCGCTGCTGGGGCAAGCGATGCAGGCTCAGGCACCGGGGCTGGACTGGTGGGTGACGGCCGATCTATCGCCAGAGTGGGCGGCCGCACACGGGGAACGAATTGACGTGCTCCATCTGCACTGGCCCAACCTGTTCTACCAAGCAGAGGGGAGATGGGGACGCGCCCGCTCTTTGCTCTCGCTCCTGAAGGTGCTGTCTGGGTTGCAGGTGAAGGGCGTTGCCCTGGTGCACACAGTTCATAACCTGGTGCCCCATGAGTCGCCCACGGTGGCGCTAGACTGGCTGGCCACCCTGTGGCTGCTGCGTTACGCCGATGTGATCCACGTCCACGATCCGGAGACCGCGCGCGAGGTGGGCCGCGTGCGCTGGGGTCGCCGCCGGGAGAGGGTCTGGGTGATCCCTCATGGCCATTACCTCGACGCCTATCCGAACACGCGCTCGCGAACAGAGACTCGCCGCCGTCTGGATGTGCCGGAGGATGCATTCGTCTACCTGTTTTTGGGCCAGATCCGGCCATACAAGGGGGTGGACGATTTGCTGGACGCTTTTCGTCGTGTGGGCCGGGAGCAGGATTGCCTGATCGTCGCCGGAAACGCCCGACCGCGGGACGGGGCCTACGTAGAACGTCTCTTGCGCCGCGGGGCGGCGGACCCGCGTCTGCGCATTCAGGTGGGCTACGTTCCAGATGATGAGGTGCAGGATTACATGAATGCAGCCGACATCTGCGTGCTGCCCTATCGGCGGGCGGTGACGTCCGGCAGCGCGCTGCTGGCGTTCTCCTTTGGTCGGCCGATCGTGGCGCCGCGCCTGGGGCCGTTTCCCAGACTGGTAGGGGCCGACGAGCGCGGCATCTTGTACGATCCGCAGAGTGAGGGCGGGCTGGCCGCTGCGTTGGGGCGTGCTCGTGAGCTGGACCTGGCGACGATGGGCACAGCCGCGCTGGCCTACGCCCGTGCCCTGGACTGGAACGATCTGGCCAGGCAGCACCTGGCTGCCTATCAGGAGGCTATGGCCCGGGCGCGGCGACGTCGCCGGCAGGGTCTAGCGTCCCCATGGCCGGCCGTGGAGGATTCTCATCGGTGATTGAGGGACAGAGTATCCTCTGCTTTGCGCCTGGCCCCTGGGACGACTTGTGGCGTAACCGCCACCAGATCATGACCCGACTGGCTCGTCGCAACAAAATCCTGTGGGTGGAGCCCCGTACCTACCTGCGTTTGGTGCTGCGTCAGTTGCGACGAGGGGAGATCGGCTAGCGCGATCTGCGGCGTCCTCTGGCCGTGCCGGTCCGGGAGAACCTGTGGGTGTATCGAGATCCGGTGTACGCGCCGATCGCGGGGCGGCGTTTGCGACTGGGCGAGCTGACGCAGGCGCTGCGCGCTCGCGCCATGCGCCGTACCATGCAGCGGCTGGGGTTCGGACGGCCCTTGCTGTGGCTAACGCGCTACTATCAGGCGGACGTGGTGGGCACCTGCGGCGAGCGGCTGGTGATTTATCAGATCTCGGACGAGTACTCGGCCTACGTGGCCGTGCGCGATCCAGATACCGTGCGACGAGAAGAGGCTGCGTTGATCCGGCGCGCCGATCTGGTGCTGGTCACCTCGCCCGCGCTGCTGGCGTCCAAGAGACCACTGAACCCGCACACCTACCTGGTGCCCAACGCTGCCGACGTGGAGGGCTTTGCTCAGGCAGCCACCGATCCGGCCTTACCGGCTGCGATGGCGAATCTGCCGCGCCCGGTGATGGGCTACGTGGGCGTGTTAAATGAAAAGCTGGACTACGAGCTGCTACGGGCGGTAGCGTTGGCCCGGCCGGATTGGACCATCGCGCTGGTGGGGCCACTGAGCCTGTACACCCAGCCACATAAGGCGGACGGCCTGGCCGGTCTACCGAACGTGCGCCTGCTGGGCGGGGTGGACGTGACCCAGGTTCCGCATCACATTAAGGCTTGCGATGTCTGCCTGTTGCCTTACGAACGCAATGAGTGGACGCGCAACATTGACTCGCTGAAGCTGTATGAATATCTGGCCTGCGGCCGCCCGGTGGTGGCGACCGACATCCCGGCCGCGCACGGGTTCCCCGGGCTGGTGCATGTGGTGCGCGACGCAGAGGAAGCTGTGGCCGCGATCGAGCTGGCGTTGGAGGAACGCACCCCTGAACATGGGCGTCGTCGGCAGGCGGCTGTGGCCGGGCACAACTGGGACGCCCGCGTGGAGCAGATCTCAGAGTTGATCACTGAGGCGTTGCAGCGTACGGAGGCACGGGCGTGAGCCAGCCAGCGACGGTGCGCATTGAGGAGCGAGACGGCCTGCGTCACGTAGAGATCACGGGTGAGCAACGCGGGTTCGGTGGGGTCGCTCAACACAGCCAGTTCACCACCTTCTACAGCCAGGAGTTGCTGGAGATGATCCTGGCAGCCAAGGGGGCGACCTGGCTGCGGGATGAGGTGGCGCGGGCAGAGAACCCCGATTATATCGAGCGCCCCCTGGGCCGGCTGATCGAGCGATTTGTGCCGATTGCAGGCAAAAGGGTGCTGGACTTTGGCTGCGGCTGCGGAGCCTCGTCCGTTGCGTTGGCCAGGCTGGGGGCCGCTGTGGTGCACGGAGTGGAGCCGGACCCGACGTTCGCCGCCATCGCGCGCCGTCGGGTTCTCGAATCTGGGCTGGAGCGGGCAGTGCACATCTACCAGACGCCGGGCACCGCACACCTGCCGTTGCCGGATGCTGCGGTAGATCTGGTGGTGTGCAACGCCGTGCTGGAGCACATCTCGCCTCGGCGTCGGGCCGTGCACTTGCGGGAGATCTGGCGCACGCTGCGGCCAGGGGGACATCTGATCATCAGCGAGACACCCAATCGGCTGTGGCCCCAGGATCACCATACCACGGGGTTGTGGTGGGTGCCGTACATGTCGTTGGGGCTGGCGCGGCGTTACGCGATCTGGCGCGGCCGGGTAACCCCCGACCGGACCGCCGAGCAGTTGGTGGCTGATGGCATTCGCGGCGCGACCTACTGGGAGATTCGGCGGGCGTTGGGTGAGAGGGCGGTCTGTCTCAATGCGGAGAGAGGAGATGACATCGCCACCTCAGCTCAGGTCTCGTTAGCGCGGACAGGGCAGTCATCGGCGCGGCGGGCGGTCAAGACCCTCGTGTGGGGGCTGGCCCGGCTGTTCGAGGCAGGCGTGTTGCGACCGCTGGGCATCCCCGGCACGGCCTTGATGCCGGAGCTGACCCTATGCCTGCGTAAAGCGTAGTTCGTAATTCGTAATTCGTAATGCGTAAGGAACATGCATGACTGAACACTCTTTCAGTTACTTAGCCATCTTGCGCAAGTGGCTCTGGGTGATGGTGCTTCTTTTTGTGGCGACCATGAGCGTTATCGGTTACAGCGCGCTGACGGCCAGGCCGGTCTATCGCGCCTCGGTGCGGCTGCAGGTGCTGGCCGTGGAGCCGGAAGAGGTCACGCTCTTTACTCAGGTCCGCAACGTGGCGACCGCCGACGAGATCATCGCCACGCAGAGTGACTTTATCTCCGTCGTGACCAGTGACCTGGTAGCTCTGCGCACGATCGCTCAGCTCAATCTGGGCATCAGTGCCGCCGATCTGCTCGATCGGATCGCCGCGGTCCGTGATGGCGACTTCCTCGTCGTCTCAGCGGAGGGGGATAGCCCGCAGCAGGCGGAATCCATCGCCAGCACCGTGGTCGAGCACGCGCTCAGGTACTATCGTGAGGTACGCTCACGGCCGGCCGTGGTCAGCGGGCAGTTCATCCAGCAACAGTTGGAGCAGGCGAAGCAAACGCTGGCCGCGGCCGAGGATGCCTTGCTCAAATTCAAGTTGCAGAACAACCTGGGCTCGCTGGATCGGGAGATCCAGGCATATCAGGATGCGGTGCGCTCGTTGCGCTTTGAGCGGGACAACGCGCTGATCGCGGCGCGGCAGGCGGAGACGTTGCAATCCACATACGATGCACTGGCGCGCGACATGGACGAGGCGGCGGAGACGGCGGCACGCCAGGCGGCCACAGCGCGGACGACGGGAGACGAGACGGCCCTACGCCGGGCCCAGGACGACGAGGAGTACTACCGCCAGCAGGCGCGCAACTACCGGGCTTTGGCGGCAGCCCAAAGCGCGACGGCAGCCTCGCAACGAGTGGCGGCCACAGAGTACGAGCAACTGGCAGCCCGGCGCGATACGGACCTGGCGGCGCTGCTGGGGCTGACGGCTGAGTTAGACACCCTGCAGGTGGCGGCGGATCAGGCTCGTTCCAACTACGAGTTTTTGCAGCGTAAGGCGAACGAGGCAGCATTGAAGCAGAGCCAGGCGCTCAGCCTGGGCTACTTGCAGGTGGTGGAACCGGCGCAGCCACCGGCGCAGCCAGCCCCCCCTCGCTGGAGAGCGATTGCCCTGGTAGGCGCTGTGGTCAGCATTCTGGCAGGAGGTGTGTTGGCCTTCCTCCTGGAATTTTTAGAGACGCTATGGCGGCCAGGCCGGGCGCGTTGGACGCCTGGCAGGGTGAGTGACCGTGCCTCGTGATTGCGGGGCGGAGCTGGCTAAGTCGGGGGTCCGTCGCGTCCTCTACGTGGACCTGTCCCCCGGCAGTGGCGGCAGCATCAACAGCCTGCTCCTGTTGCTGAAGCACCTGGACCGCAGCCGGTGGGAGCCGACGGTGGCGTTGGCAGCGTGCAACCCCGACGCCGACCGCTTTGAGACGTTGGGAGTGCCGGTATGGCGAGTGGAGACCGGCATAAAAGCACCGTCAGCACGGACGCTGGGGCGACGAGTAGCCGCTGGCTCCATGACAGGGCACCTGTGGCGCTGGCCGTGGTTTGCCAGGGTGTGGGGCGTGGCCCGCGAGGGGCGGCGGCTGGTCACCCGGCTATGGCCTCAAGCCAGGGCGTTGGCCCGGATCATGCGAGAGGTTGAGGCTGACCTGGTGCATCTGAACGATTCGCTGACCATGAGCCGGCCGGGGGTGCTGGCCGCGGCTTGGCTGGGCCGACCGTGCCTTTGCCACGTGCGCAGCTTCGATCAACTGGGCCAGAGAGATCGCTGGCTGGCCAGCCGGGTGCACTGCTTCATTTACATCAGTCGGGCCATCCAGCAGGCGTATCAGGCACAGGGGATCGCGCCAGAACGCGGCGTGGTGGTGTACAATGGTGTCGAGCCGGCTGTGTTTGATGTTACAGTGGATCGGAGCCAGGTGCGCCGCACTTTGGATCTCCCGGAGGAGGCTTTAGTGGTCGCCACCCTGGGGCGGCTGGTGTCGTGGAAGGGGCAAGACCTGTTTCTGCAGGCGCTGGCGCGGCTGGTGGATAACTGGCCGGGCGTGGTGGGGCTGGTG
>DAOUAJ010000413.1:0-6219 GCA_034433615.1 Anaerolineae bacterium | reverse complement strand
ATTAGACAGGCTGCGGCAGGGCGGGCTACGAGTCTACACCACGCTGGATCTAGACCAACAGCATCTGGCGGAATCCATCGTGCAGAGACGGCTGCGTCAGCTTAAAGAGGACAAAGACGCGCCACCCGATCGGCGGGTGGACACGGCTGCGCTGGTGGCGCTGGACCCGCACACGGGCGAGATCCTCGCCATGCTGGGCAGCCCGGATTACTTCGACGGCCGCATCAACGGGGCGGTGAACGGCGCGCTGGCGTTGCGCCAGCCTGGCTCGGCCATCAAGCCCATCACGTACGCGGTGGCGTTCGACCCCGAACAGGCCGCGCGGGCAGGGCGAGAGGTGTATACCCCGGCCACCCTGGTGACCGACGTGCGCACAGCCTTCCCCACGCGCGAGGGCGAGCCATACATCCCTCTCAACTACGATCTGGATTTCCACGGCCCGGTACTACTGCGCCAGGCCCTGGCCTCATCTCTGAACATCCCGGCCGTCAAAGTGTTGCAACACATCGGGGTGGATGCCCTGGCCGCCCAGGCGACGCGCATGGGGATCACTACGTTGACCGACAGCGAGCGTTTTGGGCTGGCGTTGACGCTGGGCGGTGGTGAAGTGCGGCTTTTGGAGCTGACGGCTGCCTATGCCGCCTTTGCCAACGGTGGACATCGGGTGGATCCCATCGCCATTCGGCGCATCGAAGATGCCGAGGGGAACGTGATCCGGGCCTGGACGTCGGGGGTCGGCGCGCCGGTGCTCTCTCCGCAAGTGGCTTACCTGATTACCGACATCTTGAGCGACGATGAGGCGCGCATGATCACCTTCGGCACCTATAGCGTGTTGCGGCTGTCTCGCCCGGCCGCGGTCAAGACCGGGACGACGACGGACTGGCGGGATAACTGGACGATCGGCTACACGCCCGATCTGGTCACAGGGGTGTGGGTGGGCAACCCGGATAACACCCCTATGGTGGGCGTTAGCGGCGTCACCGGCGCCGCGCCCATCTGGCACGATTTCATGGAACTGAGCCTGCGCGGCCAGCCTGCTCAGCCATTCGCCCGGCCGGAGGGGCTGGTAGAAGTTGAGATTTGCGCCGACTCCGGGCTCCTGCCCACGGACCTGTGCCCTCGCCGTCGGCGAGAGCTGTTCATCGCCGGCACGGAGCCCGCCCGCCTGGACGACATGCACCAGCGCATCGCCCTGGACATGCGCACCGGGCAGCGGGCGCGGCCGGACACGCCGCCGGAGTTCGTGGCCCATCGCACGTTCTGGGTGTTGCCAGCGGAACTGCACGAGTGGGCGGAGCAACGTGGCATCCCCCAGCCACCGCCGGAAGGGGAGACGGGGGAATGGGAGACTGCCGCCCTATCGGGTGCAGGCAGCGTGTCACGGCAGAGCACAGAGCCGCCGCTGGTGATCCTCGCCCCGGATCCTGGGCAAGTCTACCGATTGAATCGGGCATTGCCGGCCGAGTTGCAGCGGGTCGAAGTAGCCGCCCGACCGGGGAACGGCTACCATCTGATTGAAATCACGCTCCTGGTAGATGGGCAGCCGGTGGGCCGGGGCAGCGGCTCGTTGGTGCGTGGTTGGTGGCCGTTATCGCCGGGGCGTCACATGGTGCAGGCCGTCAGTGTGGACCAGCAAGGTCAGTCCTTACGCAGCCCGCCCGTGGAGGTGGTCGTCGAGGAGTAAGCTTCAGCACAGTTCCCCATGCCGCCGGCGGCGCCACGGCGCATGAAAAGCGGTCAGCCGTCAGCGGTTAGCTGTCAGCTTTTAGCCCATGGCCTTCCCTGGCCTGTTGGCCAGCCTGCCCTGGACGTCGTGCAGGCCAGGGGACAGGCTGAAAGGCGAAGACCACAAGTGCGGGCCATGGCCCATACGGGCCACAAGCAAGCCTGCACCCTTCGTCGTTCAGAAGGGTGTAGCCCATGCGGGCCACAAGCAGCCGTCAGCCTTCAGCCAGAGTGGCTAATCGCTGATCGCTAATCGCTGACGGCTATTTTCGATGGGGAGCTGCCACCTCAAGCGCGACTGCTACGGTGTCCTGTTCGGCCGTGGCAAGCTCTGCCAGGCTAACCTGGAGCGCGCGGGTAAGCGGCGCGACCCTGATCCGTTGGGCTGTCCGTTGCGCCGCCTCTAGGTGCTGCCGTGCCCGCGGGTAATCGTCCAGCGCGCGGGCGATGTCGGCCAGCGTTTGGAGCACGGTTGCGATCTCATAGCAAGCACCCATCTCCTCGAACCGACAAAGGGCCTCTTCGCAAAACCCCGCGGCGTGTTTGTATCGGCCTGCGCCGTAGGCTGTCTGGCCCAGGCCGGCCAGCGCAGCGGCGATCTCTGGCAGGTGAGAACACCCCCTCGCCAGGTCGAGGCTTCGCTGGTGACACCGCTCAGCCGCGGCGTAATCGCCCATCGCTGTCAACACGTGACCCTGCAGGTTGAGCAGATGCGCGGTGGCCAAAGCCTCCCCCCGCTCGCCGGCCAGTGCCAGGCCTTCCTGGAGCAGCTTGTTTGCTTCGCCATACTCTCCCTGCGCGCCGCGGATCAGCGCCAGCCGGCCGAGTGCAAAGGGGATGTTCCAGACATTGCCGACCCGGCGTAGGCTAACCAGGGCTTCGTCTTTCACCACAAACGCCACCCTGCCGAAATGGGCACCCCCGAAAACCGCTTTACTCCATCAATGTCGCGTCGGCGGGCATGCCCGGCTTCAGCAGGTGCTCCGGATTATCCAGTCGCACTTTCACGGCAAAGACGGTTTGCACCCGGTCTTCCTGGGTCTGCACGTTCTTGGGCGTAAACTCAGCCCGATCAGCAATGTAGACGACGTGCCCCTGGAACTGGCGGCCGGGGAAGGGGTCCACCGTCACGATTGCTTCCTGTCCCAGCCTGACTCGGCCAATGCGATCGGTGGGCACAAAAATCTGCAGGGTCACCAGATCCAGATCCGCCACGGTCATCAGCACCGTGCCTGGCGCAGCCAGCTCACCCGGCTCCACCAGGCGGCTGGTGACCAGCCCGGCGATGGGACTGCGTAGAGCCAGCTTGTCACGTTGCACCTGTACCAGGCGCAGCGCGGCCTCTGCCTGCTGCACTTCCGCCTCGGCTGCGGCAATCTCCTCGGCCCGCGGGCCAGCCAGGAGCGCACCCAGTTTGGCCTGAGCCAGCGCCAGCCCGGCTTCCGCCACCTTGACCTGCCCCTCTGCCTGATGCGCTTCAGCGATCAATGCCAATGGGCTGCGACGGATGGCTTCCAGAACCGCCAACGTGGCCTCGGCCCCCTTCTCAGCCTCTTGAGCCGCCTCGATAGCCGCCTGGGCTGCGATCATCTGCTGTTCATAGACCGCTCGTTTGGTCTTATCGTAGTCCGATCCCCCGGTCGTGCCGTCACGCAGCGCCTGGGCGGTGCCGTAACGCGCCTGCGCTTGCCCGATCTGCGCTTTAGCCAGGGCGATGCGTGCCCGCGCATCGTCAATCTGGGCGATCAGGTCATGAGGCGTCTTCAGCATCTCTTGCGCATGCTGATAAGCATCACGCGCCCCCGTCAACTCCGCCTCCGCGCGGGCCACTTCAGCCCGCGCGGCCGCGATCTCCGACGGACGTGGCCCGGCTTTGGTCTCAGCCAGCATGGCGCGCGCCGCAGCCACCGCCGCCTCTGCCTCGCCCATCTGCGCAACCAGGAGCGAATCGTCTAGCTGCACCAACAACTGCCCTTCTTCGACTGGATCACCTTCGTTCACCGTGACCGAGAGGACACGTCCGCCCATCTCCGAGCTGATCTTCACCTCCTCGGCCTCGATGGTGCCTGAGGCGGTGATGATAGCCCGCGGTTGTAGCGACGCCAGGGCATGCAGCGATAGCGGTGACCACCGCGTGAGCAGCATCCCTGCGTTCACGATGAAGATCACACTCGCCCACATCAGCCAACGTCGTAAGCCACGTAGTTTCATGTCTATCCCTCGTAACCCAAGATGCGTTGCGCCTCACATCGCCCTACCAGAGCCGAAGTCCGCGTCGGCTGGCATGCCAGGTTTCAGTTCATGGCCTGGGTTAGGCAGTGTGATCTTCACAGCAAAGACCATGTTGACGCGCTCCTCCGGCGTCTGCACATTCTTGGGTGTAAACTCGGCCCGGTCGGAGATGTACGTCACCCGGCCGGAGAATGTTCGGCCGGGGAAGGAGTCCACAGAGACGGCTACCTCGTCGCCCAGCCGGATCAGGCCGATCTTGCCTTCCGGAACGTAGACGGTGAGCGTCACCTGATCCAGGTCAGCGATCTTGAGCAGGGGGGTGCCGGGCACCACCGCCTCGCCCCGGTTGGCTGGCCGCGTGACGACGATGCCAGAGCGTGGGGCGTACAACGTGAACTTGGCGCGTTGTGTGCTCAGGCGATCGCGGGCGGATTCTGCCTGCCGGACGCGCGCCTGGGCCACTGCGATCTGCTCCTCGGTAGCCCCCTCACGCACACGCTCCAATGCGGCTTTGGCCTGCTCCACCTGAGCCTCGGCACTGTGAAAGGCGGCTTTGGCGGCGTCTACCTGGGTTTTCAGCTCGATCAAATCGGCACGCCTGGCTTCCAGGTTGCGCAAGCTGGCCTGGGCGGACAACAGTTCCGCCTTGGCCTGCTCCACCGCCTGCCAGGCCTCCCAGGCTTGCTGCCCGCTGAGGTTCCATTGCAGGTTGGCCGTCTGAATCTTGTCCGATCCGGGTACAACGTGGAGACCTTTGCTGCCCTGCGGTGTCTCTATCGAGATGTCAAAGCCGCTCGCCAGGTATTCTACGGTGCGCCCCCACATGGCGTGTTCCTCATCCATGGCGCGCGCCTGCGCTTCGGCGGCGGTTACCTGCTTCTCGGCCACGGCCACCGCCGAGCGGGCGCTGAGGAGTTGCACGTCCAGGTCCTGCGGATTGTCGAGCAACGCCTGAGCATCCTGCCAGGCCTGGTAAGCGGCATCGCGGGCGGCCTCCGCCTGGCGCACAGCCGCCTCTGCTTGGCGCACGTCCACTTCACGGGCGCCGGCCTTCACCAGCTCCAGGTTCGCCTGGGCCACGGCCACCGCGGCCGTTGCCTGAGCCAGTTGTGCGTCCATGAGATCGGTATCAAGCTGAACCAGGAGCTGGCCTTCCTTGACTTCATCTCCCTCATGCACTGGCAGCTCGACGATGATGCCGCCCACCTCGGGTGCCACATCCACCTGGTGCGCCTCGATGATCCCCGATGCCACCAAATGGCTCGCGCTTTCACTGTCGGTTAGAGCCAGTTCTGTGGCAATCTGCTGGACCACTTTCGGCTGGCGTTGAGCGAAGGCGTATCCTTGCCAGGCCGCCACGCCGATGACGGCGATCAAGATGATCGCGATCACGATCCGTTTTGCCATAGTTCGCTCCTCGGGCTCACAAACCCGAAAGGCCAGGTAGTCTCCCGCTTTGATGTTGCTGAGCTGAAAGAAGGCGAAGAACCACTGCTTTGCGGGAAAGCGCGGATCGGAGTTGGAGGAATCCGCGGCTTTCCGCTAATCAGTGGTTCTAACTGGCACCGATGCAGCAACAACACTCAAAGGGGAGACTACCAAAGGCCGCCTCAGCGGATGCGAGAAATGAATACGTCCTCTAACGAAGGCGGAATGACAGTCATCTCGACGACGCGTACGCCCGCTTGCAACAACGTCGCCCGGATCAGCTCCGCCTGCTGGCCAACGTTCGGTGCGACCACATGAATGCGAGCGCCGTACAAAGCCACCTCATCAAAGTGGTTCAACCCTCGCAGGGCTGACAGAGCCGCGTCCGGCGGCTCGCACTCGATCTCCATCACCTGTCCCTTCATTTGTTGCGTCTTGATCTCGGCGGGCGTCCCCTGGGCCACCATGTGGCCACGGTGAATGAAAGCCAGCCGATGGCAGTGCTCTGCCTCGTCCATGTAGTGGGTGGTCACGAAGATGGTGGTGCCTTCATCGGCCAACTGGTAGAGAAGCTCCCAGAACTGACGACGGGAGACCGGATCCACACCGGCAGTGGGTTCGTCCAGGAAGAGGACGCGCGGCCAGTGGAGAATCGCTGCACCCAGCGCCAGACGCTGCTTCCAGCCTCCCGCCAGGTGGTGCTCTGCGACGATAGCGCGGTTGCCGTCCTCGTGCATCTTGCATCCTGCTCCTCACCCTTCCAGCGCATCTAACTGGTCATAGATGGGGCATAGCGCCGCGTACGCCGCCTGGAACACCGGAAACAGTCGCCGG
>DAOUAJ010000412.1:0-3343 GCA_034433615.1 Anaerolineae bacterium | reverse complement strand
CCACCTCAAAGCTGAGGTGCGCCCACCGCGCCGGGACAACGTCGCCCGAAGCCCAAATTACCTCCTCCGCGGCAGCGGCTTCGTCCTGCGCCGTGGGCGTAGCCGGAGCCTGGTTCTTGGCCGACGCGGTGCAGCCGGCCAGGAGAACGATCGTCGCCAGAACAACGATGCTGATATAAACGCGCGTTTGATGGGGCATGGTAGGTCCTCTTGGCATGTAATTACGCATCACGCATTACATCTTACTCGTACCGCAACGCCTCCACCGGGCTCAGGCGCGCCGCCCGCCAGGCCGGATAAGCGCCCCCGATCACCCCCAAAACCAAAGCCAGCCCTAACGCCTGAGCGAACAGGCGCGGGCGATATACGGTGACCGTGTACATTTGCGCGCCTGGGATGAGGGACAGCAGTTGTACCAGCCCGATGCCCAGCGCGATCCCTGCCACCGCGCTTACCAGGCCCAACACCGCCGACTCGTTAACGATCATGCCCAGCACCCGCCGCTGACGCCACCCCAGCGCGCGCAGCGTGCCGATCTCCCGCGTCCGCTCCATGACCGTCATGATCATCGTGTTGGTGACAACGACGCTGCCGATCAACACGGCCAGCACGATGATGGCCTGCGCGATGGCCTCGGTCTGTTGCATGTCCTGCGTGTTCTGAGCGAACTCGCTGGAGAGCGACGCCTTCAAGTCCGGGAAGCGGCGGTTGATCGCCTCCTGCACCTGCCGGGCTTGCCTGGGATCGCGCACATCCACCAGCAAGAAGCTGGCCTGGCGCGGCTTGTTGAGCAACGCCTGGGCCTCACGCAGGCCAATGATCCCCCCGCTCTCCTCCCAGGCCACGCCGGTCTCATAGATGCCGACGATGCGGTAGCGGTTCTGGTAAAGCTGAAGGCTATCCCCCACGCGCAGCTTGTAGTTCTCGGCGGCTGTGCGCCCGACGATGATCTCATTGGGACGATGGATGCCTTGCCCCTCGACGACCTTGTAGTGGCGTATGGCCGGCGAGTTAAGGTCCATCCCCGTCACGATGAACAGCGGCAACTGCTCGCTCATGACGAAGCCGAGCAACATCTCTGAGACCGACTCGACCTCCGGCATGGCGGCGATGGCGCGGCCCACCCGTTCGTCAATCGTGGAAAGCGACATGTCGGGCACATCCGCCTGCATCACCGTGATGTCGCCCGCGCCGCCGGAGCTGACGAACTGATTCAACTGTTGGATCAGCCCCTCGGTGATGGCCCCCAGCGCCACCAGCGCGGCCACTCCCACGCCGATGCCAAGGGAGGTCAGGATCGTGCGGGTCTTGCGTCGGGCCAGGTTGCGCAAGGCCATGGGCGCATGACGCATCAGCCGGGCCCACCGGCCGCGGCCCAGGTCGCCACTGCCCAGGCCGCCTTCATAGCGCAGCGCCTCCACCGGCTGCAGATTCGCCCCGCGCCAGGCCGGGTAGAGCCCTCCTACCAACCCCAGCACCCAGGCCGTGATCATCCCCTGCAGGAACAGGCCAGGGGTGTACTGCCCCTCTAGCCAGGCCCCAAAGCCGGGGATCATCGCCGCCAATCGGGACAGGAGGACACCCAGAAAGAGGCCGACCACGCCGCCAACAGTGCTCAGCGTCAACGCCTCGCCCAGGATCAGGCCCAACACGCGTCGGCGTCGCCATCCCAACGCCCGCAGCACCCCGATCTCACGTGTGCGCTCATATACGCTCATGACCATCGTGTTCATCATGCCCAGGCCCCCTACGACGATGGCGAGGAAGGACACCCCCCAGGCAAAGCCATAGATCATATTCGCCCATTCCATCTCCTCAGTGTACGAGGCCGCCCGTGACACCGAGACGTCTGGCAATATGCGCTCGATGCGCTCGATCACGGCGTTTATACGCTTCAGCGCCTGGGGACGCAGCCGCACCTGGAACAGGCTCACCTTGCGCGGCTTTTGAGCGATCTCCTGGGCATCGGCCAGGACGACCACCCCGCCCGACTCCTCCAGCGCCTGCCCGGTCTCGTAGACGCCGACGATGCGATAGGGAATGCCGTAGATGCGCACCGTATCGCCGATCCTCTTGTGCAGGCTCTCCACCGCACGCCGGCCCAGGGCGATCTGCCGCGAGGCACGCACCGGCTCGCCTTCGACGGTGCGGAAGTGCTTCATAGCCGGCGATTGAGGCTCGTAGCCCAGAAGCACCAGGAACGGCAAGCCCTCCGTCGAGACGTAGGCCATCACCCCAGGGTCCACGCTTTCGACGTCAGGCAGCGCCGCGATGCGTTCGCCCAACACCTCGTCCAGCGAGCTCAGGCTGGCCTCAATGGCCCCTTTCTGCATGATCAGCAGGTCGGCCCCGCTGCCGCCGAACAGGTTGCCGTAGTTTTGGATCATACCCTCGGCCATCGCGCCCAACGAGACCACCGCGGCGACGCCGATGGCGATGCCGACCAGGGTGAGGAGCGAGCGCGCTCGCCGACGGATCAGGTTGCGGATGATCATTTTACCTACTGCCTGAGCAACGGTGCGAACAGATCGCGATCCATCTCGTCTATGACGTCCAGGAAGCGATCTCCCAACAGGTGAACGATGTGCGGCATGTGCATGTCAATGCGCATGTGGTGCTCGACCACAAAGGTCAGCAGCGGGTTGCGGGTCCAGGAGGCCCGTGCCCCCACGGCCTCCAGGTACTCGCTGATGAGCGCCTCCTGGCCGTCAATCACCAGCATCAGTCCCAGCGTGCCCATCTGGCCGGCGTCATCGGCCACCAATGGCGTGACGGCCACGCGCCCGGCCGTGAAGTCGAGCGGCTCAGTCGTGTTGATGACGATACGCACGCCGCGCTCGGCGGCGTTGGTCAACGCCTCCGCCAGGTCGGGAAAAGTCTCTGGCAGCAGGGCCACGTGCAGGCGTTGCTGCGCAGCCTCGATCATCTCCTGAGCCTTGGCGATGATGTTCTCGTATCCTTCCAGGTTCCAGACATAGTCTACCTGGCCGCCGGGGGTGAGCCCATCCAGCTCCTGGCGCACTGCCTCCACTTGAGCACGATGGGCCTCATGCAGCCGATCCAGCAGCTCATCGGCGGGCACGGGTGTGTACTGGGTGACGCCGTCGGCGACAGTGCTGAGCACGGCCCCGCGTCCGGCCAGCCGGCCCAGCACCTCGTAGATCATGGAACGGGGGACGCCGGACAGTTTGCTCAGCTCGTAGCCGGTGACCGGGCTTTTGCGCAGCAGGCCCACGTATGCCTTGGCTTCGTATTCTGAGAACCCCAGTTCCTGTAACCCCTCGATCACGTCCATGCCGCCCCTCCTTTTAGTAGTTGTTATCCTAACCACGACGACTATCAT
>DAOUAJ010000411.1:0-3655 GCA_034433615.1 Anaerolineae bacterium | reverse complement strand
CAGGAGGTAAATGGATCCCCCTTTCTCTACCCCGAAGAGGCGACGATCCATCTTGAAGAGGCCCAGAAACCTGTACGGCTCGCTCTTCACGAAGAAGTAGATCGGATACTTTTTCGTCCGGTCCTCCTCATAGAGCCGGTTAAGGGATTTCATGTCAAAGGTCTGCTTGAGGGCGTAGGTAAAGGGCCGGAGATGGAAACCTTCCTCATCCACGAAGTGGATACGCTGAGGTGGCGCGTTGATGGCGTTGGTGTGGCGTTCCTGGGGATCGTAGGGCATCAGGAATTGCGAGAAGATGACCACCACATAGAGCACGCCGAGCACAATCAGGCTGCCGACGGCCAACCGGTGGCTTTTGAACTTCCACCACATGAGCTTCCACTGGGAAGCATAAACTCGCTCTTCGGCCAACCGGTCCATCGCCTGTGCTTCCGTCGGTTGTTCCAGCAAGATATCAGTGACGCGTTCCACCATCAGTCCACCTCTGGTTGTCCATGCCGCGGGTGGCGCCACGGCGGATGAAACTGATTATCATCCAAGCCGAATGCGCGGGTCCGACCAGGCGAGAAGGATGTCCGAAATGAAGGTGCCGATCACAGTGAGAGCGCTCAAGATCATGATGAAACTGGAAGCCAGGTACATATCCTGGGCCAGCAGTGCGCGCAGGAGAAGAGGGCCAGCCATGGGCAGATCAAGGACGATCGCCGTGATCACCGTGCCCGACACGATCGAAGGGAGCATCCAGCCGATGGTGCTGATCAGCGGGTTCATGGCGATCCGGACAGGATGCCTGATGAGCATCTGCCATTCGGTCAGCCCTTTGGCCCGGGCCGTGGCCACATAAGGCTTGCCGAGCTCATCCAGGATGCAGCCGCGCAGAACACGAATCAGGCCGGCCGTGCCTCCGGTGCCGACGATGATGATCGGCAATCCCATGTGTTTGATCAGGTCCACCACCTTGCCCCAGCTCCAGGGCGCGTCGGCGTATTCAGGCGAGAACAACCCCAGGAGGCTGCTACCCGTCAGCTTGAAAGCCACATAAGCGAGCACGAGGGCGAGCAGAAAGCTGGGGGTGGCCAGGCCGATAAAGCCAAGAAAGGTGAAGAGATAATCCAACAGAGAATATTGATGGGTCGCTGAGTAGATGCCGATGGGGACCGCCACGATCCAGGTGAAGAGGAGCGTGGCAATGGAGACGGTCATCGTCAGGACGATACGTTCACCAATCAGCTCACTCACCGGCTTCTGCCATTGGAATGAGTAGCCCAAATCACCGCGCAAAAGATTACGCAGCCAATAGACATACTGAGCCCATATCGGTTTGTCCAGACCAAACTGTCGTTGGAGTGATGCCAGCCTGTCGGCGCTGACGTCAATGCCGCTGGCCTTGAGGTTCATGATGTAGGACGTCAGGTAGTCGCCGGGGGGAAGCTGGATGATGGCAAAGGAGATCGCGGACACGACCAGCAGAAGAACCAACATGTAGAGCACACGCTGTATCAGGTAAGCAACCATATCAATTTGTCCTGAAAATCGTTCCGAATCATGTAAGGCAGGCTACCTGCCGTCCGTAGCCGATCGGATGGCAGGTAGCCTGCCCTGTTAGCGTGAAGCCCTTAAGGCGTATGGGATGAGGAAGCCCCACCTGCCACAGCGAGGCGGAGCCTCCTTTCAGGTGGTCAGAGCACTACCCCTTGAAGAACCAAGTCTCTGGGCGGGTGATGCAGGTGAACATCCAGTCGTTGCCATAGAAGGGCAGCGTCTCCGGGATATTCCCCAGCTTCTTGCTCGCGATGACCGGCATAGGCGCCGTGGCCGCCGTACCGATGGCCCACAGGTTCTCGGCCTGCGATTTGCATAGCTCCTTGCCCAGGCGAATGGCCTCCTCCGTCGGCGCAGTCTGCATCGCCTCATAGCGTTCGATCTGCTTTTTGACTTCCTCGGGTGGCTCCTCTCCCTCCTTCCCCTTGGAGACATACCATTTCGCCCACAGCGTCCCAAACGCGCTCTCGACAACGCTGATAGGCACGAGCCAGTTGGGATAGGTCGAGAAGAATATCTGCGACATCTTGTCGGTGAGCCAACAAGTCAAATCATGCTCGGAGGCTTGCATGCGCTCAGCCCACAGGCTTCTTTCGATGGATTTGGTGGTCACTTTGACGCCCACATTGGTGCGCCACTGGTCAGCGACCAGCTCCGCTGGCGGTTCCATGCCATGTCCATTCCAGTATTCAAAGATGATGTTGAGGGTTTGCCCATCTGCTCGCTTGCGGAAGCCTTCCGCATCGCGCTGGTCCAGCCCCATCTCGTCCAGCAGCTTGTTCGCCTGATCCTTATCAAATTGGGTATAGGCCTTGGCGTATTCCTCTACATAATAGCTGGTGCCCGGATAGGCGACGGCCTGCTGCATCACCGCCTGCCCGAGATGGATGACCTGATTGATCTCGTCGCGATCGAGGCCCAGGGACATGGCGCGGCGGAACCGCACATCCCGGAAGATCTCTCGCATCTTGGGATCCGGGTGGGTTTGATTAAACATCAGGCAGATGTTTCCGGCAAAATTGGCGTTCCACAGAAGTGTCCGGTAGCCACCGGCCTCCTCGTTCTCCTTGAACAACGGATAGTCCTGCAGGATCGTATGCAGGGCCTCCCAGTCCACTTCGCCAGCCACCACTTTGAGCTTGAGGGCCTCCGGGTCTTGTACCAGCGGGTAGGACATCCGGTCAATGTACGGCAATTGGTTGCCCTCGGCATCCACCTTCCAGTAGTAGGGGTTCCGTTCCATCTGCACGTTGCCCTTCTCGTTGCTCTTGACCACCATGGGGCTCAGGCTGGGGAAATCCAGCGGGGCAACCGTCCACCAGATTGGATGGCCCTTGGCTTTCGCCTGGAAGAGTTGGTACCACTGCTCGTAGCCAGCATCCTTGGCCATCTGCTCCAGCTTGGCCTTATCCACATACTTGATGTGGTACTGCTGCAGGAAGTGCTTGGGGTAGTAGACGGGATCAGTGCCGGCGTGGATGGCCAGGTTCTCCACCACCTTGAAATAGGGTCCTGCGAAGGTTATGCGGACAGTATAGTCATCCAGCTTCTCGAACTTGGCGAGCTCACCGCCGGGCTGCCAGAATCGGGGCTTCACCGGCGTCAGTTCATCGTTGAGGATGACGTCCTCCCACCAGAACATGATGTCGTCCGCGCTGAACGGCGCTCCGTCCGACCACTTGACCCCCTGGCGCAGGTGCAGGGTGAGGGTCTTCCCATCCTCGGACATCTCCCACGATGTGGCCAGGTTAGGCAGAACGGTCACGGCGTCCGCGGCCAGGGTGAGCAGCCCATCCAGGCTGGCCACCATCCAGCCTTCAAAGACAGCCGGGTTGGTGTGGGCCCCACGCAGTGTCCCGCCGTATTTCCCGATCCCTTCGATAGGGGTGAGAACGAGCGGTTCCGCGGGCAGGCGCTCATCTACGGGCGGCAGCTTGCCAGCTTTCACCAGCTCGGCCAGCATGGGCGCCTCTTTGTACTAAGCCTGCATTCGACAGTTGCTTCCGGTTTTGGGCAGCACAAAGCTGCCCTCAACTCGGTGGCGTTTTGTACGTTAACAATCGAGCCACTATCGCCACTCGTTGGGAGTGCGAGGGCCAATATGGGACACGGC
>DAOUAJ010000410.1:0-18958 GCA_034433615.1 Anaerolineae bacterium | reverse complement strand
CCCCCCCCACCACCCCCTTAGGGGCACCTGTCCGCCCTTGAACCCGTTAGGGAAGGGAGCCAGCACACAGGCGGGGAAAAACAAAACCACCCGACCTCGCAAGATCGGGTGGTAGAAACAGATCCCCCCGTCTGATGGACGGGGGGATCTGCACGAGCCTTTCGGCGCCGCGCTCCTCCCCCTTTCCGCGAAGGCGTCACGGAGCGACGATACAGGCGGGTAATCTGGCTCCTCCGACCGAGTCGGAGCTACAGTTGCGGGACAGCACCGGACTGTACCGGTCTTCCCCCATTACGCGCCACGCTTCCGGGCGGCTGGCGCACCTGTACCGTTGCGAGTATGTGGTTATCGGCCGAGACTATAGCATATGCCTGGCAAACTGTCAAAAACCGGGAGAGCGGCGACTGGCGGCTATTTGACGAATTGGCTGTGGATCGTTACACTGAACCCAAAAGCGCCGGAGAAGGAACCATGCCCTCATCGTTCACCGTCGTTGTCACCGATCATTACTTTCCCGACATCCAGCCGCAGATTTCCATCCTGTCGGCCATCGGCGCGAGCGTGATCGAGGCGCCCTCCCCCACCATCGAGGCGGTATTACCCCTGGCGGTCGAGGCGGACGCATTGCTGGTGGGCCATGCCCCGATCACGGCGGAGGTCATTTCTCAGCTTCGTCGCTGCCGCGTCATCGTGCGCTACGGCGTCGGCTTCGATAACGTAGACCTGGCCGCGGCCACCCGGCACGGCATCTACGTCTGCAATGTGCCAGACTACTGCATGGACGACGTGGCCACGCATGCCATCTTGCTGGCCCTGGCCTGTCTCCGTCGTCTGCCATACGAGATGGAGGTAGCCCGCAGCGCTAACTGGCGCCGTAACGTCACCGGCGACATCCCGCGGCTGGCCGGGCTGACCTTCGGCATCCTCGGGCTGGGGCGCATCGGCTCGACGGCCGCGCGTAAGGCCAGCGGCCTCGGCTTTCATGTCATCGCCTGCGACCCGTACATCCCGCTGGATCGGTTCGCCGTTGTGGGTGCCGAGCCGGTGTCCTTTGATGAGTTGCTCGCCCGTTCCGACGTGCTCTCCATCCACACGCCCCTGACCGACGAAACGCGCGGCCTGTTCGGTGAGCCCGTGCTGCGGCGCATGAAGCCGACCGCCATCCTCGTGAACACGGCACGCGGGCCGATTGTGCCCAACGCCGCGCTGCGGCGCGCCCTGCGTGAGGGGTGGATCGCCGGCGCCGGGTTGGACGTGTTAGAACAGGAGCCGGCTCCAGCCGATGAGCCTCTGCTCGCCGAGCGGCGGGCGATCATCACGCCCCATATCGCCTGGTATTCGGAGACATCCATGGTGGAGCTGCAGACGCGGGCAGCCCAGGAGGTCGCGCGGGTCTTAACGGGACAGCCGCCGCGCCATCTGGTCAACCCAGGGGTTCAACCGCGCCATCTCGGCTGAGAGTAACGAGGTACCAATTACTCTGCCAGCCGCTCTGCTGCCAGGAAATGAGAAAGCCCCAGCGCGCGTAATGGCGTCTGCTCCAGAGCGTAGGTCACCCGGCGCAGCAGGCGGCCCAGCCGCGGTCGGGCATAGACGATGTTATCGTAGCCGGGGAAAATCTGCGTGTGGTAGACAATGCGGGCGGGTAGGCCATCGAACAACCGCCGGAGCTCGCCGCAGGTGTAGGCCCGCACATGAGGCGCTAGCCGGTTGCGCAATGGGTCAGGCAGCCAGTTGATCAGCGGCGTGTTCCCCTCGTGGTAGCGGCCGCGCCAGTAGTGGCCGTGGGTTTCGAAGAAATAGAACCGATTGGGGCAGAAGAGCACTAGCCGACCGCCAGGGCGTAGCACGCGCACCGCCTCGGCCACCACCTGCCGGTCATCGCGCACATGCTCGATCATCTCGTGGGAGAGCACGACGTCGAAGGAGGCGTCAGGGAAAGGGAGAGCTTCGGCAGCCGCGGCCACGATGAAAGGCGACTCGTCCCCCGCCTTCAGTGCGCGCTCCAGATCAATCTCAACACCGTACACGTCCGGGGTGAACATCCGCATCCTGCGCACATACATCCCCAGGCCACACCCCACATCCAGGACCCGCTTGCCTTCCAGAGGCGCCCATTGTCGGATCAACCCCAGCCGGCGGTCCTGTCCGAAGCGCCACACGTAGCTGGGATGGCCCAGGGTGGCAGCCTTTTCCTCGTCTGCGTTGAGGGTCACTCCCCCGCCTCCAGTTCCGCGCGCTGCCAGGCGATCTGGGCGCGCAATCCTTCGTCCAGGCCCACCCTGGGCGACCAGCCCAGCACAGCCTTTGCCTTGTACGTGTCGGCCAGTGCCTGGCGCTGCTCACCAGGCCGCGCCGGCCCGCGACGAATGATTGCCTTGCGTCCGATCAACGCCTCCAACTTTGTCACCAACTGGTTCAGCGTGATCTCCTCCCCCCCACCGATGTTGAAGATGTCAGCGGTCGGCCCGTGCGCCAATGCAGCCAGGTTGGCTTCCACGCAATCAGCTACGTAGGTGTTGCCACGAGACTGCTCGCCATCGCCAAAGACGGTGATGGGCTCCCCCTTGAGGATGGCCTTGATGAAAATGTAATAACCCATGTCCGGACGCTGCCGCGGACCGTAGATGGAAAAGTAGCGCAGGATCGTGTAGGGCAAGCCGAAGGTTTCGCCGTAGGCGCGCACCAGGTTCTCGGCAGCTAGCTTGGTGATGCCATAGGGCGAGATAGGTCGGGTCGGCCGGGTCTCATCGCCTGAGGAATCTCGCCCGTACACAGATGAGGTAGAGGCATGGATCAGGTGCCGGACACCGACGTGGCGTGCGGCTTCCAACAGCCGCTGGGTTGCCAACAGATTGCACGTCATGTACTCATCGAACTCGGTCCAACTGCGCACCAGGCCGGGCATGGCCGCGTTGTGGAAGATCACATCTACGCCAGCCAGAAGAGGTTCCAGGGCAGCCGTGCGCAGGTCTGCCTCGACGAGGGTGAAGCCGGGCATCCGTCGCAGCATGGTCAGATTGCGTTCCTTCACCGCCCGCGGGTAATAGTCGGTGAAGCAATCCAGGCCTATCACACGGTGCCCCTCGGCGATCAGCCGCTCCGCCAGGTGCGAGCCGATGAACCCGGCCGCGCCAGTCACCATGCAGCTCACACTATATCCCCCACGCGTCTCTTCCACGAACTTTGCCGTTGAATTCCTGCTCAGGTAGCAAGGATTGCCAGTCTCCTTCAATCATAGCATGGCGGAACTGCGCAAGCAAGTTCGTGCGTGATCTGCGGGGCCGGTAAGCGGGTAGCTGTGGAGTTGTTCGGCCATTCCAACAAGCCATCAGACGGCATCACATTTAGCCCATACGGGCCACAAGGTCACCAGGCCAGCGCCTGCTCCAGATCGGCCAGCAGATCCTTTGTATCTTCCACTCCCACTGAGAGACGCACCAACTGATCGCTGATCCCCAGGGCCTGTCGCGTTTCAGGCTCCATCTCGTAGTAGCTCATGAGGGCAGGCTGCTCCACCAGGCTTTCTACTCCCCCCAGGCTGGGCGCAATACGAGGGATGCGCAGCGCGTCTACGAAGCGGCGCGTGTCCCTGGCGCTGCCCGCGATCTCAAATGTGACCACGCCACCAAAGCCGCGCATCTGCCGTACCGCGATCTGGTGATCAGGGTGAGAAGGCAGGCCCGGATACCACACCCGGCGCACTCGGGGGTGCGCCTCCAGGAAACGGGCGATGGCCAGCGCGCTCTCATTTTGCCGTGCGATGCGCAAACCGAGCGTTTTGAGCCCCCGCAAGATCAGGTAGGCGGCACCCGGATCCACCACAGCTCCAAACATGGCCTGGGCCTCCCGTAGCGGCGTGATCAAACCGTTGCGCCCGATGATCACCCCGGCCAGGAGGTCGTTGTGCCCGGCCAGATACTTGGTCACGCTATGGATGACCAGGTCCACACCGTAGGCGAGGGGGTTCAGGTTGAATGGGGTAGCGAAAGTGCTATCAATGATCGTGCGGAGCCCATACTTCTGTGCCAGGGCCACTAGGCATTCCAGATCCAGCACACGTAGAAACGGATTAGTGGGTGTTTCGGAGAGGATGTAGCGCGTTTCTGGTCTGATAGCGGCTTCCATCGCCTCATCATCACCGGGTGGGACTACTGTCACCTGCACCCCCCAGCGCTGGAGATAGGTGCTACAAAACGTGCGGGTACGTCGGTACGTATCAGCCGTAGTAATCAGGTGGTCACCTGGACGCAGAAGGATGAGGAGGGTAGTCGTGATAGCAGCCATACCGGAGGAAACGAGGACGGCATCTTCTCCTCCGTCCAGGGCAGCCAACTTAGCTTCCACAGCATGTACGGTGGGATTGCCATATCGCCCGTACTCCTGACGTTCAGGTTTATCCCAGAACATGCGCTCTTCCATGAATTGTTCCAAATCATCACTGTTGACGAAGGAATACGTAGCCGTTTGCACAATGGGAGTGGTCACACTGGCATAGGGGTTGTGACGGAGCTCACCCGCGTGGACGGCCTGCGTACAGAAACCGTGACAGGTGCTTTCTTGAACTTCCGAGGCCATGCTTTCCTCCTCACTGACAGTTGGGGGGGGCTTTGGCAATAAAAAAGCCTCTTTCTGGAAGAGGCTCCATCAACGTGGATGTGGCCTACCTCTCATCTTCCAGATTAACTCTGCCGGAATTGGCACCATGGTCAGTCAGGTAGTCCTCAGTCCCTCAGTCCTTAGTCTTTGGTTTTCAATCCTTGCAGGCTGTAGACTGCGGACTATCCGAACTAAAACCTGGTTGCCGAGGCTTCACAGGGCCGGTCCCTCCGCCTCTCTGGATAAGAGTGCCAGATTATGCAGTTGCCAGCGTTCATCATACTCCAGAGCGAGAGGTTTGTCAAATGAGTCGGCTCAGACTCCAGGGGTTTAAACCGATTGGTCGGCAGCGAATTTTATAAATATATATCTCTCTAAAATTTGACAAAAATGAGCGCATCGGTATAATCATCACACTGGTTACTCTCTCAGGCTTTGGCCTGATGGACCAAGTCTAATCTAACTGGGGAGGTATAGAAATGGCTTACACGTTACCCTCGCTGCCTTACGCGTACGATGCATTGGAGCCCTACATTGACGCCAGGACCATGGAAATCCATCATACGAAGCACCACGGCGCCTACGTCAACAATCTTAATGCGGCCTTGGAGAAGCATCCCGAGCTGCAGGGTCACTCCCTCGAATCGTTGCTGCGCAACATCAACAACGTCCCCGAGGACATTCGGACAGCGGTACGCAATCACGGGGGTGGACACATCAATCACAGCCTGTTTTGGACGATCATGTCCGCCAATGGTGGTGGCGAACCGGCTGGAAAGCTGGCCGATGCCATCAAGGAGAAGTTCAGCTCCTTTGAGGCTTTCAGGGAGGAGTTCACGAAGGCGGCGATGGGGCGCTTCGGCAGCGGCTGGGCCTGGCTGGTGCTGACCAATACGGGCGAACTGAAGGTCTACTCTACAGCCAACCAGGATAGTCCCTACATGGAGGGCTACACACCTATCCTCGGCCTGGATGTTTGGGAGCACGCCTACTACCTGAAATATCAGAACCGCCGGAACGAGTACATTCAGAACTGGTGGAACGTCGTCAACTGGTCCGCCGTCGCCGAGAACTACACCGAGGCGAAGTGACTTTACTGCGCAAGGATTGGGTTGCCGGGATTTGGGGATCGGGGGATTTTCCACTTCCTTGACTCCCCGAACCCCTAATCCCGGCCCTGTTTGGCCTGCCCCCTGAACCGTCCTGAAAATAGCAGTCAGCGATCAGCGATCAGCGATCAGCGACCTCCTTTCGCCTCGGTCGGGAGACCTTCGGCGATCAAGGGGTCCGGCCGGGTAGCTGTCCTGAAAATAGCAGTCAGCAGTCAGCGATCAGCGATCAGCGACTCTGGCTGAAGGCTGACGGCTGCTTGTGGCCCGCACTTGTGGTCTTCGCCTCTCAGAAGACCATGGGCTAAAAGCTGACAGCTAACCGCTGACGGCTGACCGCTTTTCATCGGCCGTTGCGGCGCCAGCGGCATGGGGAACTGTCTTGTCTGCCCTGGACGTCGTGCAGACCAGGAAGGCCGTACTTTGCAAATCCACGGAACGATGGTATAATTTCATATCTAGAAAAGACCCTGGTTCTGTCACCAACCTGCGCGGGTGGGAGCTCATTATGTTTTGTGCTGTCTGGGCCCCCCCTTTGCTGCTTTCAAGTCGAATTTCCCCCCTGCAGGCTGTTGCTCTGTCTAGCCTACTTCCATCCTTTGCTACTGGGTCGCTAATAAGGCATTTAAGGGCTTGTCTCCTTCGGTCTAAGGTATTTCCAGGGTTAGTCACGAAGCTTCACCGTTTCCTTTTGAGGGAGGTGTACGTTAATATAATTTAGGGAGGCACAAATGCGAGGCACAAATGCAAACAACGAAAGTAAACATTAAACGCTTCCTCCTGATCAGCTCTATTCTACTTGGCAGCCTTGGCCGGCCAACAACGCCCACAGCGCGCGCGGACAGCCGTTGCGAACCTGATGGTGTGCAGGCCAGCGGAGCGATATACCGCATTTGCATGCCAGCCGAGGGTGAGTGGAACGGGGACCTGGTGGTCTACGCTCACGGCTATGTCGCTTACAATGAGCCCATCGGCATTCCAGAGGATCAGTTGAGCATCCCAGGCCAGGTCTCCATTCCGGAAATGGTCAACGGCCTGGGGTTCGCCTTCGCCACCACCAGTTACAGTGTTAACGGCCTGGCCGTGCGTCAAGGCATTGACGACCTGATAGACCTGGTGCAGGTCTTCAATACCACTCACGGTCAACCGGGGCACGTGTACCTGGTGGGAGCCTCCGAAGGGGGCGTCATCACGGCACTGGCTCTCGAACGACACGCTGACGTGTTCGATGGCGGCCTCTCCGCGTGCGGGCCGGTGGGGGATTTTCGCTGGCAGATCAATTATTGGGGCGATGTTCGTGTCCTTTTTGACTACTTCTTCCCTGGCATCATACCGGGCAGTCCGGTCGCGGTTCCGCAGGAGGTAATTGACGGCTGGGATACGATTTACCAATCACGCGTTGAGGCTGCACTGCGTTCCAATCCCGCCAGCATGCAGCAACTTCTGGAGGTCGCTCATGTTCCAGCGCATCCGGTGGATACGGACGAGAACGTCGAAGCCTTGCTCGATGTGCTGTGGTACAACGTCTTCGCCACTAACGATGGCATGGCTAAGCTTGGTGGTCAGCCCTTTGGTAACAGCCGGCGCTACTATCGTGGCTCCACAGATGATCGGCTCTTAAATCTGTCGGTGGCCCGATTTCAGGCCGAACCGGCGGCAATCCAAGAAATCAACACCTATTATCAGACCTCAGGCGACCTCGGCGGCCCGCTGGTGACCCTGCACACGCTGGGTGATCCGATCGTACCCTACTGGCACCAACCGCTCTATCGCCGCAAGATCGAGGCTCAGGGTGACGCAGCGTTACATACCAACATCCCGATCCTGCGGCGCTATGGCCACTGTAATTTCAGCGCCCCTCAGGTTTTGTTTGGCTTCGCCGTGTTGGTGCGTGCGGTTACAGGCCAGCCGATCCTCAATGCTGAACGGGTACTGCCAACCGCGCAAGAGCGCGATGAATACCAGGACCTGGCAGCTTCCTACAGATTGCTGCTCGACCCAGATCACCCGATCGAGCTGCCCAGCTCGCTTCATTAGGAAAGCAGCATCGAGTCACCCCTATGACGCGCGAATTCCAGATCATTGTATTGACACCGCCGGGTTTGTTAGATCCGGCGTTAGCCATTGCGACCAGCCGGGTTGGCGAGTTGGGAGTCCTCGATCTCGAGTACGCCTTGGATCATGAAGCGGCTCGCCAGGCTGCCGCCGCGCTGGCCCGCCATGCCAGGAACAACTACGGACTCAAGCTGAACTGTCAACAAAGGGAGTTATTGTCCGAACTTCTCGCCAACGCCTCTGAGCGCTTGAACCTGGTATTGTTAACTGGCCACGATCCTCAACTCCTTCGAAGAGAGATTGAGACTATTCATCAGGAAGGTCGGCGTGTTTTTCTGGAGGCGACCAACCTGGAGCAAGCCCGCCTGGGCGAAACGCTCGGCGTGGACGGCGTTGTCGCCAAGGGGAACGAAGCGGGCGGGTTTGTTGGTGAGGAGACGGCTTTTGTCCTGCTGCAAAGGCTCCTCGGTCGGCTCTCTTTACCGGTTTATGCGCAAGGAGGGATCGGTTTGCATACGGCGGCTGCCTGTTATGCTGCTGGCGCCGCCGGGATCGTCCTGGATGCCCAGTTGGCCCTGGCGCGCGAGTCTCGCCTGCCGGCAGCAATCAAAGACGGGATTGCAGCTATGGACGGCAGCGAGACTGTTTGCCTGGGCAGCGAGTTAGGAGAACGCTACCGGATCTACTTCAGACCAGGGTTGAGCCCCGTGGAGGCGCTTCGTCAAGAAGAAGAGAGTTTGGCGACCAACGCCTCTCTTGAAACGGACGAGAAGAGGGCTGCCTGGCGCAATGCCGTGCGCCAGCGCGTGGGCTGGGCGGACCCGAATCAGCACGTCCTGTTGCTGGGCCAGGATGCCGCGTTCGCTGCACCCCTCGCGTGTCGCTTCGTCACCGTGAGTGGCATCCTCGCGGCGATTCGGAAATCCATCGAGACCCACTGTGTGACCGCTTCCAGGCTCTGTCCCCTCGCTGAGGGGGCGCCGCTCGCGCAGTCCCATGGCACCCGTTATCCCATCGTGCAGGGCCCCATGACCCGGGTCAGCGACAATGCTCAGTTCGCTCTTGAAATAGCAAAGGGGGGCGGCCTGCCGTTCCTGGCCCTGGCCATGATGCGGAAGGCGGAAGTGATCCCCTTGCTGGAAGAGACCCGGCGAGAGCTGGGCCAGCGCCCCTGGGGGGTGGGCATCCTCGGTTTCGTTTCATCGGAGATACGTCAAGAGCAGTTAGAGGCCATTCGGTTAACCCGCCCGCCGTTTGCTCTCATTGCAGGGGGACGCCCGGATCAGGCGCGCCAGTTGGAGCAGGAAGGTATCCCCACTTACCTTCACGTGCCGTCACCAGACTTGTTGAAAATGTTCCTGGCAGAAGGCTCCAGACGGTTCGTCTTTGAAGGTCGCGAGTGTGGCGGCCATGTCGGCCCCCGTTCCAGTTTTGTGCTGTGGGAAACGATGATTAACGTCCTACTGGAGCATCTGACTGCGACAAAAGCCGACGGCCAGGACTTTCACATCCTGTTTGCAGGGGGCATTCACGACGCGCTCTCCTCTTCGATGGTCGCCGTGCTCTCCGCGCCTCTGGCCGATCTGGGCGTGCGCGTGGGTGTGCTTATGGGCACGGCCTACCTTTTCACACGGGAAGCGGTAGCCACCAGGGCGATCGTGCCCCGCTACCAGGTAGAGGCGTTGCGCGGTGAAGGGACCGTGCTGTTGGAGACAGGCCCGGGTCACGTTACCCGCTGTCTGCCCACCCCATACACCCGAACTTTCGTTGAGCGTCGGCGACACCTCTTGCAGGAGAAGGTCACCGGCGACCACCTGCGTGAGGAGCTGGAGGCTCTGAACCTGGGCCGGCTTCGGATTGCGGCCAAGGGGATTGCCAGGCATCCCCGCCATGGCCAGCCTGCCCCGGGTAATCCGGGGGACCCGCAAACACCCAGGTACATCTCTCTGGACGAGAATGAACAGTACGAGCAGGGCATGTACATGATCGGCCAGGTAGCAGCTCTGCGGGACACGGTTTGCACCATCGAGGAATTGCATCAGGAGGTTTCCGTCCAGGGCTCGGAACGGCTGGCGGCGTTGGCAGCAGAGGAAGTAGCCGATAAGGTAAAGGCAGATGGGGTGCAGGTGGTAGCCCAACCTTCTCGGATTGCCATCGTCGGCATGTCCTGCATTCTGCCGGGGGCTGCTAATTTGCACGTCTACTGGGAAAACATCCTCAATAAGGTTGATGCCATCACGGAAATTCCTCCTGAGCGATTTGACTGGAGACGCTACTTCGATCCAGACCGCAATGCCAGGGACAAGATCTACTCCCGGTGGGGCGGCTTTATTGGCGACGTCCCGTTTAATCCTCTGGATTATGGCATGCCCCCCAATTCGGTGACGTCCATCGAGCCCGTGCAACTGTTGATGCTGGAGGTAGTGCGGGCGGCTCTGGTGGACGCTGGCTATCTGGAGCGCCCTTTCCCACGGGAGCGCACTGCTGTCATCGTGGCCGCCGGCGGTGGCCTGGGAGACCTGGGCTTCCACTACGGCTTCCGCTCTTACCTGCCTCACTTCCTGGCCACGGAGTCGGAAGAGGTCATCGCACGCTTCTCCGACATGCTGCCGGAGTGGACCGAGGACTCTTTCCCGGGGATCCTGCTGAACGTGCTGGCTGGCCGCGTCGCTAACCGCTTCGATCTGGGTGGCCCGAACTTTGTTGTGGATGCTGCCTGCGGTTCTTCCCTGGCTGCTCTGGATGTAGCAGTGCAGGAGCTGGAATCTGGCCGCGCAGACATGGCGATCGTGGGTGGAGCGGATGCGGTCCAGAGCCCCTTTGCCTTCCTGGCCTTCAGTAAGACCCACGCGCTCTCACCCTCTGGCCGCTGTCGCCCCTTTGACGCTAACGCCGACGGCATCGCTATCAGCGAGGGGGTGGCGGCGGTGATTCTCAAGCGGCTGGAGGATGCCGAGCGAGATGGCGACCGCATCTACGCGGTCATCCAGGGCATCGGCGCTTCCAGCGACGGCAAGGATAGGGGTCTGACCGCGCCCCGTCCGGCGGGTCAACTGCGTGCGCTGCGCCGGGCGTATGCGAAAGCCGGCATCTCTCCTGCCACCGTTGGCCTGATCGAGGCTCACGGCACCGGTACCCGGGTGGGCGATGTGGTAGAAGCCGAAGCGCTCGAGACCCTTCTCCAGGAGAGCCAGGCCGCTAAGCAAGTGTGTGCTATCGGTTCCGTTAAGTCCATGATCGGCCATACCAAGAGCACTGCCGGGTTGGCTGGCCTGATGAAAGTAGCTCTGGCCCTGTACCATAAGGTGCTGCCGCCCACGCTGGTGGATGAGCCCAACCCGAAGATCTGCCATAGTGATAGCCCTCTCTATGTGAACAGCGAAGCCCGCCCCTGGTTGACTACCGCTGAGGGAGCCGTGCGACGGGCTGGCGTGAGTGCTTTCGGCTTCGGCGGCACCAATTTCCACGCGGTGTTGGAAGAATACCAGGATCCTTGCCTGCCCGATCAGGCTGCCTCTTCAACCTGGCCGGCGGAGCTGTTGATCTTCTGTGCCTGGGATCGCAGCAGTTTGCTGGCCGAGATGAACAAGCTGGACGGCTGGCTGGGGGAAGGAAACGCGCCGCTCCTGAGAGACCTGGCGTACACCCTGTATCGCCGGTATCGCCAACTAACTGAGATCAGAAAAGACGGAGAGCTCTCGACCCTGGCCGTGGTTGCCACCTCCCTGGAGGATTTGCAGCAGAAACTGGCTCAGGCTAAAGCCAGGATGGGCGCTGGCGAGATGTTGATCCGGGACTCGCGCGGCATCTACTTCGCCCAGGAACCATCGAGTCAGGCTGGCAAGGTGGCCTTCCTCTTCCCCGGACAGGGCTCCCAATACCCCGACATGCTGCGGGACCTGGTGATGCAGTTCCCACTGGTGCGCGAGCAGTTCGAGCATGCCAATCGAGTGCTGGCAGAACGGCTGCCCAGGCCGCTCAGCGATTACATCTTCCCCATCCCGACCAAGAGCGAGGAAGCTACCCAGGCCAACCGGCAGGCTCTCACCGATACTCGCATCGCCCAGCCGGCCCTGGGTGCCGCCGGTCTCGCTGTTAGCACCCTGCTGCAAAAGATGGGGGTGCGCCCAGATTTCGTGGCCGGTCATAGCTATGGAGAGATCGTGGCGTTGTGCCAAGCCCGGGTCTTCGGTCAGGAAGAGCTCTTCGCCATCTCCGAAGCGCGTGGCCGTTTTATGGCCGAGGCGACCGGGCCGGACTCTGGTGCGATGGCGGCGGTGCGAGGCGATCGGGCGACGGTGGAGGCGATCACAAAGGGGATCCCTGACCTGACCCTGGCCAACCTGAACTCCCCCAGCCAGACGGTCATCTCCGGCCCCACGGCAGCTATAGAAGAGGCAATGCGGCGATGTGAGGCACAACGCATCCGGGCGCAGAAGTTGCCTGTGGCCTGCGCCTTCCATTCGCCCCTGGTGGAGCCAGCCCGAGAACGATTGGCGCGATTTCTGAGCACGGTGACTTTCCACGCGCCTCAGATCACGGTCTTTTCCAACACCACGGGTGAGCCATACCCCTGTGAGCCGGAGGCGATTCGAGAGCTCCTCTCCATGCACCTGGCCCGCCCGGTGGAGTTCCAGAAAGAGATCGAGGCCATGTATCGGGCGGGCGCCCGCATTTTCATAGAGGCTGGCCCTCGCAGCGTGCTGAGTGGGCTGGTTGACCAGATTCTGGCAGACAAGCCGCACCTGGCCGTGGCAGTAGATGGGGGCGGAGCGGGCATACCCGCGTTGCTACGTGCCCTGGGTCAACTGGTTGCCGCGGGCCTGGACTTGCATCTGGAGCCACTCTTTGAGGGCCGACAGGTGAACCTGCTGGATTTCAGTCGTCCCTACGAAGACCCGGAGCAGGCCAGGTACGGCCCCATCACCTGGCTGGTGAATGGCGGGCGCGCTCGGCCGTGGCGTGACGTTCAGAAAGGGTTGCCCGAGCTGACCGTCGAGCCGTTAAAGGTGAGGTTGGCCGATGGAGCGGAGGAGCAGAGGAGACAAGGGGACAAGGAGAGGGGGAGACACGGAGACGGCGAGACGCGGAGACAGGACGAATCTCCGTGTCACCGTGTCACCGTATCACCGCGTCACCCTAGGCCCATCAGGGTGGACGCTGTGCCTGCTGCGCAGACGATCCCGGCAGCGCAAACACCACCGGCTACCGATGCCTCTCAGATGGCCCCGACGGCGGCCCCCGACGATGAGGTCACCCAGGTGATGCTCCAGTATCAGCAACTAATGGGCCGCTTCCTGGAGACTCAGAAGAATGTCATGCTCGCGTATCTGAACGGCACACCGACGCTCTCGCCTCAGCAGACGACAGCGCTGCAGCAACAGCCGCTGGCCACAGAACTGCCCTTAGCTCCCACTGCCCCTGCCATGGGTGGCGCCACGGCCGATGAAAACCCGCTCCCTCGTCCCTTTTTCAGGGCAGAGCAAACACTACCAGAGGCGGCAAACGGGCAACCCCCTTTGCTTGGCGAGAGAACACTGGATGAAAAGAGCTTGAGCGACGAATTGCTGACGCTAGTCAGCGAGCGCACCGGCTATCTGCGAGAGATGTTGGACCTGGACGCCAACCTGGAAGCCGACCTGGGCATTGACTCCATTAAGCGCGTGGAGATTCTGGGGGCGCTTCGGGGTCGCCATGTGCTGTTGGAGGGGATCATCACCGGCCCAGGCATGGAGCAGCTCCAGTCTCAGCGCACGCTGCGGGGGATCATCACCTGCATTCTGGCCCAGACCGCTCAACCGGCCACGGTCGAGGTCTCAGATCTCCCCCAGCAGCCGGCTATCAAGGCAGAAGACAGTTTGGTGGCTCCGGCACACTCTGCGCCTGAAACTATGGCCCCTGCGCGCGAATCAGCGCCGATCCTGCGCTATCGGCTGGAATCTGTCGCGGTGCCACTGACCGGAGCTCCCGCCTCCCTCGCCCCCGGCCGGGTGATCCTGATCACCGATGATGGACGAGGGATCGCTCCCACGCTGGCTGAGATGCTGCGTTGCCAGGGCCACCAGGCAGTGCTGCTCACTGCCGGTTCTGGGGGGGCAAAGGGTAGTGAGAACCGATATGCCGCCGAGCTCACCAGCCGGAAAGGGGTGCAGGCCCTGCTGGACGCCGTCCGCCAGAGACATGGGCCGATTGGCAGCCTGCTGCACCTGGCTCCGCTGCAGGGCGGGCGCACCTTTGAGAGCATGGACCTGAGGAGCTGGCGAGACTCATTCAACGAGGATTTGATCGGCCTGTTCCACCTGATGCAGGCGCTGCATGAGGACCTGGCGGCTGTGGCCCGGGTGGGTGGTGCCTGCCTGCTGGCGGCTACAGGCATGGGTGGCTCCTTCGCCAGTGACAGCAGTAGCCAGGACGCCGCCTTCACCCTACCGGGTACAAGCTTCCCCGGCCACGGTGGCATCGCTGGCCTGCTCAAGACGGCAGCTCAAGAACTGCCCGCCGTTCGAGTCAAGGTGGTAGACCTTGATCGCCAACCCGACATCTCTGCCGCGGCTCAGGCCATCCTCAATGAAGTCACCGCCGGGGATGGGCTGATCGAAGTGGGCTACGATGGTGTCCTGCGCCGGACGCTGCGGCTGGTCCCCACACCGGTGGACAGCTCTGCCCCCACCGGTCTCAGCATAGATGCGCAGTCGGTGATCCTGGTCACCGGCGGCGCGCGAGGCATCACCGCCCTGGTCGCGCAGGAACTGGCCAGGCGCTACAAGCCAACCCTCGTCCTGGTGGGCCGCTCGCCTCTGCCACCTGCAGCAGAATCACCTCAGACGGCCGGGCTGATCTCCGCCCGCGAGATCAAGGCAGCGCTTGTGCAAGTGCTAGGCGACGACGGCCGCAAAGTGCCGTTGGCCGAGGTGGAAGCAGCCTACGAGCGTCTGCTTCAGGAGCGGGAGATGCGGGCCAACCTGGCCGCCTTGCAGCAGGCCGGGGCAAGAATCGAGTACCATTCCGTTGATGTGCGGGATGAGGTAACTTTCAGCAGGCTGATTGACGATATTTACCGCCGGTTCGGTCGCCTGGACGGTGTGATCCATGGCGCAGGCATCGTCGAGGATAAGTTGATCAAGGATAAGACGACGGAGTCCTTCCGGCGAGTGATCGGCACAAAACTGGACAGCGCGTTTATCCTGAGCCGCAAGCTGCGTCCGGAGACTCTCAAATTCCTGGTCTTCTTCTCCTCGATCAGCGGCCGCTTCGGCAACCGGGGGCAGGGGGACTACGCCGCGGCCAACGAGGTGCTGAACAAACTGGCCGTCTACCTGGACCGGCGCTGGCCGGCTCGCGTCGTCTCGATCAACTGGGGGCCGTGGGATGCGCCGGGGATGGTCTCCGAGGAACTGCGGCGGGAGTTCGCCCGTCGGGGTGTCAGCCTGGTCCCGGCGGAGATCGGCGTCCAGCGGCTGGTGGAAGAGATCAACTACGGTCGCAAGGGTGAGGCCGAGGTGTTGATCTGCGGCGAAGACGTAATGCGTAAAGCGTGAGGCGTGGGGGGGTTTTATGGAGAGATCGGATAGGGCCAGAGTCGGTGGGGAGGTCGCGATTATCGGGATGGCGTGCATGTTCCCCGGCGCTCGCGATCTGGATGCGTACTGGCAGAACATCCTGAACAAAGTGGACGCGGTGACAGACCCGCCACTGGAGGCATGGGACTCTGACGTGTTCTATGATCCCGATTCCACTACCAACGACCGGGTATACTGCAAGCGTGGTGGCTTTTTAGGCCCTCTGGCGGAGTTCAACCCCCTGGACTACGGCATCATGCCCGCTGGCCTGGAGGGTGGCGAGCCAGACCAGTGGCTGGCGCTGAAAGTTGCCTACGATGCCCTGGCCGATGCCGGCTACCTGGAACGGCTGAAGGAGAACGTGCACGAGCGCCACCGCACCGCCGTGATCCTGGGCAAGGGCACCTACCTGAACCGGGGCAACCTGAACATGGTCCAGCACAGCCTGGTGGTGGACCAGACCTTGCAGATTTTACAGACCCTGCACCCCGAATACAGCCAGGCGGACCTCCAACTGCTTCGGGCGGAACTGAAGAAGCGGCTGCCGCCCTTCAACGCGGAGGCAGCGCCGGGGCTGGTTCCTAACATCACTGCCGGGCGTATCGCCAACCGCCTGGACCTGATGGGGCCATCCTACACGATAGACGCAGCCTGTGCCTCGTCGCTGATCGCTGTGGAGATCGCCATGCGCGATCTGCTCACCGATCAGTGTGATCTGGCGCTGGTAGGCGGCGTCCAGGTCACTACCCCTATCCCGATTTTGACCCTCTTTTGCCAACTGGGCGCCCTCTCCCGCCGCCAGGAGATCCGTCCCTTCGATAAGGACGCGGACGGCACGATCCTGAGCGAAGGGCTCGGTATGATCGTACTGAAACGGCGGGAGGACGCCGAGCGCGACGGCGACCGCATCTACGCCGTGATCAAGGCGGTGGGCACTGCCAGCGATGGCCGCGCGACCGGCGTGCTGACCCCGCGCGTCGAGGGGGAGGTACTAGCGTTGCGCCGGGCCTATGAGATGGCTGGCATTGCACCGGAGACCGTGGGCCTGATCGAGGCTCACGGCACCGGCACGCCTGTGGGCGATCTGGCGGAGATTCAGGCGTTGAGCGCCGTCTTCGGCGGACGGGATGGTCGGCCGTCTCGTATTGCCCTGGGCTCGGTCAAGTCCATGATCGGTCATGCCATGCCCGCCGCGGGCGTCGCCGGCATCATCAAGGCGGCATTGGCTCTCTACCACAAGGTGTTGCCGCCGACGATCCACTGCGACGAGCCGAACCCCAGACTGGAATTGGAGAAAACCCCTTTTTACATCAACACTGAGGTTCGCCCCTGGATTCACGGCACGCCCGATACGCCGCGCCGGGCCGGCGTCAACGCCTTCGGTTTCGGCGGCATCAACGCCCACGTGATCCTGGAGGAGGCGCCGGAACCCCGGGAGGTGGCGCTGCCCGGCCACATGCACCGGTGGGAGAGCGAAGTGGTGATCCTGGCGGCAGACTCCCGTGCCCAACTGGTAGAGAGGGCCCGTAAGTTGATGGCCTATGCGGACGCCGCGCCGGACGTGGCCCTCCTGGACCTGGCCTACACCGTCAATGCAGAGATCGGTGAGCAGCTCTGCCGCCTGGCCGTGGTAGCCGAGTCCGTCGCAGACCTGCGCGAGAAGCTGGCCCACGCGGTCTCCCGCCTGGAGAAGCCGGAGACCCGCCAGATCAAGGAGGTGCGAGGCATCTACTTCTTTGAAAAGCCCCTCCACCCGGAAGGAAAGCTGGCGTTCCTCTTCCCCGGCGAGGGGTCGCAGTACCCAAACATGCTGGCCGATTTGTGCCCGCATTTTTCGGAGGTGCGGGCCTGTTTTGATCAGATAGATCGCATCTTTGTGGATCACCCTCGCGGCTACCTGCCCAGCGACTTTATCTTCCCCTGTCCGGCGCGGTCGGGGCAGGAGAGCATGGAGCCGTACTTGTGGCGGATTGACGGAGCCATCGAGGCAGTGCTCACAGCCAACATGGCGCTTTTCACTCTGCTCACCCGGCTGGGTGTGCGACCTGACGCGATCGTCGGCCACAGCACGGGCGAGTATTCTGCCATGCTCGCCGCCGGAATCATTCCGGTGAGCGACGATGAGCTTGACGATGAGCTTGTGGCCCGTTATAGGCTATTTGTGAGCCGCTATCTTAGCCAACTGAACCAGATATACGAGGAGCGGGTGGAGGATGCCGATCTGCCGCGGGCGGTAATGCTGGCGGTGGGCGCCGGGCTAGACCGGGTCGCGTCCATTATCGAGCAGGTGGGCGGCGAGGTTTACGTAGGCATGGACAACTGCCCGCACCAGTCGGTGGTGGTGGGTGAAAAGTCCGCGATGGAAGCCGTAGTGGCGCTCATGCAGAATCAGGGGCTGATCTATGAGGTCCTGCCCTTCGACCGGGCTTATCACACGCCGCTCTTTGCGCCCTACATCCACCTTTTCCAGGAGTTTTACGATCAATTGCCTCTGGCTGCGCCGAAGGTACGCACCTACTCGTGTGCTACGGCAGCACCATTCAGTGACGATGTCGCCGAGATTCGTGCTCTGGCTACCAGCTCCTGGATGAGCCAGGTACGCTTCCGGGAGACCATCCAGGCCATGTACGAAGACGGCGTCCGCATCTTTGTTGAGGTGGGCACTCGCGGCAATCTGACGGCCTTTGTGGGAGACATCCTGCGCGGTCAGCCCCACCTGGCGATTCCGGCCAACATTCAGCAGCGTTCCGGAATCACCCAACTCAACCATCTGCTGGGCCTGCTCAGTGCCCAGGGCGTGCCTCTCAACCTGGATGAGCTGTACCGGCGGCGCCATCCCCGCCGGTTAGAGCTGGGATCTGTTGGGCAGATAGAGACTCGCAAGAAGCCTGCCAGGACGGTGAAGCTGGCGACCGGTTGGGCGGGCATGGCGATCTCACCGGAAGTAGCGAGCCAACTTCGCCACCGTATCTCCCAGACTTCGGGCGATAGCGGCGACAATTCCCCCATGACGGACGTGGCGGAAGGCGTGACAACGGCCGATGCCATGGCCGGGGCCGATCGCGGGCGGCTCACTGAGACAGCGAGGCCAACTCCAGCGCCAGACACTGCGCCGACGTTTACTCCGATGACCCAACAAGGAACCAATCCTATCCAGCAAGATGGGCGAACTCAGGTCATGCAGGCTCACCTTCGGTTAATGGAACAGTTCCTGCAGACGCAGGAAGCGGTGATGCGGCAGTTTATGAGCCGATTGGCATCGGTGACACAGACTCCAGCCGCGCCCCCTCAACCGGCGTCGTTGGCATCGGCTCCGGTTTCGCTTAGCCAGATGCCTCCCTCCGTTCCGGCCGAATTGGCACTACCCGCGGCAGCTCCGGCAGCGAGCGCATCGGCTGAGGCGTTGACCTCCGCCCCCGCGCCGAGAGGGGCGGCCGCGCAGCCTCTGTCCGTGCAAAAGATCTTGCTGCGCCTGGTCAGCGAGAAGACGGGCTATCCTGAGGAGATGCTGGACCTGTCGGCCAATCTGGAAGCGGACCTGGGGATTGACTCCATCAAGCGGGTGGAGATCCTGGGCGCCTTCAACCGGGAGACCGGTCTGCTGGACCCCAAGGACATGGAGCAGGTCTCCTCTCT
>DAOUAJ010000409.1:0-25055 GCA_034433615.1 Anaerolineae bacterium | reverse complement strand
GGGATGTCAACCTCCATCACACGGCTCTGGGCAGCCAGATCTTCCAGCCACTGCTCCCATCCTGGCCGCGACCGCTCCGCGATCTCCGCTTCGCTCAGATCTCCCATCTCCAGTAGCAATAAGGCCAGCTCATCGGCCGAGCGCGCCCGGAACGCCGGGTCGGTGCGTTGGGCGCGAGCGGTCACCTCGGCGATGGCCTTCGGCCGCAGCAGCCGCGCCAACTCGGGATTGCCCATCAAATCGGCCAGCAGCTCACGGCTGACCGCTAACCGCTGCAGCTCTCGCTCGGCCTTGGGCGCGTCCCACTCGTACAGGTAGATGTTCATGAAGTCGAAGAGCAGGCTGGCCGCCACGGGCGAAGGGACGGCCGTCTCGGCGGTGAACAGCCGGATGCGCCCGGCCTGGATCTCGCCCAGCACCTCCTCCAGCCCGGCCAGATCCATGACGTCGCTCAGGCAGTCACGATACGTCTCGGCGACGATGGGGAAGTCGTGAAACTGGCGCACCGCGGCGAGCAAGTCTCTGGCCTTCAGCCGTTGCAGCCAGAACGGCGTGCGTTTCCCGCCCGATGTGGGGAGGAGCAAAGCCCGCGCCGCGTTCTGACGGAACTGCGCGCCGAATACGGCCGACTCGGGCAGCTCGCGCAGGATGCGCTCGCGGGCCTCAACGGGCGTCATCTCCCGGATCACGTCCAGCGGCGGCGGCTGATCGGCGCCGGGAAAGCGAAGGAGGATGCCGTCGTCGCTGACCTGCACCTCGACCTCTATGCCGGTTCGCTCACGCAGCGCCGACGCCAGCGCCAGGCCCCACGGCCCATGCACCCGCCCACCGAATGGCGAATGGATGACGATGCGCGGCTCGCCGATGGCGTCCTCGAACGACTCGACGATGATCGTGCGGTCCGACGAGATGGCGCCCATCACGTCGAGCTGATGCCGCACATACGCGATCAGGTTGCGGGCCGAGTTGCGATCGAGGGCACATTCCCGTTCAAGCCAGGCGGCCACATCGGCATAGGCATCCAGCCAGTCACCGTCCTCAGCCCAGCCATCTGCCGTCGTCGGTCGTCGGTCGCCCGTGGTCAGCAGCTCGGACGACGGACGAGGGACGAGGGACGACGCCGTAGCGATCCGCTCGCCGAGCTCGCGGCGGAACGCTCCCACTGCTCGCCCCAGGGCATAGGGCCGCCAGGGGAAATCGCCGCGCCAGAACGGCATACGCGGCACCTCGCCCGCGGCATCGGCTACAATCACGCGGTCGTCGGTGATCTCCAGCACGCGCCAGGTGTGTGAGCCGAGCAGGAACACGTCCCCTGGGCGCGTCTCGAACACGAACTCCTCGTCCAGCTCGCCCAGCCGGGTGCGCCCATCGGGCAGATAGACGCCGTAGGTGCCGCGATCGGGGATCGTGCCGCCGTTGCGCAGGGCGAGCTGTCGGCTGCCGGGCAGCGCGCTCACCGTGTTGTGCACGCGATCCCAGGCCAGCCGCGGCCGCAGCTCGCGGTGTACGGTGGACGGATATCGCCCGGCGAGCATGTCCAGCGTCGCCTGGAACGCCTGCCACGAGAGGTCCCGGTACGGGTATGCCTGCCGCACCAGCGCGTACAGGTCGTCCACCCGCCACGTCTCTACGGCCACCATCGCCACGATCTGCTGGGCCAGCACGTCGAGCGGGTTGCGGGGCGTGTAAACGGGCTCCACGTCGCCGCGCAACATGCCCCGGGCGACGGCGGCGGCCTCCATCAGGTCTTCGCGGTGAAGCGAGATGATGCGCCCAACAGACGTTTGCCCGACCAGGTGGCCGGATCGGCCCACGCGTTGCAGGCCCTGAGACACGCTCTTGGGGCTGCCCAATTGCACCACCAGATCAACAGAGCCGATGTCAATGCCCAACTCCAGCGAGGAGGTGCCCACCAGCGCCGGCAGCTCGCCGCGCTTGAGCTGCTCTTCCATCTGCCGGCGGGTCTCGCGAGACATGGAGCCATGGTGGGCGCGGATGGGGCCGCTGGCGCCCACGGTGAAGATGCCGCGGCCGGGGGCAATCTCGCCACCTTTGGGATTGGGCAGGAGCATGGCGCTGGTGCCGGGCGGCACGCGGCCCTCGGCTTCCGCCGCCAGTTGCTCATTAAGGCGATCGGCAGTGCGCTCCGCCTGGCGGCGGCTGTTGCAGAAGATGAGCGTGGTGCGGTGCTGGCGAATGAGTTGGACCAGATGGGGGATGACGGACGGCCAGATTGAGTCGCCAGGGAGCCGGCTGAAATCCTCCACCACGGTTTGCACCTGCAGATCGAGCCCCTTTTGGTGGATGGCGTTCACGATGGTGACCGGGCGGGGTATTGGTGAGCCGTCGGACCTTACCCCATCCCCTATTCCCCTCCGTGCAGGGGGCGAGGTGAGGGTCTGCCCCCCCAGAAAGGCCGCCGCCTCCTCCAGCGGGCGGATCGTGGCGGAGAGGCCGATCCGCTGCACTGGAGCCCCAGCCAGCCGCTCCAGTCGCTCGAGGGAGAGGGCCAGATGCGCGCCGCGCTTGCTGCCCACCAGCGTGTGGATCTCGTCCACGATCACCGTGCGCACGTCGCGGAACATCGCCCTCGCCACCGGGCTGGTGAGGAGCAGATAGAGCGACTCGGGGGTAGTGATCAGGATGTGAGGCGGGCGACGCACCATAGCGGCGCGAGCCGAAGAGGGTGTGTCGCCGGTGCGCACCGCTACGCTCAATGGCGGGAGTGGCTCGCCCAGCTCGTGGGCGGCGTGGCGAATGCCGGCCAGCGGCACGCGCAGGTTACGCTCGATGTCGTTGTTCAACGCCTTGAGCGGGGAGACATAGACCAAGCGCAGCACGCTCTCCTGCCCCTTTCCTCGTTGTCCTGTTGCCTCGTTGCCCCGTTTCCCCGCCGCCTTGCTGACTTCCCGAAAGATCGAGTCAATGCCCCACAGGAAGGCGGCCAAGGTCTTGCCAGAGCCGGTGGGGGAGAGGATCAGGGTGTGCTCTCCACGCTGGATCGGCGGCCAGCCGGCTACCTGCGGCGGCGTCGGCTTGTCGAAAGTGGAAGCGAACCATTGGCGCGTAGCGGGCAAAAACAGATCGAGCGGGTTAGACATGCTATTCTCTCCGCGCGGCACACCGCATAAATGGCGGTGCCTGGGTTTCAATCCAGACGGCGAGATTCCCTGGCCTTTCGCCAGCTTGCCCAGTCCTCTGAACAGCGAGGATTACAAGCTGGACGGCATGCAGCCTGCTCTCGTTATCCCTGGCCTGCCTGTGGCCCGTATGGACTATCGGCCAGGACAGGCTTCTCAGACGAGGGGCCGGTGGACAGGCATTCACCGCCGACTTCCAGGAGTGGGGCCATCATAGCACAAATGTGCGAAAGGGACAAATAAGTGCTACACGGAATTGCATCCGGATTTACAGCCGGTGGAGAGCAGGTAGGGAATCCGTGGCGCGTGAGATTCTCCCAAAATGAGGGCCAGTCCCTCGATTGCGTTTGACGCAAACGGCTGCAAGGCGTTATAATCTCTATCCAGGAGGCGCAAGATGGCCTTTACTGTGACGGATCTTGCAGATTTAGTTCATCTTCTGGCCGAGCACCCGAAATGGCAGGTGGAGTTGCGTCATCTGATCCTGAGAGAGGACTTCTTGGCACTACCGGGGATTGTGCGAGAGTTAGCAGAAGCCCAACAGCGTACCGAAGCTCAGGTGCGGGAGCTGGCTGCTGCCCAACAGCGTACTGAAGCTCAGGTGCGAGAGCTGGCTGCTGCCCAACAGCGCACCGAAGTACAAGTGCAAGGATTGGCGACGGCCTTTAGGCAACTCCAGGCCTCCTTTGGCTCCACTATCGAGGAAGAAGCCGAAAGTGTTCTCCAGATAATCCTGGAAGGCAAAGGCTACCGTCTACTGGCAGAACCCTATTCCCTGGCGCTGGATGGTGAAGTGGATGTAGTGATGGAGCTTGAGAATCCGACCGGTGAAAAGGTATGGGCAGTGGTGGAAGCCAAAGCGCGCCTGGGCCACCGCCAGGTGTGGGAGTGGGGTCAGCAGATCAAGTCCAGCGGATGGCAGCAACGCCTGGCGGCCAAAGGCGTGCCCGGGCCGTACCTGGCCTACGCGTTTGGCATCCGAATTGACCCCGGCGCCGTGCGCGCGGCGAAAGAGCAAGGGATCGGCCTGCTAACCGGGCGCGGGGAACGTGTTCCTCCTGAAGGATTAATTCGTCGCCCTACCGGTTGATGAGCTCAACCACACCGCCCGTTGCCACGACCCTTCTCTCATCTTGGTCAGCATGATCACCTGACGTCCCAAGGCGACCACGTGACGCCGGAAGGTGCAGTTCCAGCGCTCATGGCCCGGAAGCTGCCTTTCCTACTTATGCTGATGCTGTCAGGTGACAGCCTGCAAGCCGATCATGCCCGGCACATAACATAACCGCTAACGAGGAGCGAGAAATGGCCAAAATCGCCTTCATCGGTGCAGGAAGCACCGTTTTCGCCCGCAACCTGCTGCGTGACATTTTCATCTTCCCGGAACTGCACGACGTCACCATCTCCCTGATGGATATTGACCCCGACCGGCTGCGCACGTCCGAGATCGTGGCTCACCGTGTGAGCGAGGCAGCAGGTGCTCATCCCACCATTGAGGTGACCACCGATCGTCGCTGGGCGCTGGACGGCGCCGACTACGTCATCAATATGATCCAGGTGGGCGGCTACCGCCCCAGCACCGTTCTTGACTTCGAGATCCCCAAGAAGTATGGGCTGCGCCAGACCATCGGCGATACACTGGGCATTGGCGGCATCATGCGCGCTCTGCGCACCATCCCCGTCATGCTCGACATCGCCCGTGACATGGAGGAGCTATGCCCCGACGCCCTCTTCATTAACTATACCAACCCGATGGCCATGTTGACTTGGGCGATGAGCCAGGCGACGCCGATCAAGACAGTGGGGCTATGCCACAGCGTCCAGGGCACGGCTGCGTACCTGGCCCGCCTCCTGCGTGTCCCCTACGAGGAGGTCACTTACGTCTGCGCTGGCATCAACCACATGGCCTTCTACTTGCGCTTCGAGCATAAGGGCCAGGACCTCTACCCCAGGTTACACAAAGTGATCGAGGAGGGCCGCGTGCCTGACGACGACCGCGTGCGCTTCGAGATGATGCGTCGGCTGGGGTACTTCGTGACCGAGTCTAGCGAGCACTTCTCCGAGTACGTGCCGTACTTCATCCGCCGCGACCGGCCGGACTTGATCGAGCGCTTCAACGTCCCGCTGGACGAGTACCCCCGCCGCTGTGAGGCGCAAATCGCTGAGTGGGAGGAGATGCGAGTGGCCCTGGAGGACCCTGATCCGCAGGCGATCGTTCGCTACGAGCAGGCGAAAGCGGAGGAATGGCTCAGGCGCATCGCTGAGAAGGATCCGCAGCGTGCCGAGCAACTGCGTCGCGAGTGGCTCAGTGAACAGAGCACGCGCGTCGTACGCCACTCCGGTGAGTACGGCACGTTAATCATCCACTCGATGGAGACAAATCAACCGCGCGTGGTCTACGGCAACGTGATGAACGAAGGGTTGATTGATAACCTGCCGTGGGGCTGCTGCGTGGAAGTGCCGTGCCTGGTGGATGGCGCTGGCGTGCAGCCCGTACGAATTGGCGAGATGCCCGCACACCTGGCGGCGCTCATCCGCACCAACGTCAACGTGCAGGAGCTCACCGTCAAAGCTGCCCTGGAGCGCCGACGCGACTACGTGTACTACGCCGCCATGCTCGACCCGCATACCGCCGCTGAACTGACGGTGGACGAAATCTGCGCGCTGGTGGACGAACTGATCGCTGCCCACGGAGATTATATCCCGCCATTCGAGAAGTAACGCACTCTGAGCCCTGTCCCCGGGGCGATTCCCCGTGCTGAGGCGCCCCGGGGACAGGGGCTGGGAGCATCTTGAGGAAAAGAGGGTGAGTATCAGGCTGGCCGTCGCGCTGGCGTGTCTGGCCTGGTTAGCGGCCAGTTCTACCTGTGTTCGGGCTGGGGATTATCTGGATGAAGTTATCATCCAACAACGGTTTCTCCCTGCCGTGTGGCTGAGATTCTCCCTGTCTGGCCCGCCGATTCGCATCAGCGCGATCTACTACGATACCTACATTTCCGGCGAGGCAGATGAGGCCATTCAGCTCTGGAATGTAGGGGAGCAGACTCTGTCGTTGCAAGGGTGGCAACTGCGCGATGGCAGCCGCATGGCCGTGCTGCCTGCGATCCCTCTGCCGCCCGGCCAGTTCTTGTGGTGCGCTCGAGAGGCAGCGGCTTTTGCTTCTGCCTTTGGCCACCGGCCCGACTGCGAATGGGGCACCGATAGCGATCCTTCTGTGCCCAACACCCAGGGGAGCATCCTGCGTCTCCCCAACGATGGCGGGCAGGTCACGCTACACTCGCCGGACGGTTCCTTGAGCGATGTAGTCGTCTATGAGAATGCGGTCGCTGGCCCCGGTTGGGAGGGGGCACCAGTAGAGCCGTATACAGCCAGCGGCTTCGGTGCCGAGGGACAGATCCTCTACCGTAAACTGGACGGTCAGGCGCAGCCGTTACCTGACACCGATCGTGCCACAGACTGGGCCAGTGATCCGACCGATTCTGTCACCGGGCGACGGGTGCGCTACCCCGGCTGGGATCTGGAGACCTTCTGGCCGGCTTACACCGTGACCGAGACGGCCTATCTGACGGTTGCGATCGCCCCGGACCACCTGTTCGAGACCCTCCTGCCCCATATCCAGGCCGCGCAGGAGAGTATCGCTTTCGAGGGGTACGTGCTGGAGAGCGTACCCATCGGCCTGGCGCTGGCCGAGCGGGCGCAAGCTGGAGTGGAAGTCCGCATCTTGCTGGAAGGCGCGCCGGCTGGCGGCATCAGCGACGTTCAACGCTGGATCACTCAGCGCATCGAGGCCGCTGGCGGCCAGGTCTACTACATGGTCAACGATCGCAACGGCGCACATGATCGTTATCGCTACCAGCACGCCAAGCTGATGCTGTTCGACGACCGGATCGCCTGGATCAGCTCCGAGAACCCCGCAGCGAATTCCATGCCGGATGATGATAAAAGCAACGGCACAGCAGGACAGCGCGGCGCAGCCCTTTTCACTGATGCGCCGGGCGTGGTGGCTCGCGCCCGGGCGTTGCTGGCGGCCGACCTGGACCCAACGCGCCATGCGGACATCTTTGCCTGGGAGGCAGCCGATCCCGTCTACGGGGCGCCGCCGGTAGGCTATTCTCCCCCGCCGACCGGGGATGCCACACTGTATCCTATCCACTTCCCCACCCCACTCACCATCACCGGCACCTTTACGTTCGAGATCGTGCAATCGCCAGAGACCAGCCTGCGCAGCGACGCCGGACTGCTGCCTCTGATCGCTCGCGCCGGTCCGGGCGATGTCGTGTTGGTGGAACAGCTTTATGAACACCGCTACTGGGGGCCTGGCAGCAGCACTCCTGCGGCCGATCCTAACCCGCGGTTGGAGGCTTATCTGGCGGCTGCTCGCCGAGGGGCCCGTGTCCGCGTTTTATTGGACAGTTTCTTCGACGATCCACGCAGCCCGCGCAGCAATGCCGCCACCGTCGCTTATCTGAACGAGATCGCTCAACAAGAGGGGTTAAACCTGGAAGCGCGGCGCGGCAACCCAACCTACCTGGGCATTCATAACAAGATGGTGCTGGTAGAAGTGGGGGGCCGTGGCTGGGTTCACGTGGGCAGTTTGAACGGCTCGGAGGGATCGGCCAAGGTCAATCGTGAGCTGGCCTTGCAGGTGCAATCTGACGCGGCCTATCAATATCTGGCCGCGATGTTTGAGCGCGACTGGGAGGAAGACAAGCCCTACGGAGGCTACGTTGACGTACGATAGCGGCTGTGTTATCCTTTGTGACCTGAAGATCAACCAGCGGCTATCAACCAGAGGGAAGATGCATGAAATGGTTCCAGCGAAGTAACGTGCTCACAGTGAACGCGAGTTGGACAGGAATCCAGCGATTGGCTACGGGGGGTGACGAGATCGGCCGCATCGTCAACCGGTTAGCCTGGCCTGTCATCGCCGAGAATTTGTTGCAGACGTTATTGGGCGTGGTGGACATGATGATGGTGTCCCAACTGGGCGCGGCTGCGGTGGCGGGCGTGGGGGCTGCCAACCAGGTGATCTGGGTGATCAATTCCGCCCTCGGAGCAGTGACGGTGGGCACGACGGTGCTGATCGCCCGTTCGATAGGTGCTGGCAATCCGGCACAGGCTAATCGAGTTCTCAAACAGTCGGTGATCCTGGCCCTGATCATCGCTGTCATCCTCGGTGTGCTGGGATATTTCTACTCCGATGAGCTTATCTATCTTCTGGGGGCTGAACCGGACCTGGCCGAGGCGGGCGCTGTTTATCTGCGCATCATCATGGAGATGGGGTTCTTTATGATCGCGATGTTCGTCATCGGCGCGGCGTTGCGCGGCGCCGGCGATACGCAGACCCCCATGAGGGTTACGGCTTTCATCAACGTGGTGCATGTGGTGATTGCCTATGGGCTGATCTTCGGCCATTTCGGTCTGCCGCGCCTGGGTGTGGCCGGCTCAGCCTGGGCGGCCAGTCTGTCCCGACTGGTGGGCACAGTTATCATGACCGTAGTATTGCTGCGCGGGCATGTCCCCATCAGCCTTCGTGATCGTGGCGGGTGGTGGCCCGACCTCGGGCTGATCCGACGTCTGTTTCACGTCGGTATTCCTTCTATGGTCGAGCAGTTGCTACTCAGCGGTGGCATGCTCTTGTATGGTGTGCTGGTCATTCAGATGGGGACCGCAATTTATGCAGCGCAGCGCATCACTTTTCAGGTGATCTCCCTCTCTTTTATGCCAGGTTTCGGGTTTGCCATGGCCGCGACCACGTTGGTGGGCCAGAGCCTGGGGGCGAAAAACCCGGAGCGGGCGCAGCAGGCTGCCTGGCGAGCCACTTTTTCCGCCCTCGCCTGGATGTCAGCCATGGGCTTCCTGGTAGCATTGTTGGGCCGTCCGGTGATGCAGCTATTCAGCACTGATCGCGAGATCATCGAGATGGGGGCCGCCGCGCTGGTCGTGCTCGCGTTCACGCAGCCGTTCCAGGCGTTCGGTCAAGTGCTGGCGGGAGCCTTGCGGGGCGCGGGCGACACCCGTTATCCCATGTGGGTGACGACGGCCGGCATCTGGCTGGTGCGGCTGCCGCTGGCGTATCTGTTCGGGCCAGTGCTGGGGTTGAGCCTGGCTGTGATCTACGTCTCTAATGTGATGGATAGCATCGTGCGGGCTGCTCTGGCCTACGCACGGTTTCAGCGCGGTCGCTGGAAGGAGATCGAGGTATAGGGGGTCACGACACGATGCGGAGTGTGCTGGAGGTACCGATATGAACGAAACGAACTCTATCTCCCTTTCGTTGGGACCGCAGGAGCAGGAGATGATCGCCCTGCTGCGGGAAGAAATGAACCTGCCAGACGATGAGACGGTATTGCGTCTGTTGATGCGACAGGCAGTACAGCGCATAGCGATCACCTGTCCCGCCTGCGGACATTTCGCCAGGCGTACGACCGAAGACGAGGCCGAATGCCACTCCTGTCTCTCGGTGCTCACGCTCAGTGAGGGGATCTGGCGGGTAAGCACGTAGTGGGTCGCGTCGGCCATCACCTGCGGCAAGGTCGCCAGAGTCCTGTGCAATATTTCACTATCTATCTCAATAGAATGGCCATATTCTCTCATATTGACATCCGTCGGAATCTGCGTTATAATATTGTTCGATTCTGCACGAGCGTCAGTTGTTCCCCATGTGGTCTGATGAGCCAGCTCTTATCCCCAGTGGTCCTCAGGATTGACCAGGCCCACCACTTGTGTGGAATAGAGGCTCTATTCCCAACGGCGTCGTGATCACAGACAGCAAAGCTAAAGGAACAGGAGGAAGAAGATGCCAAGAATTCCATGGAAAGCGATGACCCTCTTACTGCTGATCGGCCTCCTGGCACTGGGATGTGCACGAAAGGCGCCAGAAGCAACGCCGACGCCGGTACCGCCGACCGCTACGCCGGTGCCACCGACTCCCACACCGGTGCCGCCTACGCCGACGCCGATACCGCCGACTCCTACGCCGGTACCACCGACTCCCACACCAGTGGCGGTCCAGCCTTTCACGGCTACTTTGCAGGTGTTGGCTATCGCGCCCGTGCAAGGGATCGCTTTAACCATCCCCGGCATGACGCAGACGGTGGCGCTCTTCACCAACGGCTTGAAGGTGGTGCCGCCAGGGGTCCCGCAGTACGTGCGGGCGGGTGTGCAGGGCTTGCCCAAAGAGGCCACCGTCGCAGCCTATGAGTGGACGCTCAGCGCGCCGGAAGGGTCCAGCGCAGTCCTCGCTGAGGTGGCCGCCGATCCCACCAAGGGCATCCCGGAGGGGAGTGCGGCCTTCACGCCGGATCAGTTGGGAGCGTACACCATCGGCGTGACGGTGAAGGACAACGTTGGCAATGCCAGCGTCCCCGCGGCGTTGACGATGCAGGTGGCCACCTATGTGGGCGTCGGCGGGCTGGACGGGCAGACAGCCAAGCCACCGCAGTGCGCCGTCTGCCACGCGGACCAGGCAGCTAAGTGGGCCAAGACCGGCCATGCCACCTTCTTCCAGCGCCAGTTGGATGAGAACCCCACCCAGCACTACGGCCCGCAGTGCGTCTCCTGCCACACGGTCGGCTACTACCTGGCGGCTACGGCTGAGACGGGCGGCTTTGCCGACGTGGCACAGAAGCTGGGGTGGAAGTTCCCCGAGAAGATCGGCGAGGCGGGGACCTTCGCGGCATTGCCGGGGGAATTAAAGAACCTGTCCAATATCCAGTGTGAGAACTGCCACGGGCCGGGGAGTGCCCACAGCGGTGATAAGGCCAAGATTGACAGCAGCCTGAGCGCCGGGGTGTGCAACCAGTGCCACAACGATGGCCACTTCCACATCAAGGGCGAGCAGTTGACCAATGCCAAACACGCTGAGGCGGGGGCACTGACCGCCCCGAACGGGCGGGCCGCGTGCGCTCGTTGCCATTCGCCGGGGGGCTTTGTGGACTTTACCAACGGTGTGGAACAGGATAAGCAGCGGGCCCAGGTGGGGGCCATCGAGTGCGCCACTTGCCATGATCCGCATGGCAACGGCAACCCCTGGCAACTGCGCGTGGTGGACACGGTCAAGGAAGCGCCCATTGAGATCAAGGATGTTGGCTTGTCAGCCGTCTGCATGGAATGCCACAACGGGCGCGTCACGGCAGATGCGGTGGTCGCTGAGACGCCCTCGTTCCCGCACTACAGCGCGGCGGCGGAGGCTATCATGGGGCAGGGCGGCTATGACTTCGGCGAGCAGATCCCCAACTCGCCTCACGGCCAGATCATCGGCGTGGCAGCCGACCCTGAGAAGTTCGGCGGCTTCAAGCCTGGCCCCTGCGTCACCTGCCACATGGCGGAGACGCCGGGCGGCAATCAGGACACGGAAGAGGCCATGCAGGCGCCAGGCCATAACCTGGTGGGGGCCCACAGCTTCAACATGGTCAGTCCTGATGGCACTTTCGAGCATGTAGCGGTTTGCCAGAGTTGCCATTCCGGCATCGAGACCTTCAACTTCCCGGCCAGGGCTGACTACGACGGCGATGGGAAGGTAGAAGGGGTGCAGGATGAGGTCAAGGGGCTGTTGGATCTGGTGAAGGAGGCCATCGTCGCCAGCGGCATCAAGCCTCTGGATCGCCACCCCTACTTCGAGTTGCCGGAGCAGGCGACCGTCGAACAGAAGGGGGCCATCTACAACTATCGCTTCGTTATCGGCGTCGTGCCGGCGGGCGAAGGGCGGGCGGCCGCGGTTCACAACTTCAAGCGCTCCGTGGCACTCCTGCAGCTCTCCTACCGGAAACTGACGGGGCAAGACGTGCCCAATGCGACGATCATGAAGTAGAGAAGATTGGGTAAATGTGAGGACGCTAAGGGGGGCAGGGCAACTTTTCTCTGCCCCCCTGCTCTTTGTGTCCTGGCGGTTGTGGCCTTCCTGACCTTTTAAACACACCTTGTTGGAGAAGAAGAAATGAGGAAGCCGGAACCACGTGAGCTTCCGGAAGAGGCGATCCCCATCGGTCGCCGAGGGTTCGTGCGCTATCTCCTGGGCTTTTCCATCATCAGCACCATCGTCGGTGTCTTCACCCCTATCATTGGCTACCTGTGGCCACCGGCCCGTGCGGGTGGCGCTGAAGGTGGCCGGACCCTGGTCGGTACAGTGGACGATTTCCCACCTGGGATGGGTAAGATCGTGCCGGTCAATAATAAGGCCGTCATTGTGGTCAACACCCAGCAGGGCATCCGAGTTTTCTCTGCCATCTGCACCCATCTGGGATGTATTGTGCTGGAAAAAGAGCCCGGCCTGGCGTACATCAAATGTCCCTGTCACGATGGACGGTTCAATCCCCTCAATGGGGCGGTCATTTCTGGCCCCCCACCGCGCCCTCTGCCGGCTTATGAGTTCACCGTTGAAGCGGGCAAGATCTATGTGGGTAAGCCGTTGAGCCCGCTGTACGGTGGATAAGCAAATTCCGCTTCAAGGAAAGCTTTTGCGCTGGAGATCCCTGATGCAGCAGAGGATTCCCTTCTATCAGATCTGGCTGCTCCGGGTGTGGCATTGGCTGGACAAGCGCTACGCGCTGCAACGGCTCTTACACGCGCTCCTCAATGTGCCTATCCCACGCACGGCGCGCACCCTGTACCTGGGTGGGATCACCCTGTTCCTCTTCGGTGTCCAGGCCATCACGGGCATCTTGCTTTCCCTTTACTACCAGCCCACGCCCGAGAACGCCTACAACAGCATCCTGTTCATTATGAACGACGTGCGCTTCGGATGGCTGATCCGCAGCATCCACGCCTGGGGCGCCAACCTGATGATCATCTTCTGCATCCTGCACCTGCTGCGTGTCTTCTTTCAGGGAGCCTACAAGCCGCCACGTGAGATGACCTGGGTGGTTGGGGTGGTTCTGCTGATCGTGACATTAGGGTTTGGCTTCACAGGGTATCTCCTCCCTTGGGATCAGCGCGCCTTCTGGGCGACCACTGTCGGGAGCGAGATCGCGGGGGCGATCCCCGGGATCGGCAGATTCGCGCTGGAGTTCCTGCGGGCCGGCCCAGAGATCACCGCGCTCACCCTGAGCCGCTTTTTTGGGACTCATGTGCTGGTGTTGCCGGTCACTCTGACCTTTGTCATTTTGATTCACCTGGTTATGGTCCACCAGCAGGGGTTGGCCGACCCTACGGAGCCAGCCCGGTTCCCAGATGACCTACCCGAAGAATCTGCTGTTGAGAGCTTACCCATGGAGGTTGCAGCGGGCGTTGAGCCTTACCGACTGGAAAGAAGGGAAGAGAAGGGCAAGCTGCTCCTGCCATTTTTCCCCAACTACCTGTTAGATGAGGTGATCGCCTGGTATGTCATACTGGCCATCATTGTGGTGCTGGCCTCCCTGTTTCCAGCAGGGCTGGAGGAGCAGGCGGATCCCTTTAAGACGCCACCTCACATCAAGCCGGAGTGGTACTTCCTGGCCCTGTACCAGGCGCTCAAGCTGATCCCGCGCGTCGTCGGTGTGACCGCGCCGATCGTGGGTATCTTGATACTCCTCGTGGTGCCCTTTTTAGATCGGAATCCTCAGAAGGTATGGCGCCGACGCCCTATCGCCGTCGGCCTGGGCATTGTTGTTCTCGTGGCGACAGTTGTCTTGACCATTTGGGGCTGGATCAGTTGAGGTGGGAAGGGAGAGCGGGATGACAACTCGACGGTGTACTCTCCTCGTGGTGATCAGGGGTGGTGTCTGGCTTCTGGCCCTGGTGCTCTTGTTGATAGCAGCGCGTATCGCGAGCGCACAACCCCCTATCCCTCACTCCCTGGAGGGCCGATCCGCGTGCCTGGCCTGTCACCAGGAGGGCCTGGGAGGCGCGCCCGTGATCCCGACCAGCCACGCTGGCCGCACGAATGAGACGTGTACAGGTTGTCACGTTTCCTCTGCTGAGACCCCGGCCCAGCCACCTGTCATACCTCACACGCTGGTGGGGCGGTCTGACTGCCTGTTCTGCCACCAGACCGGCGTTGGCGGGGCCCCCATCATCCCGTCGAATCACGCCGGGCGCACCAACGAGACGTGTCAGGGCTGCCATCAGCCAGGGGCGGCGGTGGAGGTGCCGCCGACGCCCGCCGGACCACCCACGCCGACCCCGCTACCTATCCCGACTCCCATCGTGCACCCCAAAGCGACGAGGCAGAACAGTTGTGCCACGTGTCATGCGACCCTTGGTGATGAGCAGGCGCGCATTGTGAGTGAATGGAAAGAAAGCATCCACGCCGCGCGCGATGTCGGCTGCGCCGACTGTCACGGCGGCGATCCGAACGCGGAAGGGATCAACGAGTCCATGTCGCCGGGGGCGGGGTACATCGGGGTGCCGGATCGCGTGGCGATCCCCGGTCTGTGCGCGTCGTGCCACTCCGACCCGGCGCGGATGCGCCAGTATGACCTGCCGACGGATCAGTTCGCCAAGTACCAGGAGAGTGTTCACGGGCGCGCCCTGTACGAGAAAAGCGATCCCAATGTGGCTGTCTGCGTGGATTGTCACAGGAGCCATGACGTCCGCGAGGTGAACGATCCCAGCGCGGACGTGTATCCTCTGAACGTGCCGCAGACGTGTGCTCGCTGCCATGCTGACCAGCAGCTCATGGCTCCTTATGGGATCGCCACCAATCAATACGACTTGTACAAAGAGAGCGTGCATGGCATTGCGCTATTGCAGCGTCAAGATCTGAGGGCCCCCAATTGCGCGACCTGCCATGGCACCCATGGCGCAGCTCCACCAGGGTTCACCGAGGTGGCCAATGTCTGCGGAAGTTGCCATTCGGCTACTCAGGATTACTACGTCCGGAGCGCGCACGCTCAAGCCGGCGATGCCGGACCCAAGTGTGTGACCTGTCATGGACGCTACGATGTCGCCAAACCAGACGAGAGACTGTTTACAGGACCCGAGGAACGGCATTGCGGGAGCTGTCATGCACCTGAATCAACAGCCGGGAAGCAGGTAGCTGAGATTCGGGACGCGATTGTCGAGGCTGCCGTCACCCTGGAGAGGGCGGAAGAGGCGGTCGCCAGAACTGCCAGACGTGGCATGATCGTCGCCAGGGAGGAGGCGAAGCTATCAGAAGCGCGAACAGGGCTGATCACGGCGCGGGCGGCTCAGCATCAAGCCACCCTGGACGTGGTGAGGGCTTCCACGGGAACCAGCCTGGCTGCCAGCCAGGAGGTGATAAAGGCGGCCGAGGAGAAGCTGAGGCAAAGCGTCTTCCGCCGTCAGGCGATGGTGGTGGCCGTGGTGGCCATCGCCGTGACCGTTGGCGCTTTGTACAGCGTCAAACGTGAATTGGATCGGCGGCTTGAGCGATAGGTTGCCGTTTTCCATCGCGGTACTGTTGACACCAGGAAGGAGGTGAACTACGAAACAGGATAGTAGCAGGAGCGAAGCTTTCCTCAAGTGCGGCCTGAGTCCTCCATCCTCCAGGGATTTAACCCTGGACCATTCATGACGGTAAGGAGGGAAGTATGCCCGCATCTAAACGTATACGATGGGTGCTACTGATAGTGGGCTTGCTGGCTTTGGTCCTGACCCTGGCCGCCTGTGCAGCCGGCCAGATCGGCCCACCGGGGCCGGCAGGGCCACCGGGGCCAGCAGGGCCTGCCGGACCGGCCGGTCCACCGGGGCCAGCAGGGCCGCCGGGGCCTGCGGGGCCAAGTGGTGCTGAGTACGTAGGCTCGGCCGCGTGCGGCACGTGCCACGACAAGATCTACGAAGCCTTCAAGAAGTCCGGCCATGCCTGGAAGTTGAACCCGGTGGTGGACGGCCAGCCCCCAGCCTATCCTTTCACCCAGGTTCCTGAACCACCGGCAGGCTATACCTGGGCTGACATCTCGTATGTCATCGGCGGGTACAACTGGAAGGCGCGGTTCATAGACAAGAACGGCTACATCATCACCGGCGCGGATGAGAACGCCACCACGCAGTACAACTTCGCCAATCCGGTGGTAGGCAAGGAGGCCGGGTGGGTGAAGTACAAGGCCGGCCAGAAAGATGTGCCCTACGATTGCGGCAGTTGTCACACCACCGGCTATAACCCCGAGGGCCATCAGGACAACCTGCCCGGCATCGTGGGCACCTGGGCGGAGCCCGGGATCACGTGCGAGCGGTGCCACGGCCCTGGCAGCCTGCATGTCGCCAATCCGCGTGGCGTGCGCCTGGTGGTGGATCGCGATGCGGAGCTGTGCGGCCAATGCCATCGGCGTGGGCCGGTTGAGCAGGTGGAGGCCACGGGTGGGTTCATCGAGCATCATGAGCAGTATGAGGAGCTCTTCCAGAGCAAGCATGCCACGCTCAACTGCGTAGAATGCCACAACCCACACGTGGGCGTGGTGCAGTTGCGCCAGGCCGGCGAGCAAACTACACGTACACAATGCCAGAATTGCCACTTCCAGCAGGCCAAGTTCCAGAAGTCGGAAGTGATGAAGGCGGCCGTGAAGTGCATTGATTGCCACATGCCGCGCATTGTCAAGAGCGCCTGGGGCGATGCCGCCAAATTCACCGGCGATATTCGCACTCACCTGATGGCGATTGACCCAGACCAAGTCGGTCAGTTCACGGAAGATGGCAAGCTGGCGCTGTCGCAGATCTCGCTGGACTTCGCCTGCCGGAGCTGCCACGTGGAAGGTGGTACGGCAACGGTAAAGACTGACGAGGAACTGCGCGCGATGGCCGTCGGTTATCACAGCCGTCCATAACATCGCTTGAAAATCCGAGAGAAGACCTTCTCACCACAGTGAGAAGGTCTTTTCTCATTTGGGAGGTTGTTTTGTTCCTTATGAGGCCCATCATTTGCCTCTTCGTGGCCTGGTGATAGAATACGACCGCCTGCTTTTCAGGAACTACGCGGGGAGGATGTATGCTGGTTGGCACCTGATGGCAGCGGTGCAGATGGATGCTAAGATAACCCAAAAGGAGTCCAAAATGATTTCTGATGAAGTTGGCAAGCAATTGCATGATAAGGCCACACGCGGTGAATCGCTCTCTCCAGAAGAACGGACACAGTTAGAAAACTGGTATGCACTTCAAGATGACGCTGAGAGCAAAGAGTTAGGCTTGAGCGCCACCGAGAAAACATTGACCACGTTGCAGGGTCAAGTTGACGCGGCGTTAGCTCAGTTAGTGGTGGTCACAAAACGTATACAAGAGATAGCCGTTGAAAATGAAACTCTGCGCCGCGAAGTTGCCAGCCTTCGTCGTCAACTGGCCCGCGTGTCCACAGAGCAAGCAGTATGACCATTACATCTGAAACTCGCGAATACATCCGACAGCGAGCCAATTACGCTTGCGAGTTCTGTGGCGTTACGGAAACGGACGTGGGTAGCGAACTCACGATTGACCACTTCCAACCGATAACCAAAGGTGGCGATGACAGCCTCGAAAATCTGCTTTACTGTTGCCCACGTTGCAACCAATACAAACTCGATTACTGGCCCACGCATCCCGATGATCCCCCACTGTGGAATCCGCGTCGCGAGCCAGCCTCGCAACACTTTTGGGAACAGGATGATGGAACACTCTTCTCCCTGACGGAGACAGGTGCTTTCACACTGAAACGCCTTCGTCTTAATCGCCCGCCGCTTGTAGCTCACCGCCTACGCAAACATCAATACACTGAGGAAATCCGCTTACTGACCCGCTATCGAGACCTGGTGCAATTGCTCGAACAATTGAATACTCAACTATCTGTGTTGATGGAAGAACAGCGACAACTCCTCGAAGAACAGCACGAGTTATTGAGATTGCTCTTGAGAAGGAGAGAATAGACCGAGTAGAAAGTAGCACGGCGACAGTGAAGACCGACGAGGAATTGCGCGCGATGGCCGTCGGTTATCACAGAGGTTGTTTTGTTCCTTATGAGGCCCATCATTTGCCTCTTCGTGGCCTGGTGATAGAATACGACCGCCTGCTTTTCAGGAACTACGCGGGGAGGATATATGCTGGCTGATGCTTTGTGGCGGCGGTGCAAATGGACATGGGCGCTATGGCTCGCTCTGGTTGTTCTTTTGGCCCTTGCAGGAAACGTGGCGGCGGAATCTGGCGGGCAAGGGGGCGATGAAAACGCCGTCTGTCTGAGCTGTCATGGCAGCCCGGAGCTCAAGACCCAACTCCCCAGCGGGGAAGACCTGTCACTTTTTGTCAATCCCAACGTCTTCAATGCCTCAGTTCACGGCAAGCAAGGGCAGAAATGCACTGCCTGCCATCTCAATATCTCCGGCTACCCGCACCCACCGTTGTTCGCCAAAGACCGCCGCGATCTGTCCATGGGGCTCTACACCACCTGTCGGCAGTGTCATGAGGAGCAATATCGGAACACGCTGGATAGCGTTCATGGTCGCCTGCTGGCCGGAGGTGATCGCAACGCGCCGATCTGTACCGATTGCCACGGCTATCACGATGTGACGCCCCCTGACCGGCCACGTTCCCGGATCCCCCAAACCTGCTCCAAATGTCACTCGACCATCTACAACGACTATAAAGAGAGCGTCCACGGCGCGGCCTTGCTGGAGGAGAGCAACCCTGATGTGCCCACCTGCATTGATTGTCATGGTGTCCATCGCATGGAAGATCCGCTGACGGCCCGGTTCCGCCTCAAGTCGCCGCAGATGTGTGCTAATTGCCACACTGATCCAGTGCGCATGAGCAAATATGGCCTCTCGACTGATGTTCTGGATACCTACGTTGCCGACTTTCACGGCACAACTGTCGAGCTGTTCGTCAAACAATCGCCTGACCACCCCACGAACAAGGCGGTTTGCTACGATTGCCACGGCGTGCACAACATTAAGAAAGTCACCGATCCGGAGGCAACGGTCGTTAAGGAGAATCTGCTACCCACCTGCCAGCAGTGCCACCCCGACGCGACGGCCAACTTTCCGGCCGCCTGGGTGGGCCACTACCGCGCCAGTCCTACCCGGCATCCGCTGGTGTATTACGTGAATCTGTTTTACAAAATCTTCATCCCCGCGGTGATCGGATTCTTCGTGCTCTACATTGCGCTTGACATTGTGCATCAGATGGCAGCACGGTTGGGACGGAAGGGGGCATAGGTATGGCCGAGCAGCAGCCCAAGACTTACCAGCGTTTCACTGTCACACAGCGCGCCGAGCACTGGGTGCTCACACTCTCCTTCACCGTCCTGGCTCTAACAGGCATTCCCCAGAAGTATGTAGGACACGCTTGGGCCGAAGGGCTCATCGGCTTGATGGGGGGGATCGAGCTGGTCCGCCAGATCCACCATATCGCCGCCATCGTGCTGATGCTGGAGACCATCTTCCACCTGGTCGCTGCAGGTTATCGGTTTTTCGTCTTGCACCGACCTCTGTCTATACTGCCTCAACTGCAGGATTTGGTGGACTTGTTCGATGACATTCGCTACAACCTGGGCCTGACTAAGCGCCGCCCACAGATGGATCGCTACACCTATGGGGAGAAGATCGAATACTGGGCGGTGGTCTGGGGCACGGTGATCATGGCCATCACGGGCTTCATGATGTGGAACCCCATCACGACCACCCGCTTTTTGCCCGGCGATTTCGTCCCGGCAGCTAAGGCCGCTCACGGCGGCGAGGCGTTGCTGGCCATCCTGGCCATTATCACCTGGCATGTCTACCACGTCCACCTTAGACGCTTCAACAAGAGCATGTTCACCGGTCGGTTGACTGAAGAAGAGATGCACCATGAGCATCCCCTAGAGCTGGCACGCGTCGAGGCAGGTCAGATGCCTCCGCTCCCGGATGAGGAGACGCGGCGACGACGAGAGCAGAGGTACATCCCGGTAGCTGTGATACTGTCCGCCGTGCTTCTCTTCGGCGTGTACGAGTTCGTGACTTACGAGCATACGGCCATCACCACTTTGCCCCAACGCGCTACTGTGGTAGCCTTTGTACCCGCCACACCCACGCTGACGCCGACGCCAACGCAGACGCCGACGCCTGCACCCACACCCGTTGCCACACCATCTGGGCCTCTCGTCGCCTCCGCGATCTCCCATAAAATCGAGGGGCGAGAGAACTGTCTGGTATGCCACGGCATTGGGGAAAATACGATCCGCCCGATGCCGAAAGACCATGTGGGCCGGCAAAACGCGGCCTGCCTGAGCTGCCATCAGGAGCAAACCACTGTCGTTCCACTGGCACCGACCACCGTGAGTTTCAAGGACGATGTCCTCCCTTTGTTTGAGACCCGATGCAAGGCTTGCCACGGGACGTTGGGCGGGCTTGACTTGACGTCCTATGAGACCGTTATGAAAGGTGGAAAGAGCGGCCCTCCCATCGTGGCTGGTCGGCCGGAAGAGAGCTTGCTCGTCGTGAAGCAGCGAGAGGCCCATCCAGGCAAACTAACTGAGGAGGAGCTGGACATGGTCGCAGCCTGGATTGAGGCCGGCGCTCCCGACAATTGAGCGCTCAAGACCTCCGAAATTTGTCAAACTTCGGAGGTCTCAGTACACTGCAGATTGTTTAAGTGGCGAGATGAAAGAGATGGGGAGATTCTTTGTATGGCTGCGAACTGATCGCTGGCGTCTTTATCTGTTCGCTGCCTTCATCGTCTTTGTGATTGGAAATGCCCTTTTTGCTGGTGGGGTCACAGTCTGGGAGTACACAAATAGTCCCCAGTTCTGCGGCACCACCTGTCACGCTATGCCGCCCGAATACACCGCTTATCAGGTCTCGCCCCACGCGCGGGTTCCCTGCGTGGACTGTCACCTGGGTCAGGAGAGTGTTCTCATGGCCGTACCGCGAAAGGCCAAAGAGATCCGGCATGTGGTGTTCGCGCTGACTCAGCGCTACGAGGTGCCTGTTTATGTGAAAAGCTTACGGCCGGCGCGGGATACCTGTGAGAAGTGTCATTACCCCGAGAAATTCTCTACCGACAGCGTTAGAGAGATCCGTCGCTATGCCAGAGATGCAGAAAACACCGAGACTCGTATTTATCTCGTCATGAAGACAGGCGGTGGCAGTAAACGTGAAGGGTTAGGCAGGGGCATCCACTGGCACATCGAAAACGAGGTATGGTACATCGCCACCGACCCATTGAAACAGGAGATTCCTTACGTCCGCCAGGTGGATGATGATGGCCGGGTGACAGAATATTTTGACGTGTCGGTCAACCTGCCGTCTGACTTCGTGGCCCAGAACAGCAGCAAGCTGCACCGGATGGATTGCATTGACTGCCATACCCGTATCTCTCACCTTTTCCGTTCCCCTGACCGGGCTATGGATCAGGCGCTGGCTCGCCGATTGATTGATCGTGATATCCCCTCTATTAAACTGCGGGGCCTTGAACTTCTGGAAGCGACGTATTCCAGTCACGAAGAGGCGATAGCTGCGATCCAACAACTGGATCAGTGGTACCGTACCAACTATCCTGAGTGGTACAATGACGCGCTCAACCAGGCCAGGTTGAAGAGTGCCATCGCTCAGTTGCAGCGGATTTACGAGCAGACGGTCTTCCCCGACATGGGCGTTGGCTGGCAGACTCATCCGGACAACGTCGGACATGCCGAGTTCCCAGGCTGCTTCCGTTGTCACGACGGCAAGCACGTCAGCCCCCAACAAACTACGATCCGGTTAGAGTGCAACATTTGCCACTCTATCCCCGAAGTGGTTGTCGCTGGGCAATCGGCACCGGCCATCGCGCTGGAGAAACCGGGCGAGCCCGCATCTCATCTGGACAGTAACTGGCTGGCCCGTCACCGCTTCGAGTTCGATCAGACCTGCGCCACATGTCATGACATCGCTAACGCTGGCGGCTCCGACAACTCCAGCTTCTGCTCGAATAGCGCCTGCCACGCCACCGAATGGAAGTACGTTGGCCTGAACGCGCCGGCCATTCGTAAACTGTCAGAGCCGGTGAAGGAGAAGGAAGCGACGGGGCCGGCCGGAGTGCCGCCGCAGGTCCCGCATCCCATAGGCCCTCGCACTGACTGCAAGTTATGCCATGGGCCCGATAAAGTGCGGCCCTACCCCGAAAATCATGCCGGGTTTGATGTGGCCATCTGTACCAATTGCCACCCGGTCATCTCGACCGAATTGACGGCCTCTCCGGAGAGCATTCCCACCCCAATGCCCACACCTGAGCAGGCTACAGCTACTCCTGGGCCTGCTCAAACTCCCCAGATCACGGCGACGTCGGTCCCAACTGTCACTCAAGAACCCACGGCGACCTCGCTGCCGGCAACGCGCCCGGCGGGAGTACCTCCTGACATTCCTCACGCGCTGGAGGGGCGGGATGATTGTCTCGTTTGCCATGCGGTAGACAGCGCGGTGAAGCCCGCGCCAGCCAATCACACGGGGCGGACCAACGATACCTGCCGGGCCTGTCACAAGCCAGCGGCGCCTTCTACCCCGACGCCGACCGCCACCCCTACCCCGGAGGTGGCCTCCGTGAGCTTCCAGAAAGACGTCCTCCCCGTCTTCAAGAGCAAATGCTCCGCCTGTCACGGCAGCATCAAGGGGTTGGCGTTGACCAGCTTCGTGGAGGTCATGAAGGGGGGCGAGAACGGGCCTGTGGTTGTGCCTGGCGACGCTGAGGCAAGCCTGCTGGTGCAAAAGCAGCGTGGGGAGCACACGGTCAAGCTGAGCGAGGCGGAGTTGCAGGCGGTCATCAACTGGATCAATGCGGGTGCACCGGACAACTGAGCAGTCCCCTTCCATCCAGTTCGTAGTAACAAGACGAGGAATTGCCCGGTGACAAACCAGCCGGGCGGCACCCGCTCACCCTTGCCCTAGCAGGGCGCTCCTGCATCTGTTTCAGCCACTCGACGCGGATCAATAGTGGCACCGATCCGGTCAGTCTGCTGGCGGGTGCCAGCCGGCCGCGACCCAGTTGCGGCGTACGGTAACGGCGATTGTGCTACACTATGCCGGCAACGCTCTCGGCTTGCGAGATTCCTCCGGAGGATATGCGTATGGCAGATTTCGACCGTCTTGCCCGCTTCTACGACAGCGAGTATGGAGAGTTCGACGCAGATGTCCCGATGTATCAGGCGTTCGCCGAGCGTACCGGTAGTCCGGTGCTGGAGCTGGCCTGTGGCACCGGCCGCATTCTCTTACCATTGGCGAAGGCAGGAATTCACATCACCGGCCTGGACATCTCAGGGGCTATGTTGGAGATCGCTCGTCAAAAAGTAGCGGCAGCCGGCGTGGGCGACCGCGTTTGCCTGATCCAGGCTGACATGCGAGGCTTTGCACTGGATCAACAGTTCCACATGGCCTTCTGCGCCATTAACTCCTTCATGCACCTGGAGACGCAGGCGGATCAACTGGCCGCCTTGCGTTGCTGGCGTCGCCATTTGCGGCCGGGTGGGTTGCTCATCCTCGATCTGTTCCCACCGGACCTGGAGGAGCTGGCCAACGACGATGGCCGCTTGATCGTGCAGCGCGTCTGGAAAGAGCCTGATACCGGGACCACCGTGGTCAAGCAATACACGCGGCAGGTGAATCTGGCCGAGCAGACGTTACACGTGCATTTCCTCTACGATGAGATTCTGCCTGATGGCACCACGCGCCGCACGATTGTACCTTTGGTCATGCGTTATCTGGGACGCTTTGAGGCGGAGTTGCTGCTAGACAAGGCTGGCTACCTGGTTGAAGCAGTTTACGGCTCCTGGGATCTGGACACCTTCGAGTCTGGAAGCGGACGGATGATCCTGGTGGCCCGCCGGCGCGAGGACTGAAAGGAGGTTTTCTATGCGTTACCGCAAATTGGGCAGGACCGGCATCGAAGTCAGCGAAATCGGCTTCGGGGGCTGGGGGATCGGTGGCGGCTGGGGCTATCAAGACGACGATGAAGCCATGCGAGCACTGAAGCGGGCCCTCGACCTGGGCGTCAACTTCTTCGACACCGCCCTGGGGTATGGAGACGGGCACAGCGAGCAGCTCATTGGCCGGGCAGTGGCAGGGATACGGGACCGCGTGGTCATCGCCACCAAGATCCCGCCCAAGACCTACCGCTGGCCAGTGCTGCCCCACGAGCCGGTGTCCGAGACCTTTCCGGCCGGGTGGATCGTTGAGTGTACGGAGCAAAGCCTGAAGAATCTCAACACGGACTATATTGACGTGCAACAGTTGCATGCCTGGACGCCCCCGTACACCCAGCAATTGGAGTGGTATGAAGCGTTGCAGCGCTTACGGGAACAGGGGAAGATCCGGGCTTTTGGCGTCTCCGCCAACGATTGGGACCCCTATGGCCCTGTCGGCCTGATCCAGTCCGGATTGACGGACACGGTGCAGGTGATCTACAACATCTTTGAGCAACGGCCGGCCGAGGCGTTGCTGCCCGCCGCGTTGGAGCATCACGTAGGCATCATCGTGCGCGTCCCCTTCGAGGAGGGCTTACTCACCGGCAAGATGGGGCCTGATTATCAATTCGAGGAAGGGGATTGGCGAGCTCACTGGCTGACGCCCGAGCGTCTGCGAGAAGCAGCCCGACGGGTAGAGGCGTTAAAGTCATTCCTGGCCCCCGATCGGCCGACGCTGGCGGCCCTTGCGCTCAAGTTCTGCCTGAGCCATCCGGCTGTCTCCACCGTCATACCGGGCATGCGCCGGGTGGCCAACGTAGAAGCCAACTGCGCCGTCTCTGATAGCAAGCTGCTCTCCCCGGCGGATCTGGAAGCTTTGAAAGCGCACGCCTTCGCCCACGGTTGGAGTTACCCCTGGAGCCAGGCATGAATCTATTGGCTGGGCCAGTGCCTCCACATGACCAGGGGAGGTCAGGATGGGCAGGACCCCCATAGGCATCAAGTTAACGGCTATCTCCTGCCCGAAAGGAGTGGTGTGGAGGGGTTCCCCCTCCACGGAATAGGTTGTTTTAGCTGCTTACCTGTCCTCTCTTGGCCTCATCCAGAAGATCTAAGCCAAGATGGGCAGGTAAAAGGCAGAAAAGGGTTTTTTCTGGAGGAGTGTACCACCC
>DAOUAJ010000408.1:0-2527 GCA_034433615.1 Anaerolineae bacterium | reverse complement strand
TTCAGAGTTAGCGGTCGGGGGGAGGCGTGCTGGTCACAGCGAATCCGGACGGCAGCGGCTTGCCCTGCGCCTCAGCCAGAGACGCCTCCACCAGCAGGCCGAATTGCTCCCAGGGCAGGAAGCCGGGGACCAGTCGGCCATTGATAATGAAACTGGGCGTGCCCCGAAAGCCATATTGCTGGGTCTCCTGAAACTCGGCCCTGATCGCCTCCACGGTCGTATCTGCATCCATGCACGCGCTCAACGCATCGGCATCGTAGCCCAGTTGAGCGGCCGCATTCAACACCACCTGCCGCACGTCTGGCTGACCTTTCCAGGCAGATGAGTTGTCGAAGAGCCAGTCGTGCAGAGTCCAGAAGTCGCCCTGAATGCCAGCGCACTCCGCCGCCAGCGCGGTGGTCAAAGAGGCTGGACCTAGCACTGGAAAGTGCTTATAAACAAAGCGCACGCTCCCCGCCTCAATCAACGGCTCCAACTGAGGCATCACTTGCTGGTGGAACCGCAAGCACCAGGGACATTGGAAATCGCTGTACTCCACGATCGCCACCGGCGCATCGGGGCTTCCCTTCCGGGCCGTGGGCTTGTCAATCGCCTGCCAGTTAGGGATGGGCGGGGGCAAAGTGATCGTTTGCCGGGCGTCTGTGGTCTGATCCTGAGGGGCAGGAGTTACGTCGCCGGTGATTTCCCTTTGGGTTGGCTCGCTGGCCACCGCCGTCAACGTCGCCTCGACCGCCGTGGCAATCTCCGCCTGCCTCCTGGTCGCCAGTCCGCCGTAGACAACGATCAGCAATACGACTCCTACGATCAGTGCAAGCAGAACCGAGCGTCGAACAGCCATCATTCACTCCCAACAATAATCACGGTTCACCCCTCCTGGAGGGCGGGGGCGACCGTTGTTGTGGGGGAGGTAGTCGGCAGCCGTTCTGGGCCGAGCCAGCGGTCCAGCCAGGGCAAAGCAAAGAAGACGATGCCCCAGGCCCCCAGCCCGCCGGTCAGAAGCCGCATCCACCAGTTGAAGGTGCCCACATGATCGCCGGCATAGAAGCCTGGAAGGGCGTTGCCGGTGAGAGCCGCCAGCCAGGCGTTGGTGTCTCGGAATCCACCGGCAGATACGCCGAAGAGCGCGTCGCTTGCCATGTGGGTGATACCATCGAGGGCCAGGGGCGTCAACGCTACCGCAAGCAGCCACAAGGGCAGCGGGCGCACAGCGCGTCTCCACCATCTCAACCCGGCATAGACCAACCCGAAAACCGGCATCAGGCCGAAAAAGCTGATCATGCGATCGCTCCAGGCTACCTTCCAGCCCATCTCTGGCGTGCCGTAAAAGAAGCGTAACTGCCAGGGATCGGTGGATGCGTAGACCTGGTTGATCTCATCCAGAGTATACATGAGCTTCTGGCCGAAGAGGAACCAACTGCGCTGAGGCAACTGATGGCAGAAGGGGATGTACATCGTGTAGATCAACCGGCCCAGCCAGGTCCAGCCAGCGGCCATTGCCACTGGCGCTAAGAAGGGCAGCGTGACGAAAACCCCCAGCGCGATCAAGAGAGCTGTCAGCCAGTGGCGGGCGATACCCACAGCGAGCGCGTCGATGGCATGCACCAGTGCCACTTCTACTGGCGACCGTCGCTGAACAGCAAGTGCCCTCTCAGAGCCTGATAGGGAAGAGTTCACTGTAGAGCCTGCCGGCCCATCCATAGCCGCTCCCCTCGATCTACCATCCAGACACAAACCGCGGTGATCAGCCCGGTCAACGCGACTGCCACCCGCATCATCGTCTCAACAGACACACCTGGGGGCAGGCCCGGCCGCGTCTGCAACGGGCCATAGTCCATCCAATCGTTGAAGGCGAACCATAGGCCCAGCCCGATGGCCGCGCGCAGCGTCAACCGCGCGTAGTAGAGCAGGAAGAGCCCCTCGCCCGTCATCACCAGATGGGTGAAGGTCATCGCCACGCTTTCCAACGTGAACGGGCCGCCGTTCAGCCAAAACAGCGACCAAAATGCCACCGTCCACAGCCCGTACTTGATCACGCCGAAGGCCGCGAAGGCGTTGAGCAGCGGCCAGCCCGGACGCTTCCACAAGATCAGAGCCAGGGCGGGCAGCACCATGAACGTGCTGCCGGGCGAGTCGGGGATGAAGGGCCACAAATACCAGGGGCTGACGGCGAAGCGGCCCCCGTACCAGTAAATCATCCCCGCCACCACGCCGATCGCGTTGCCAATGAAGATGGCCGTTACGATCCACGGCGAAAGCATCCAATCCACAAAGCGATGATAGAGATCCACCATCAGGAATCGGCTCTATGTAGGGACGGACTTACAGAGCGATGGACAGGCCAGCCGCGGCGCTCGCATCGCCAGGACACTGCCGGGGGATTGCTGCCCAATCTCGTACAACAGCCTTACTCTTTGACTTCCACGATTCCGATCAGCGTGACTGGCACGCTTTGCATCATCGCCATCATGCCCTGCATCATTTGCATCATCTGTGCCATATCTATCATGCCCTGCCCGCTGGTGGCTGC
>DAOUAJ010000407.1:0-2028 GCA_034433615.1 Anaerolineae bacterium | reverse complement strand
TGGGGCCGACGTTAGGGGGCGGGTTGGCCTACGCGGCCGGCGTGCAACGGCTTCCAGTGAGTATCGCCAGCCTGGTGGCGACGCTGGAACCGGCGCTGGCGACGCTGTTCGGCTACCTGTTTTTCGGGGAAATGCTGCAACCAGGGCAATGGATCGGGACGGGCCTGATTCTGGCCGCGGTGATTTTATTGCGCCCGCAACCCAGGAAAGAGGTCACGGCGCAAACAGCACAATGAGCATAATGATAGCGAGCGCTACTATGGCGTATTCCAGGAGGATGCGCGGGGTCAGCCGCTCCAACAGGCTCTGTTGGCCCAGACTGACGACCAGATAGAAGATAAGGAGCAGTATGAGGCTGGCCTTGTACCCGGTTGTGCGCCAGTAGTTCAACGCCCACGTAGCCTCACCCAGGACCGCTCCGGTGATGGCGGCGTGCACCATCACATCATGCAGTTGTCGTTGGGGACCACGGAGGAGTTCCAGAGCCAATAGGGTGCTGACCACAGTCACCAGCGTGGCGGACACCAGGCTGCGCGCTCGCGTGCGGTATACCAGCAAGAAAAGCACCAGCGTGACAGCGTAGGCTACCGCGTTGAGGGCGATGCGGGCCAGATGATAATGAGCATCGTCCGAATCGGCTGTGTGGTAAGCGCCCACTTCAGCGATTGCTAACAGAAGTCCGGCGAAGAGCGCACTGCTCACTCCGTAAACAGGCGTAGGCATCATGGGGAGAAGTAACTCGGCCAGCACCAGGATAGAACCCGGCAGCCCCCAATGCACCCAGGTGTGGCGCAAGCGCCCCTGTAAGGCCAACGGGTGGCTACACATCACCGCCTCTGTACCGCTGCATGCGAGCACAGCCAGCAGAAACGAGAGGAGCACTGTCTGATCAATCTTCAAGGTCACCGGCGAGCCCAAAACCTGCCATGTGAAAGCCCTCTCTGGCCAGGTCAGGAAGGAGCCGGCTACCAGGACGAACAGGGCAGCCCAACTCATGACGCTGATGCGATCTCGATAGTCAATCATAAGTGATGAGATTCTAAACGGAGGCGGATAGTTTGTCAATCAACGCACCCAGAGTGCTGGTCGCGGCTGCTGCCTTCCTGGGATGGGGGGCTGCAGGTATTGTTAACCACCTGGCGGACGAATTCATCGGACCTCGCGCCTGCAAGTACTGTGGCCGAGCCTTCCGCCCAACCTGGCCAGTTATCATCGCTTATCTGCGGCATGGAGGACGTTGCCCGGAATGTGGCATTAGACTAGCATTGCGTCCTTTAATGGTCGAGCTGGCGATCCCGCTGTTATTTATGTTAGCAGTCGTTCGCTGGGGGATGACAGCACGTGCCGTTGTGGTCGCTTGCTATCTGACCGTTCTGTTGTTGGTCACGGTGATTGACCTGGCGACACGGCGTATTCCTAACGTGGTGGTGTTGCCAGCTTCGGCGGCGGCCCTGCTCCTGGCTGCGATCGGGGTCCCCCCAGGCTTCTGGCGATCGGTGAGTGGCGGCGCGATGGCGTTCGGCGTGTTTTTCCTGGCTTACCTCTTAGGCGCTTTATTCCTACGCGTTGTGGGGCAGCGAGCTGCCGGAAGTGGGCCGGCTTTAGGGTTCGGGGACGTCAAGCTGGCGCTGTTCATCGGGCTGGCTACCGGCTATCCAGGCGTCGTGCTGGCTCTCTTTGCTGGCGCTCTGGCCGGTGCAGCCGCCGCGTTAGGGCTCATCGCCTGGCGGGTAGCGCAGCGGCGTTACCAACCGTTCGCGGCGATGGCCTACGGGCCATATCTGGCTCTGGGCGCGGCCGTGGCGCTCCTTTGGGGGTAATGGAGACGCGGTGACAGGGGGACGCGGAGACTTAGCGCAATTCACAACACCTCTAGCCCATACGAGCCACAGGTAGCCCATACGGGCCACAGGCTCCTCTCCGTGTCACCGCGTCACCCTATCTCCCGGTCTCCTTTGCACCCGGGTGTGCTACTGTGGTATCATCTTCTTAAAGGGCGGGCAGGAGAGCAGGGGAAACACGGAGACG
>DAOUAJ010000406.1:0-3754 GCA_034433615.1 Anaerolineae bacterium | reverse complement strand
CCCCCCCCCCCCCCCCCAAAACCCCTTGTTAAGGCCTAAAAGGACCATTTTACGGAGGGGAACTCCCCTCCGCACCACCCTTTTGGAGGAACTTCGCATGGAAATCACACCCCGCCTGGCCCCGCGTCGAGGGCTGTACTTTGAAGAGTTCCACATTGGCGATGAGGTGACCAGCGTCGGCCGCACCATCACGGAGGCCGACATCGTGGCCTTCGCCGCGCTGACCGGCGACTGGAACCAGATCCACACCGATGCCGAGTACGCGCGCAACACCCCGTTCGGCGAGCGCATCGCCCACGGCCTGCTGGGCCTCTCGGTGGCATCGGGCCTGGCCGTGCGCCTGGGGTTCATGGAGGATACCGTCATCGCGTTCATGGAGATCGGCGAATGGCAGTTTCGCGCCCCTATCCGCATCGGCGATACGATTCGCCTGCGAGCAACCGTACAGGAGACGCGTCCCATGCGCCGGTTGGGTGGCGGCTACGTCACCTTCAAAGTGGCGCTGCTCAACCAGCGCGATGAAACCGTCCAGCGCGGCACCTGGACGATCCTGGTCAAATTCAAACCGCAGTCTGATCCAGCGTGAGTATGCACATCCGTCAGTTGGCTGGGGGCGACTTACCTGCTCTGTTAGACCTGTGCCGGCGCGCCCTGCCGCTCGACCGGTTCACGCTGCCGTTGCTGCGCCACCGTGTCCTGCATGAACCCAGCCATACCCCGGCTTACCAGTTGACCGCCTGGGACGGCGATCGGCTGATCGGGGCCATGCTGGGCGGGGTCCGTGAGGCCGAAGATGGGCCGGCGGCATGGGTTCGCCTGGTGGCCGTTGATCCCGCTCACCGCCGACGCAAGGTCGCCTCGCAGTTGTTGGAGGAGCTGGAAGGCCGCCTGCGCGCCCATGGGCTCCGGCGGCTCCGCGTCGGCAACAGCGCGCCCTGCTACTTCTGGCCCGGCCTGGACGTGCGTTACACCGCCGCCTTCTGCTTCTTTCAGTACCACGGCTTCTACCGTTACGGCGAGGCCGTGGACATGCTGGTGGACCTCTCGGCGTGCGGTTGGGATACCACGGCCGAAGAAGAACGCCTGGGCCGTGAGGGGTTCATCATCCGTCGCCTCACGCCGGAAGACCGTGAGGCGTTCAGCGCCTGGCTGCAGGAGCTGTGGAGCCCGGTCTGGCACTTCGAGGCGCTCTCGTCCTATGAGAACGATCCCATCTCGACATTCATGGCCGTTCACGACGGTCGCATTTGCGCCTTCGCGTCCTACAACGTGACTATGTTCGAGAACGGGTTTGGCCCCACCGGTACCGGATTCGAATGGCGCAGCCGCGGGCTGGGCCGCGTGCTCTTCTATCGCTGTATGCGAGACCTGAAGGCGCTGGGCCACCAGACGGCCGAAATCTGCTGGGTGGGCCCCATCGCTTACTACGCCCGCGTCGCCGATGCCTGGATTCACCGTGTGTTCTGGTGGATGGAGAAGGAACTGTAGAGATGGCTGGGAGAAGCCAATCAGGAAGGCCGAAACTGGAGGGTCACTCGAGTGCCCCGGCCGGGGCTAGACCGAATTTCTAGTTGACCGCCGATGAGCTGCGCTCGTTCCTGCATGCCCAAAAGACCTAGGTGTCCAGAGTGGGCCAGCTCTCGCGCGGGTGGCATCTCAAAACCGCAGCCATCATCTTCAATAGCAACGCGCACGTCAGAGGGCTCGAAAGAGAGCGTCACGGTCACGTGCTCGGGATAAGCATGGCGACAGGCATTGTTGACCGCCTCCTGGACGATACGAAAGATGATGAGCTCCTCCTCCGCGGCCAGGCGGCAAGGGGTCCCTATCAGTTCAAAGTGGGTCTGGCAGGCGGGATAGACCTGATTGGCATCTTCCGTCAATGCCTGGAGAGCAGCGATCAACCCCAGGTCTTCCAGGATGAGTGGGCGTAGATTGTAGCTCATGCGGCGCACATCGGCCAGGATGTATTCTGCGAGCTCCTGGACAGCGCTGAGCTCCTTAGCTGCCTTTGCCGGGTCCGTCTGCAAGGCGCGCTTGGTCAGGTCCAACCGTTGGACCAGTGCCACCAGCGTCTGGGCCGTTTCATCGTGAAGCTCACGGGCCAGATGCTTGTATTCCTCCTCCCGGTTGCGCATGATGGCTACGGCATAATGGTGCACGATCACGCCGTGCCCATCCACAAGATAGATCGTAAAGGGGCGCTCCCCTTGCAGGCGCGCCAGTTCGTGGGCAAACTGGCGTGTCTCCAAAAAGAATCCACCGACCACAGCCTGATAGAAGCGCCCTTCTTTATCCAAGATGGGGATAGCCATGGCCACAAAGTCGCGTTGGGTGAGAATATCGGCCATTACTGAGGAGATCACCGGTTGACGGCTGGCTTTAACCTGCTGGAAATAGTCTCGGGACGAGAGATCCATGCCCATCCATTGAGGGTGCCTCAGATCGGTCGCGATCACCTTTCCTGTGGCGTCCAGCAGGACTACTCCCACATCAAACCGGCTGAGGAAGTCGCTGCTCGCTTCCAGCACCTGGCGCTGAGCCGCCGGGTCGTGAAGGTGACGAGCCTCGATGTCGGCAACGGTCTGCACGAGCCACAGGTTTCTTTTCAGGCTGTGATCAACGGCGGCAGCCGCCATCCGGGCCAGATCGTTGTTGCGGGTGCGTACCATGTCGTACATCAACCGTTCTGCCCCCAACGTCATAAGCAGGCCCACGCCAGCCAGCAGCAGGGCGACCGGCAGCAGCACCCAAAAGGCGATCTGGGGACGCAGACCGGCACGGCGGAGCATTTACCCTTCCTCGCTGAGAGTGATCCACCCCTTCTTCAGTGCATACAGAGTCGCCTCGGTGCGGCTGGAGACACCCAGCTTGCTGAAGATGCTGCTGAGGTGCACCTGGACGGTGTGAGGGCTGATGTGCAGGCGAAGGGCCACCTCCTGGTTGCTGGCACCGGTTGCCACTTCCCTCAGCACCTCCATCTCCCGCTCGGTCAACTCTTCGATCCCTTTGCCCTCTCGCTCGGCAGGCTGTTTAAGCCGCGCCAGCACCTTGTGCGCGATGGTCGGATGCAGGACCGACTGGCCAGCATGGACGGCCCGCACCGCGTGGACCAGCTCGTCACCGCTGGCTGTTTTCAGGAGATAGCCGCTGGCCCCAGCTTCCAGGAGTGGGAAGACATAGCGGTCATCATCGTGAGCGGTGAGGGCTAACACTCTGGCGTCAGGCCAGGCGGCTCTGATCTGGCGCGTGGCATCCAGCCCACTCATCCCCGGCAGCCGGATGTCCATAACGATCACGTCGGGCCGCAGCTCGGCAGCCAGACGAACAGCGCCCTCGCCATCCTCCGCCTCCCCGACCACCTTGATGTCCTCGACCTCTTCCAGGAGGCGGCGGGTGCCCTCCCGTACGACGCGGTGATCGTCAACCAATAGCACAGTAATAGCATCCATGACACCCTCATTGTCGGGCAAGGCTTCAGAAGCCTGAGGTGTAGTGCTCTCCCGAGAATTCCGACTTCAGGAACAGGTCATCCGTCTCGGTAGATCTCCCGCAACTCCTCCGGCGTCTGGGCGGTCTTCAGCCGCTCCTGGATCGCTCGCAGCAGCCCGACGTTCCGTAGCTCAGTGATCTCCGGCAGCAGCCGCAGCCCTGCCGCCCCGAACCGCAGGTCCAACCCGAAGGCGATGGCATCCAGCAACCCCTGTCGCAGCCCTTCTTGCAGGCCCTCCTGCCGGCCCTCCTGCCGGCCCTC
>DAOUAJ010000405.1:0-8647 GCA_034433615.1 Anaerolineae bacterium | reverse complement strand
GTCTCCGAAGACCCTTCGGGTTTCGGGGTTCGTACCTCACGCTGCCTTCTTGAGGTTAAACAGCACGAACTTGAACTCCGGCCACCAGGTGAAGGGCACCGCGTAGATGTTGCCCTCCTCCGGCCAGCCCGTCCAGTAAGTGGTGTTGAACGGCATGACGTAGGTCGTTTGCACGACCGGGATGCCGGGCATGTTCTTCATGTACAGCCGGAACGCCTGGCGATAGAGCTCCACAATGGCTGGATCGTTCGGGCTCATCACCTCCATCTTCTTCACCACCTCGGTCAGCTCGGGGTCATTCAGGCGCACCCAGTTCCCCTCGGTGGCCCGCTCGCCGATCGGCTTGATGCGTTGGGCCTGCCAGTCAGCGAAGGTCATCGGCGGCTCCGCCCAGTTGCCACAGAACCAGTGAGAGGTGATGTCAAAAGTCCCAGTCGAGGTTGCCTCATCAAAGGGTGCCATCTCCGTCCATTTGACCGACGCCTCGACGCCGATCTTCTTCAGTTCCTCGGCCAGGTCCTGCGCGATCGGGTACTCGCCCGTTACCCCCACCTGGGGCACGAGGATCGTGAACGACATCCGGTTGCCCTGGTCATCCACGCGAATGCCATCTGAGCCCGGCTTGAAGCCCAGGTCGTCCAGGATCTTGGCCCCCTTCTGCGGGTTGAAGGAGATGTCGAACTCGTTCAGGATGTCCTCGTACTCGTACTTCTTGTTGCCGCCCCAGTCGGCCCAGGGGTAGCGCGCCGGCACGGTGGGCCAGGGGAAGAGCACATCCGCAGCCTTCTGCTTGTTGACGCAGTGGTGGATCGCCCAGCGCACTTCCGGCTTGCTTAGCGGGTACTTGGCGCAGTTCATCCAGATGCCGCGCGGGCAGGGATCGCGCCAGGGGGCCAGCACGACTTTGGGATTCAGCTCCTTCGACCGCTCGAGAAGCTGTTTGTCTGTAGTGTACGAATGAGCATGGTCAATCAAGTTGTTCTGCAGGTCGGCAATCTCAGCCTCGGGCGGGGGGCTGGTCTGGTGGATGAAATACTTTGGCCCGGGGAAGTAGCCACGGCTCTTGCCCCAGTAGTTTTCATTACGCTCCCAGACGACCATGCGGCGTTCTGGAAGCTCTCTGAACAGCTTGTACGGCCCAGTGAACACGGGCGGGTGATTCTTGAAAGTGAGGGGATCCTGCCCTTCCCACACGTGTTTAGCCATCACCGGGAAGCCCCAGGCCTGAGCAAAGTTCATATGGAAGCGCGGGTTGGGGTTGGTCAGCTTAAAGACGATAGTTTGTGGGTCGGGGGTTTCCACACTGTCCACCCACTGTGCCATCGTCGCCCCGTACCAGAGGGCCGTGTTGGCCTTCACCATGTTGACGGTGAACTCGATGTCTGCCGTCGTGAACGGTGTGCCATCATTCCACTGAGCCTCTGGCCGGGTCTTGACCGTCATCTGGGTGAAGTCATCGTTGTACTCGTAGCCTTCTGCCAGCCAGTTGATAAACTCGCCCGTGGCCCAGTTGAGGTAGAAGAGGTGTTCGATGGCAGCTTGCCAGGCGCCATAGCCAAGCGCGTTAGGCGGGAAGGGATTCCAGGTGCCGAAGACGGTGAAGACGGCGGTCTCGTTGATGATGACGGCCTCTTCGCGCGGCACAGGCAACTCTGCGCCTACGGCGGGTGCGGCAGTCGGAGTTGCTTCGACGACGGCAGGCGCTGGTGCTGCTGGCGGCGCGGCGGGCGGCACACAGGCGGCCAGCGCCAGCGCCCCACCTGTCACGGACGCAAGCCTGAGAAACTCACGACGATTGAGCTTTCGCGCGGTCATGTTGACCTCCTCTCTCTGAACAAAGTGCCATAGCACTCACCAGCGGCCCTCCCCCATGAGGACCGCGTCTGATGCCCAGAAGACCGAATTAAGGTCACGCTCACGAAAAAGTATAGCACAGTGCGACCTGCCTGTCAATAACAATTCCATTTGCCAGATTTGTAATCTGCTGTAGGGCAAGCTTCGCCAGAAGTGCTTAGCCGAACGGTTGGCGGCGACTGCTGCGAGTCGGCTCATCTCCTCGTTATTCCTCTGAAACCAACCGATTCTCCAAAATGCGATCGGGGGTCAGATCGTCCAGTTGCAGGTACCAGGCGACTGCATCCAGCACTGCCTGCTGCGGGATCAGCCCCACCAGCTCGCTGCGCCGGATAGTCACGCCGTAGCGGGCCGCCTCTCGCCGTATCATCTCCACTACCCGGTGCAACGGCGTATGTCGGAAATCGGTCAGGTTCATCGTCACCTGAGCCAGCCCTCTCACCTCTACGCCCAGCGCCTTGACGTAGCGCAGGCCACCACTGGAATGGCGTACCGCGCGGGCGATGGCTTTGGCGATGGACACATCATCGGTGTTCAGGTAGACGTTGAAAGCGATGAGCGGCATGCGCGCGCCAATGATGCAGGCACCGGCCGATCCCACGGCCCGTGGCCCAAAATCAGGCACCCGATCAGGGTTGACGGCAATCTCCTCTTTTAGCTTTTCGTACTCGCCCCGGCGCACGTCGGCCAGGTTGACGCGATCGGGGCGGGTGGCCGCCGCCTCATACAGGTATACGGGGATGCCCAATTCATCCCCCACCTGTTGCCCTAGCCGACGAGCCAGCGTCACGCAGTCGTCCAGGGTGACGCCGCGCAATGGGACGAACGGCACCACGTCAGTTGCCCCCAGACGAGGGTGCTGGCCGCGGTGTTGTTCCATGTCAATCAGTCGGGCGGCCGTGGCGATCCCCTGAAACGCAGCCTCCAGCGCAGGCTCCGGCGGACCCGCGAACGTAATCACCGAACGATTGTGATCGGCATCCGAGTGCACGTCCAACACACGCACTTCCGGCACGCCAGCGATGGCATCTCGAATGGCCTGGATGACCTCGGGACGCCGCCCTTCCGAGAAGTTAGGCACGCATTCGACTAACGGCTTCATACGGTTCCTCCGTATTGCTCCGCCATCCGCACCCGCTCGCCGATGGGGGGATGGCTGTACAAAAGCCAGACGACCCAGCGCGGCGGTTCAGCCTCGGCCAGATTCTGGTTGGCTAATCGCGTCATGGCAGACGCAAAGGCAGCGGGATGTCCGGTCGCGTCCAGCGCGTACCGATCCGCCAGGCGTTCCCGCCAACGGGACCAGGCGTTCTGGAGGGGAAACGTGATCAGCGCGAAGCCGCCCATCACCAGCGTAAACCAGGGCAACGCCGCGAGGTCGGCGACCTCTCGGAACCCGAAACGGGTGACGCCCCAGCGTAACGCCAGGTGGGAGAGGTAGAATCCCACCAGCGTTAGAGCAGTGGAGAGGAAAATCCCCTTGCCCAGATCGCCATGGACGTGGTGAGCCAGCTCGTGAGCCAGCACCGATTCGATCTCGTCCGGTGTATAGTGGTCGAGTAAAGTATCTCCCAGGACGATACGACGGGTGTTGCCCAGTCCTAACAACCCCGCGTTGGCAGCCGTGGTCGTGCGGCTCATGTTGAAGGCAAAAACGCCGCGCACGCGCGTCCCGGCCCGCGCGGCCAGTTGCATGAGGCGAGCAGCCAGGGCCTGATCTCGTGCCCGTTGTTGCGGATCGTCCGAGCGTTCGGCCAGCGGCACAAACTGGTAGAACAGGGGCGCAATAAGCACAGGAGCCAGGTTGGTCAGCAAGGTTGTGAACACCAGATAGACGAGCCCGGCCCACAGCCACCAACGCTCTGGCTGGACGCGCAAGAGGGCGTAGATCGCCTCAAGCAGGAGGAGAAGGAGCAGCCCGCCGACGGCCAGCCCCTTGACTTCGTCCACGGCCCAGGACCTCAGTGATTGCGTGGACAGTTCGTAGCGGTGCGGCAGCACGAAGCCACCGTACCAGGCCAGAGGGACGCTGAGGGTCGTGTAAGCGCCGCTGAAGATGACGACATACAGCGCGAGGCCAGCCCAGACGGGCAGCCAGGCCACAGCATCACGGACGAGGAAGGTCAGCCCGCTCAACCACCAGGCCAGCAGGAAGGCCAGCCCCAGGCCCAACTCGATGAGCATAAGGCGGCGACGGATGCGCGCGTATTCCCTGGCTCGCCTCTGCCGTTCGGGGTCCAGTTCCCTCAAAAAAATCTCTGATCGTGACTCATTCGTCATTTATCTTCCAGACCGCCTGTCGCGGAGCAATCACTGGCCATAAATCGGGACAATCTGAGACGTAAATGCGGCCGTCCGGCCCCACCGCGATGCCCACCGGCTTCAGGAACTGCCCGGGCCCTCAAACGCTCTTAACCTGGTTCCACTCCAACTTGACAACGGTTTCTAGTTGTGGTTGAATGGCATTTAGAGCGGTATCGTAAGTCCTGGGATGGCTGGGTGTTCGTAGAACACCCCACTCCACTGCCTGAGCAATGGTGGTTATCGGCCTCCAGGCAGAGCCGCTATTTTGTTGCCCTTGACACTTTCCAGCACCATGACACGTTCCTCAATGAGCGCCGACCATTCCTCGTCGCCTTCGCACTTACGCCTTAACGCCCAAGCGACAAAATCCACCGCTTGCAAGCCGGGTAGCACAGTTGAGCTCTCCTGTTCGATGATAACCACCTGATCTGGGATATGCGCAATAGCCTCCCGAATGTGCCGCTCCAGTGCCAGCCTTTGATGTGGGTTGGCATAGCGCTTGTCTACGTAGACGTGCAGGCGCGAGTGACATTCTACAGCATGGGCGATGGCCCGCGCAACGGCCAACTGATAGACCGTTTCAGCCTGGCTTTCTTCGACTTCGCGTTTGTCCACAACCACCGCATAGACTTCGCAGGGTTCGCCAGCGATAGCTTCCAGGATACGGCGGACGATCCGTGGCTCAAACTGCGCAGCCTTCAACTCGCTCGTGGGAGTCCGCCGACGTAGGCTGCGCCGGGCGCGGCGCACATGAAGTTCAACGGCACGGCTGGACACTGCAACCAGTACGGCTACAGCGAAGTAGCAACTTCCATTGGCAGGTGACGGTGTGCCTGACTCGTCAACAAAAGCTATGTGCATCTGGCTCGGCTGTTATCTCATTGGAACTGCCAGCGGCCCAAACGCCTGCACCCGGCACCCCTGGCTGTCCGCGACGTAGATGCGGCCGTCCGGCCCCACTGCCAGCCCCACCGGTTTCAGAAATTGCCCCGGCCCGACCCCCTGCCCCCCGAACTGGGCGACCGGCCGGCCTCTCGCGTCGTAGGCCACCACCCGCCACAGCTCCGGGTCAGTGACGTAGATCAGCCCGTTCGGCCCCACCGCCACGTGCGGCCCGTCAAGCGTGCTGGCCGGCTTGGTCGCGACCCAACTCGTGGCGCGGCCGTCGGGCGTCAGTCGCCACATCAGGCCAGTTTCTGCCTCGCTCAGGTAGATGGTGCCGTCTGGCGCTATGGCCGCGTCCACTGGCTGCCCCTTCCCAATCTCCGCGCCCGGCCCGCCCCATTGCTGCAAGAGCGCACCCTCCGGCGAGAAGCGCAGCAGGCGCAGGCCGCCGGTGTCCACCACGTACAGATCGCCCGCCGCATCAATCCCCAGCCCGCGCGGCCGGTAGGTCGCCGGCTCCCTCCCGAAGGAGGCCAGGAACTTCCCGTCGGCCGTGAAGCGCTGCAACCGCTGCGCCGTGGCGTCCAGCACGACCACATTGCCGTCCCCGTCTATCACCAGCTCGAACGGCTCGATGAACTGGCCGTCCCCCTCGCCCTGGCTGCCGAACGCGAGCTCAAACTCTCCATTGGAGCCGAGCCGTACCACCCGCTGGTTGCCCGCGTCCGCCACGTAGACGCGCCCCAGCGCGTCCACCGCCAGGCCACGGGGTTGCTGGAACTGGCTCTTGCCGCTCCCACAGCTCCCCACGGTCCACAACGTCTCAGATGACACGCCAGGCGCCGGCTGCAACCCTGCGGCTGGCGGGGGCGGCGGTGGCGCCACCTCGCTCACGGCAGGCGCGGGCGGCTGCTCCGTTGCCGGCCTGAGCTCCGGCGGCGGTGGCAAGACCAGATCCTTGGGTAGCTCCGCGCTCTCCAGCGGGAACAGGTACTCCGGCGGAACGATCTCATGGGCGCCGCCGGGCGGCGTCCACCACAACTGCATCTCCCGGCTGCCCCCGTCCTGGAAGTAGCGCACCTCAATGTCGTGGAATCCCTGCGCCAGCTCGATGCGCCCCTCACGGTACTCGGCGCCGTGGCGACCGCCATTGTCCACCACCAGTTGCCCGTTGATGTAGACGTAGGAACCATCATCGGAACGGGTGCCGAAGGTGTAGACGCCCGCGGTCGGCGCGGCGATCTTGCCCCGCCACAGGATGCTGAACTGCTCGCCCAGGGCGTTGTTGGGCAGCACCAGCAGGTCCTTCTCGATCAACGCCGGCGTGCCCGACCAATCGAAGTTAGGGAAGTAGTAGCCGATCAGCCCGTTGCGGGGCGTGGGGATGCTGTACAGCGCCTCACGGGGGATCGGCTGCCGGGCTATCCCCGGCCCCGACCAGTAAACCGTCAATCGCCCGGGCTGTGCCCCGGAGCGATAGGCCATCTCCAGCGGGTGGAACCCGGCCACCAGCGTCACCTCGCCCGCCGTCTGCCCCTGCGCGGTGTCAATCACCACCTGATCGGCCACCGTTAGCGTGAGCATAGCGCCGGCGTCAATCTCAGCCTCAAAACGATGGGGGCCGAAGCCGGCTACCAACAGCGTCCCCACCCAGTGGGCGCTGAAAGGCATCGGCGCGGGCGGCTGAGCAGCGAAATCGAAAGCCAGTGGCCCATCCTGCCGCTGGAGTGCTATCGGCCCCGCTTCCCAGCCGTCCCCTTCGAAGTAGGTGGCCGCCAGGCCGCGCACGGCGTTGACCTGGGCGCGAGGCACGCGGAAGGAGATGAAAAACAGCCGGCCGAAGGGATCGAGATGCTCCTTCCACTCGCCCATAGGATAAAACTGGCGGAACAACGAGACCAGCCGTTGGTCCACTGCCTCCAGGATGTAGACCAGGTCACCGCCGGGGTCCTCGCGCAGCGGCAGGTCGCGCATCAGGTTGAACAAAAATGTGTCGCCCCGGCCGCCAATGAAGCGGACGGCCGAGTGGTGCTGGAACGCGGGCACCATGTAGATGCGGGCGTCCGGCGGCAGAGTGCGCACATATCGCCCCACCGCCGCTTCAATCCCGCTGTAGGCGATGTAAACCGACTCGTGGCGGGCCTGGACGTTAAAATAGGTGTCCACGCCGCCCAGGTAGATACCAGCCACCGCCACGGCCAGCACAGCGTTGAACCAATTCTGACCATGCCCGCGCAGCGCCAGCCGATACAAGGTCCACACCCGGTCAATCACCAGCCCGGCCAGCAGGAAGATGAGCGGGATCAGCCCGATGGGCCGGCGGGCGGTGGGCGCCTCGTGGGCCACCGAGAGGACGGCCACGCTCCCCACGATGATGAAGCCGGTAACCAGCAGGAACGGCAGCGGCTGATCCAGGTGACGGAGCGCGTAGATCACTCCGATCACGAAGAGCGCCCCCACCAGCGCGGCCAGCAGCCAGGAGCCCGGCACGCGGCTCAGCAGCGCCTGGGACGATTTGGCATCGAACGGCAACAGCGGCGCGCCCGGCAGGTTGTTCAGCGCCGCGAAGTCGCCCTGATAGTTGAACATCCATAGCGTCTTGCGCAGGTTGCTCCACAGCGGCGCATAGGAGCCGGCCCGCTCGATGTCGTTGAAGACGGAGATGTGGCGGATGCGGCCGAGGAAGACGTTCCAGTGCTGGATGATGTAGACTCCGAGCGGCACCAGCGCCACGTACGCGCCGCCAACCATCAGCGCAATCCCCTCCAGGTCACGCCGCCCGCGCGCGCGCTGGGTCGCCAGCCAGTAGACGAGAAAGATGGCGATGGCGAAGGGGATGACGCGCCAGGCGGTATAGGTGTGCATGCCGCCGCCCAACGCCAGCCCCGCCAGCGCCCAGTCCCTCCGTCGGCCATGGCGCAGCGCCCGCAGCAGGAAGTACAGCAGCAGGATCTCGAATAACGGCAGCAGGATCAGCTCGTAGATGATGCGGCTGAAGGTGATGTGCCAGCGGGAGCCGGCCAGCAGCATGGCTGCGGCCAGCGCCACATTACGGCCGAACAGATCGCGAGCCAGCACGTAAAAGGCCAGCACCGTGAGCACCCCCGCCAGCGCCGACACCGCCCGCATCTGCACCACGCCCACGCCGAACAGCTTGAGGGAAAGCGCCAGCAGGTAGGTAAAAAACGTGGCCTGCCCCTCGTTGGTCTCCGCGTAGACGGTGTAGGGGGCGCCCTGCAGCCAGCGCAGCGCGTCCAGCCCGTTGTTGCATTCGTCGGACTGGCAGCCATTGGGCACCGTGTCAAGCCCGTGAAAGCGCGCCACCGCCGCCAGCACCAGGATACCGAGCAACCACAGCAATTCCCATTGGTGCGCGACCAACAGATTGCGGATTGCGGATTGCGGATTGCGGATTTGTAGGCTCGCCGCCTCGCCTCCCCATCCTCCCTCCCCGCGTCCCCGCGTTTCCGCATCTCCCCCTCCCCGTGTCTCCGTGTCTCCGTGTCTCCCCCTCTCCCCCTCTCCCCTGCTCCTCTGCTCCTCCGCTCCCTTGCTCCCCTGCTCCTCCGCCCACGCGCCGGCCGCGTACAGTGGCATCGCCAGC
>DAOUAJ010000404.1:0-8474 GCA_034433615.1 Anaerolineae bacterium | reverse complement strand
AAATACAATGCACGGGTAACATCGGCTTCCGCTGGAGTGTGGTTATTCACACCATGCCGGCTGGTGAGCACATGACACGCGTGCCCTCGTTTTTGCAACCCCTCGGCAATCTCCTGGCAGTTCTGTTCCCAGCCGCCTAAGTCGTTTGGCGGATACAAGTTAGAGACAAACAGAATGCGCATAGCTTAGCCTGCAGATACCTCGGCCGGAGCGTTCGAGCGGGCTCGCAGCCGACGCAGCCAGCCAACAGTGCGTCGGCCGGCGTGGAGTTTCAAGAACCGGCGAAGGACTGCCGGGTCCCGCAACAAGGCAGGATGGCGGCGCACAGCCTGATAGAAGTATGCGCGCGCGTCCCGCCACTCTCCGGCCTGGTCGCTGAGCATGGCCAGGGCCAGGTAGGCGTTGCCATAGGCCGCGCTGCGATAGGCCCGCACCGGCTCGCCGACCTCGGCAAAGAGCGCATCCAGGCGCCCGAGCATCTCCCGGCCGTTGCGCTCGATGTCCAGCAGATGCGCCAGCCCCCGGTAGCCGCGCGGCTGGTCCCCCAGAGCTAGCTCATAGAAGGTATCCAGGCGCTGCAGGAGGGACGGCTCAATCATCACGGCTTGATGCAGATGGCGCCAGCCCTCGTCTGGGTCGTGCTGGGCGATGTAGCCCAGCGCTGCCGCCCGATGGGCAAAGGCGAAGCCGGTGCGCTTTTCGGCAGGCCATAGGGTTGGGTCGCCCTCAGGTGGGCCGAAGTGCTTGGTCAGTACGGCCATGCGGTTGGCGTGCATGCGGCCGGCGTTGGTAGACATACTGCCGGGATAGACGCGATAGCGGGCCAGGGACTGGGGAATGGTAAGCATGGCGCCGCCGTTAGCCGTAATGCGTAGCCAGAGGTCCCAGTCTTCTACGCTGGTCAGACTTTCGTCAAACAAGCCGGCAGCATGAACGGCCTTGGTTCTGACAAGAAGCGCATTAGGCGGGAAAAAACCTCCCTCAAGCAAGCGAGAGCGCAGCTCTGATGAACTGACCATTTGGCCTGCAGATTGGGGCAGGATAGCGCCAGTTTCATCAATGAAGCGAACTAGTGTTATCACTGCGTCCAGTGTTTCTTGATTGGCAAGGGTTCGCACACATATATCCAGAAAGCTCGGCTCCCATTCGTCGTCAGCGTCCAGGAAAGCGAGATATTCGCCCTGGGCCAAACGGATGCCTGTGTTGCGGGCAGCAGAGAGACCTTGGTTGCGTTGGTAGACATAATGGATACGAGGATCGGGAAAACTTGCTATGATTTTAGAGCTGTCGTCAATTGATCCGTCGTCCACGACGATCAATTCAAGATACTTCCATGTCTGTGACAACACGGCGTTGATGGCGCAGGCCACAAATCGGGCCTGATTGAACACAGGAATGATAACGCTTACCAAGGAATCAGCGGTGGAGCAAACGGGCGAAGCCATCTCTGAGAATATTACCTATTGAACGCAAAAAGATGGATTGGACACCTCGATTGCGTAGCCAGGCAGGTTGATACATAATACCCGAGATAACCAGGGGAATCACAGCCTTCCAGGAATGTCTGGCATAACTCTCAAATGCATCGGCAATATCAACTTCCGACCGTTTTTTGCGATAAGAAGTGGGCGTCAGGATGCCCATCGTAAGTCTTAGGGCCAGCGCCTTGCGTGCCAATGAGGTCCAGCCATATCTGCCCGTTAATGAATGCGGATGGACTCTGTAATAGTAAAGCGGAACGCGAATGTAGTCAATTGGAAACTTCGCCGCAATTCTAAGCCAATACTCGTCATCTTGAATTGGATACATGTCGAGGTGATGCTCACCAACTATCTCCCTCACGCGGCGTCTCAACAGAAAGCAGTAGCGGATTACATCTTTATCAACCAGTTGTTCTGGGTAAGCGTCATCTATTAAACGAGATGTTCCATTGACCTCATTGACTTCCCAATATGCCGAGTAGACGAGACCGGTCTGCGGATGCGTATCTAGATGCTCGGCCAGAATAGCGATAGCATCTCGTTCATAGTAGCAGTCATCTTGCGTCCAGGTAAGGTATTCTCCGCGGGCATAACGCAATCCTAAGTTAATGGCACCGGGCAAGCGCCCTGTATTGGCCGGTTGATGCACCAAGGTGAGCCTGGAGTCCCGATAGCTCTGCACAATTTCGAGCGTCCCGTCAGTAGATCCGCCGTCAACGATAATGAGCTCAATGCGCGGATAGGTCTGCTGCAAACAGCTATCAATGGATTGGCGAATATAGCGTGCGCCGTTGAGAGTTGTCAGGACAATGCTGACCAGTTTCATGGCTTATCGCCGCTTAGTCGGACCAAAATCTGTTTCATGACGCACAATAGTATACTGCGTTTCAATATCCATTGGGGGTGCAACCAAATCGCCAATCCCATATGTTTGAACGCCTCGCCGATGTTTCCTTCTTCGGCTGTCTTGCGAAACGAGATCATCTCGTACGTCGCTCGCGCGTAGCGTATGTCGCGCCTGGTCACAGCGAATTCAGGGGGAAGGCATTTTAAGATTCCAGCAGTTTTTGGGCCAGTGCCATCATTCGGCTGAGCTAATAAGAATGTAAGAACGGATAATTTGCGCTCAGCGATCAGGGTTGGATCGAGATGAATTGCCTCACGCAGAGCGGCGGTCGCAAACGATACATCTCCTGCCAGCCAGCCCCTCTTACCGTAAACGACATATATCCACGCCTTCGCCTGCCGTTCCAAGGCGGTAATTTCTGATGTGAGATATGGCCAATTAAACAATTTGTCCAAGGCATAGAGCGCACCATCGCGATGTCTAGCTATAGCATTTACCGAATTGCCGGGATGTTGACGATACTGATACACCACTCGCCGGACCCAGCACATAGGACAGCCAGCTTGTGCAAGTCTTAGAAACAGATCCCAATCTTCTGCCATTGAAATTAAAAGCACGGGATCGAACCCTCCGATTTGCTCGAACCACTCGCGCCGCAGCAGCACGGAACCAGGTGTCGCATAGCAGTTAAAGAGCCAGCCCCTTAGGCTCAAGTCGTCATTTTCCTCCCAAGGTTGCCGCGTGCCTAGCGTCTGTCCGTGCTGATCAATGTATTCATAGCCGCCGAGGGTGATGCCTACTTGAGGCTGATGCATGAGTTGCGCAAGGTGACTCTCAAGCGCCGTAGGAAGATAGCGGTCGTCTGAGTCAAGAAACCCAAGATATTGCCCCTGCGCCAGTTTTGTGCCATGATTTCTGGCCGCCGAGCGACCGCTATTAGGTTGGCAAACATAGCGAATACGCCGATCTAATATACTGGCCACAACTTCTGGCGTATTATCAGTGGAACCATCGTCAACTACGATCAGCTCCAGATCGGACATGGTCTGATCAAGCACGCTCATCATAGCTTCGCGAAGGAAGTCACCCCTATTATAGGTCGGGATAACGACGCTGACCAAAGGCATGTTGGCTCTTGAATGTACTATCGGCGATGTTTTTGCGACAGTGAAAGCGCAAAGACGGCTGCTACGAACGCCAGGGTGGGCACAGTTGCGATCACCAAGGCATTGATACCAGCGTTAGGGTTCGGCATTGGCGTGGAAGGTAGCGCCTGTTCTGTCGGCAATCTGGTTGGCTCAGGTGGCATTGGTGAAGGCTTGTTGGCCGTACTTTCTCTGGTGGGCGACACGAGTACAGCAGCATACGGTGTCGGAGGAACATGAACCGCAGAGGTTGTTCGCCATGTATGCCAGAGACGTTTGCGACCGTCCCAGAATATCACATGTAACTGGTTCCCCTGCAGTACGGCGAGCGCCGGTTGCTCGACGTATTCGAGTGAAGTCATTGCCAGAGTGCGCAAGTCTTGTACCCCGGACCAGCTTTGTCCGTTCCACTCGGCAATGAGAGCGCCTTCGCCTGCTATGAAGTAAAGGGTGTTCGCGCTGTCGTAATCCAACCAGGGGTGTCCGGTCAAGCCACCGCCGCCCCCGGGGGGAATGATATCGAGACGGCCGGACCAACTTTGGCCGCCGTCAGACGACATGCGATGGTATCGGCCGCCGATCCCTGCCCGCCCATTGTACACGACGTGAACCACGCCTTCGTTGATGACTATCTCGGGTTCACCGTAATCAGGTCCTGCCAACTCTACCTCGGAAGTCCACGTTGCGCCGCCATCAACAGACCGGGCGTAGAATACACCCAGCGGCGGATAGCCATCCGGAAGCGGATAGCGCTGCCACACCGCGTGCAGGGTGACGCCATCTGCCTCCAGGTCAGCGCGCACATATCCGTCACCTGTTGCTGGTGGAGGCGCTGACGTTGGCGTGGGGCTTGACCAAGTCTTGCCCCCGTCATCAGAAGACACGTGGTGCACTGTTCCGCCTTTTTCGGCGAAAAGCGCGTGCAATGTACCCTTGGCGTCAAGCACCAGGTCCGACCATGAGATGACTTGCTTTCCCTCACCGATTTCGATAGGGACTGACCAGTTGCGAGGATTTTCGGCGGCCCATGCTGGCGCTGTGCTGTAATATAATTGTGGGCCTGCCCAGATCACGTGCAGGATACCGCGCTCGTCCACTATTGCGGCCGGGAAGGCTGCACCGCCGCCACGAACACCTGCTATAATATCCGTTGGCATCGTCCACCTGTTTTCCTGCCAACGCGCATACATGATGACGGTTTCGCCCTCCGTTTGTCCGGCTGCACGTCCCCACCACAAGGCGTGCAAGGCGCCGTTAGCATCGGCAATCAAAATCGGTGTATTGAGATTTTCGCCTGCATAAACCTGCTCCAACGGGGACCAGGGGTTTTGCGGCTGCAGAGGCACCGCCGCCTGCGATGGGTTGATCATGCAGAGGGAAAGACAAACGACGGTTGCAATTACAAAAAACCTCCGCAGCAAGTGGAAGGTTATCAAGAAAACAAGTGGGTAGCTACGTGTTTGCACGTTAATCACCCCTTTGCGTCAAGCGGTCGTCCGGGATAAGTTAGCCGCTGCCGCAATTGCCTGGTTATAAGCCTCGATCGTCCTGGCAAGTACAGCGGGGGCGTGAAAAGGGCCACTAAGGAACTCATTGCGTCCTCTCTCGCCCATTTGGCGGCATAGATCGGGATTGGCCAGTAAATTGCAGATCGCTTCGGCTAGCGCCGCGTGATCCTTTGGCGGAACCAAAATGCCGTTATACCCCTGCTTAACCAGCTCGCGTGTTCCCTCGATGTCGGTGGTCACGATCGGGCGAGCGCACGCCATAGCCTCCAACAAGGTGTTGGGTAAGCCTTCCGATAGGGACGGCAATACCACCATCATGGCGCGAGCGTACCACGGTCCTATCTGTGAGCGCGGGATGGCGCCAACGAAAGTAACGCAAGTCGTAATCTCCAGGTCTCGACACAGGCGCTCCAGATCACGGCGCGCTGAACCATCACCGACCAGATACAGATGAGCATCAGGGTGCACGCGTATCACGTCTTTCATGGCAGCCAGTAAGTATCGATGCCCTTTCTGGGGCGCCAGACGCGCCACACAGACAATGTTTTTTGCTTGCGTCATCGCCGATGGAGAAGCAATAGGTTCCTCCATTATGGGAGGTAAAGTGATGTAAGGAATATGTGCCAGGCGTTGCCTTGATACCCCATATTGCGCCATGGCATTGACGGCGCCCATGGATGGGCCAATAGCGACATGGGCCCGCTCGGCGCCTGCAGGCAGTCGTTCCCAGCCTGGGTTGCTCGACGACACGCCATGTTCTGTGTAAACTACCGACAATCCATGAGATAAGGCCCAATCAATGGCAAATGGCGGATCAACACCCAGGCCCCAGCCATGGACGTGTACTATATCGGGCCGAAATTGGCGCAGAATGCGGGCCAACGGACGGTACGCGACCGCATCCCACATGAGCCGATCGCCCAACCAGTGCCGAACGCGGCCACGGGCGCCTGCATAGCTTTGTCGCCAGGAGCGATGTCGCCTCAGACTGTATACGAGCGCAATCGGTAGCAATAAAGGCGCCAATAGGTCAATTGAGAGCGTGATCAACCGATCGCGGGTGCGCCAGGGGACCCTGGCCAAGCGGTATAGCCATCCAGGACCGGCAAACACCGAAACACCAGCGCGTTCCAGCCGACCGCGGTATTCGTTGGTCCCTGAAACCGGGCGGCAGGAAAAGAGATTGACCGCATGGCCGGCTCTAGAAAGCGCCTCGCTCAAGGCCACGACCGCTTCTTCCAGGCCGCCGATGTCGGCCAGCAATTCTACCACCATTAGGATGCGCATCAATTTGTACTTAAGGCTTCATCCAGGCTCTATTGGCCATAGAGGCAAACACGAGCTTTGCCAATCCCAAGTTCGATAGGTTTCTTATGTTACATACAACAGATGTAACCCCAAAGCGAATTGTATGATAATCTAGATGATGCTGTTTGGACCAGAACGAAGCCACTACTGCTACTTGCCCTGCTAACTGTTTGTCAAATTGCTTAAGATTTGATATTAACTTCCAAAGTCTAGCAGGGATCGCTTCAGTTTCGATGGAAAGATGCAAGGGTCGAATAATACGAGCCACAAGTTCTTCCGCCAAAGCCTCTCGACTTCCCCAAGGGACAAGACCATTGATGCTTGATCTTTCAAAGTATTCTCGGAAGCTGTTCAGGTCACCGTAATGATAAAAATCCATTGCGGCTCTAACATATAAACGCCTAAGACCCTCGTTGTATACTTCGGGATCGAGACCCTCGATAAGGTAGCGGTTTTCACTTACTGCCAAAATGGCCTCCGGCCAAAACCGTACACTCTGTTCAACAGACTTGCTTTGATCATGTAGACGAAATGCAGCCGCTTCCCCTGGCAAGTAATGAGTGGGAAAGACAGCGGCGATCTTAAGCCACAAATCAAAATCCATGACATAGCTTAACCTCTTGTTTATACCTCCTACTGCATCATAAGCCGAGCGACGCATCAAGACGGTAGGCTGCGGAATCGTATTGGCATTCAATAGGATGCTAGACACTGACGAAGGGAACGTACACCAGTACCCGCATTTGTCTCCATTGCCTGAAATGTAAGCACAGTCCCGATATATGAATCCCGAATTCGGATCATCTACCAAGACTTGAGCAGCCTGCCCAAGGGCACGAGGATAAAACAAGTCGTCGCTGTTCAGCCACGTACAAAAATCGCCCGTAGAGAGTTTGATACCTGCATGAATAGCATGGCTTTGTCCATGATCCCTCTCGCTCACCCAATAGGCCAGCCACGGCTCGTACTTGCGGATGATCTCCACGCTGCCGTCGGTGCTGCCGCCGTCTATGATGATGTACTCCAAATCGGGATAGCCCTGCAGCAGCACCGAGCGGATGGTCTCTTCGATGAACTGCGCCTGGTTGTACGACGGCGTGACGATGCTCACCCGCGGCCAGGGCCGGCCATCGGGCATCGTGTCCGGCAATTGCGGGCTCTCCGCCGTCCACGGCCAGCCGGTGCGACCGGCCGGCGGGGGCGGGAGTTCAGTCAATGTTGGGCAGCGCATGATATTTTCGTTAGAACGTTAGAACGTTGGGCCCGTTTGGTCCCGCAGCTCGCCGGCCGCAGCCTTGGCGCGACGCAAATACTCGAGGAACTGCTAAACGTTCCAACCTTCGGACGTTTCATTCGGGCGGTTTGCGGATGCGAACTTTCCTGCTTTGGGCGATGACGATGGCGCCAGATTCCAGCTCCTGGCTGTGGTAAGCCAGCACATCTTCCAGGAGGGCCCTTCTTTCCGCACGGGGTACGTTTTCCAGCCGCAAAACGCCACAATGGGCCTTCCCTGCGCGCCAGATCATCTCTTCAAAATCCTGATCGGTTGTGATGATAATGCGCTCTTCCTGGATGGCCCAGCTCAGAATCGCTTCGTCTCGCATTCTGGGGTCTTTCTCGGTCACCTGGGCTACATCGTGTCCCATCTCCACCAGCCAGCGCGCGACAGCCCCGCTGGCGTTGACGTCTACCAGGAATTTCATGCCGGCACGCGATCCAGGACACTTTCACCGGCCACCAGATGATGCGCATACAGCAGCGCCGCGCGCAGATCGTCGGGCTCAAGCTCAGGATAGTCTTCCAGAATCTCCTCCCAGCCGGCGCCTTTGGCCAGGAGTTCCAGGACCATTTCGACCGAGATACGTAAGCCCCGAATCACCGGCTTCCCACAGAGCACATCCCTGTCAAAGGTAATCCGTTGGAGCAGATCTTGCATAGCCTTGTCCTTCCGCATGGTTCGTTATGTGTCTCGCACGACCATTCTATGTCATCCCGTTTTGGTGGTCAAGCCGGTAATTCCCTGCCGCTTCCTGGAACGTTGGAACGTCTAGCCGAACGAGCGGTGACGCCAGGCACGATAGCGGGTCATGGCCGCAGCGCCGACCACCGATTCGATCAGCAGCGAGAGAATGCCCAGGTTGCGCAAGACGAAGGGGTTGCGCAGGATGGCCTGGAGAAAGTGGCG
>DAOUAJ010000403.1:0-3614 GCA_034433615.1 Anaerolineae bacterium | reverse complement strand
AACTTTTCCAGACGCCCCAATGCTTCGGGGTCCACCAGCGTGGCATAGGCGACGACGACCACTTCCACGCGCCGGGGGCGACCCGGCTCGGGGAGCGTCTGATCGTAGATGAGGGTGTGAGGGACATGGGCGCGCAGCGCTGCGGCCTGGAAGCGAGCCCAGTCCGGCTGCCAGCCCAGAAGCAACCAGGCAGGCTCGGGAATGTAGAGAGCCAGCTTCGGCGCCCAGGCTGCCATCCCTTCCAGCGCTGGCGCAAGCGCCCGGAGCTCATGGAAGATGCGTCTGACCTCAGCCTGTGCCGGGCGATCCTTGATCTGCCAGTCGCCATCGGGCAGGCTCCCGGTATAGGCGACGAGCCCAATGTGCCATGCGCCATAGCCCAGACACTCATAAATCGCCCGGCGCGCCATCTCAGGCGTGAAGGAGCCATTGACCCGAACTGCCCCAGGGGACAACGGTTGGCCAAAATACTCCGGCGGATGACTGGCGCACGCCAGCATCTCGCAGGCCAGGGGCTTCCTAAACGCGGACAAAGATTGCAGATACTGAACGTTATAAATCAACTTGTGGTCTGGCACCAGGATCTGACTGGTGGTGAAACCGTCAGTAACGGATGCCAGGCCGGCCAGTGACTCCCCTAACTCCGCGTAGCAGAGGTCGTGGAAAGGGTCTCCGTGCATCACGCCCAGATAGGGGCGTGTACGATCTATCTCGCGTACGGTCGCATGGTTCCACTGATAGTGCTCGGTGAGCGCCTGCAGGCGGAAACGATGCCAGTCCAGGCTAGGTTGGTTGATTCCAACTGCTCGCGGTGGCTCCACTTCGGCAAAGGCCTCGTAGTCAGTACCCCAGGCCGCGTTCAGCCTCTCAATATGGCTATAAACTTCAGCCAGCCATGCTCGAAAGTGCGTGATTGCCAGGGAGCCATAGTCAGCCCACCTGCCGGGAAACACGTAGGTGGGGTACAGCATCTCGCCGCCATTTGACCAGTAGCGCAAAGCTTCCACATCCCGCAAATGTTCGACCACCAGGCGGATGTAGGCCTGTACCTCTTCATTCACTGCTGGCGCTTCGAGCGAATCCCAGGGCTGCGCGGGTCGAGCAGGGAAAGCTGCAGACTGAACTCGGACTTCCTCAGGGGGCGGGAACATGGTGGCCATAATCGGGCGGCCTTCCTGGTCGAGCATGGCGAGGTCTGGGTGCCGCTGGCGGTACCAGTCGGGATAGTAGGGAAAGAGGCCATTGTTCCAGCAACCCACCAGCACGTTGAAGGTGAACCTGTGGCGGGAAAGCCGATCGGCCAGCTCCTGTAGGCTAGAGCGTTGTCGCTCCCACAGCCCTGCCACACCGTCGGCGAACACCTCAGGGGTTTCCGGGGGAATGTACACAAATCCCACGGTGCCGTGGTTGGCACCGTCGGCTGCCATGCCAGCCATCGCCTCGTCGTCGCCGAGCTGACAATAGCCGAATATCTCTGCGGAGCGGCGACACAGGGGCCGATATTCTATGTCCAGAAGCCCATCCCATGCCATGGAAGCCAAGCGATCCAGATCCAGGTTTCCTCGGTATGTCATCCCATGCCCTTCCCTCTCACCGATGGGACCTGGCCCAGCGGTGTTATAGTGCTTCTTCGGACGTAATCGTCCACTTGGGAGCAAAGCCGGTCTGGCCTGTCCTGGCGGTCAGGCCAGGGTGGCCCCTGTACCTGGCCACAGGACAGGCAAAAAGCGGGTTTCTGAACTCCTATAAGCGGATACCTTCGCGCAGCATTTGATCAGCCCTTGAGGCCGCTCAGGATAATGCCTTGAATGAAATAACGTTGAGCGAGAAAGAAGACGACGATCATGGGAATGACCATCAGGAAGGCCATAGCCATCATTAATTCAACGTAGGTCACAAACTGCCCACGGAAGAGGTTGATGCCGAGGGCCAGGGTGAACCGTTCTGGGCTGGAGAGATAGATCACCGGCCAATAGAAATCATTCCATTGCGCTTGAAAGGTGAAGACGGCGACGGTAGCGACAGCCGGCTTGGAGAGGGGCAGAAAAATGATGCGCCAGATGCCGAAGCGGTTACACCCGTCAATCAGTGCCGCATCCTCCAACTCAGACGGTATCTGTAAGAAGAACTGTCGCAGGAGAAAGATATTGAAGGCCCCCCCTCCAAACCAGGCCGGGATGATGAGCGGCTTAAAGGTGTCCAACCAGCCCAGTTTGTGGAAGAGGATGTAGATGGGGATCAAAGTCACCTGGGGTGGCAACATGATGGAGGCCAGCACCGCCAGAAACCAGATGTCGCGCCCCGGGAAGCGGATGCGCGCAAAGCCGTAAGCGCAAAGAGACGAGGTCAGCAGCACCCCGATCAGGACGGCGACAGTGATAAAGAGGGTGTTGAAAGTCCAGCGGGGGAAGTTCATGTGCGGATAGTTCCACGCGTCAGGGTAATTCTGCCAGCGAAAGGTGTGGGGGAAGAAAGTGGGAGGGAAAGTGTAGACCTCCTCTCGTCGCTTTAACGAGGTAGTGACCATCCACAGCAAGGGCAGGATAAATACAAAGGAGCCGAGGATTAGGAGTGCATAGGCCAACAGTTGCCGTACGGCCTCGAGAGGCCTGCGATGCGCCTGGGCCAGCCAGCCGCTCGGCAAGGGTCGGGGGAGCGACTTGTACCCGTAAGGGTGGATGGGCCGGACGCTTTGGGGCTCGGCTCGCGAGGTGAGGTCCCTCATCGTCGCACCTCCGCCTCGTAATAGACCCACAGGCTGGAGCTTCGGAAGATCAGAAGCGTAAAAAGCAAAACAATCACGAACAAGACCCAAGCCATAGCTGAAGCGTACCCCATCTTTAGCCACTTGAAGGCCTTGTCATACAGGTTCAGGTTATAGAAGTAAGTAGCGTAGACGGGACCGCCCTTTGTCAAGATAAACGCTTGCGTGAAATACTGGAATGTGCCGATGAGGCCCATGACCAGATTGAAGAAGATCGTTGGTGTGAGCAAGGGGATTGTGATGAACCGAAAGAGGTGCCAGGTGTTGCCCCCGTCAATCTTAGCCGCTTCATAGAATTCTTCAGGGATGGATTGCAATCCGGCCAGGTAGATGACCATGCTGCCCCCGATGCCCCATAGGCTCATGATCACCAGTGAGAAGAGGGCAGAGTTGGGTTCTGCCAGCCATCGGCTGGTGGGCAGCCCTAAGCTCTTGAGGACAGCGTTGACCAGGCCGAAGTCGGGGTTCAGCAGCCAGCCCCAGAGCACTGCCGAAGCGACGGCGGGCACGATCATGGGCATGTAGAAGCAAGTCCGGAAGAAGGGGATGCCCCGCACCTTCTGATTGAGCAACATGGCGGCCAGCAAGCTGAGCACCAAGCCCAAAGGGAGGCTCATGGCTGCGTAGCTGAACGTGACCTTCAGTGACTGCCAGAACAGCTCGTCCCGGGTGAATAGCTCAACGTAATTCTGCCAGCCGATGAACTCCGGCGATAGGAACGCGCCTTTCAGATTAACGCTCGTTCCATAATGGCATGTGTGCGCAGATTATACACCCCTCCTCGTGAACCGTCAATGGACCTTAACCGTCGGGCGCGACCAGGCGGCACTTGTGTTGCAGGCGTCGACGG
>DAOUAJ010000402.1:0-19492 GCA_034433615.1 Anaerolineae bacterium | reverse complement strand
GTCGGCGGCGGCGCGCCGCCGGGTCCAGGGTGCGCAGCAGCAGGGCCTCGAAGACGTTCCACTCGCTGGTGAGCCAGTCCGGGGTCAACACCACGATCGTACGGCGGCTGTGCTTCACCGCTCGCTCGATGTTCTCGATCCTAGGCATGCCGACGACAAAATCGTGGTAGTCAACGGCGACCCGCAGCCCGGCCTGTTCCAGGCGGGGTAGCAGCCACTCATCCACCCATTCCCGGTCGGCCTGGCTGTGGCTGATGAAGACGTCGTAGAGATACCCAGAGGGCACGGTCATGAAGAATTCCTTAAGGCGGCGGATAAGTCACGCCGTCTGGGAGTATTTACAGGCCCAGGGGTCGTGCTTTGAGAGGCGAACTCGCCGGCTCAGTGGGAGATTCTTTGCTTGCAGACTCGCTCAGAATAACGTGCTGTTTGCTAAGCGTTGGCCGTATTGCCGCTGGTAATACTCCCTGAACTCCCCGCTCTTGATCTTGCGCCACCACCACTCGTTCTCCACGTACCAGCGCACCGTCTTGCGGATGGCCTCCTCGTGGGTGTGGCGAGGTTGCCAGCCCAGCGCCTTCAGCTTGTCCACGTTCAGCGAATAACGCCGATCGTGCCCTGGCCGGTCTTCCACATGCCGGATCAGAGTGCGCGGCTTCCCCAGCTCGTCCAGCAGGATCTCCACCATCCTCAGGTTCTCCATCTCCTGGCCGGTGCCCACATTGTAGATCTCGCCGATCCGACCCCGCTGCAGCACGATGTCAATAGCCTCGCAGTGATCCAGGACATACTGGTAGTCGCGCAACTGCCGGCCATCGCCGTAGACGGGCAGGGGCAGGTCGTCTATAGCATTGGTGACGAACAGGGGGACGACTTTCTCCGGGTGCTGAAATGGGCCTATGTTGTTTGCTCCACGCGTGATGGTCACCGGCAGCCCGTAGGTGATGTAGTAGGCGAGCACCATCAGGTCGGCGCTGGCCTTGCTGGCGGCATAGGGGCTGCGCGGAACGAGTGGATCCGTCTCCTTCGAGGAGCCTGCCAGCACTTGGCCGTAGACCTCATCGGTATTATGCAGTAAGCAGGGCACATTCCCTCCAAAGAATCGTTCGGATCCTGGCACGGACACATCATATACCGTGAAGTCGCCCTTGATACGGCGGATAGACTTGATTTTCGCCACTCCAATGTCAGAATTGACTAGAGTCCTAATGTTGGCTGGCACTTGCTCAAGGGAATCCAGGAATATCTGTGCCTGCCTTTTACTCACTAATTGTTTATAACCGAGGCTGATGCTACGCCGATGACGGCAGCCAAGAGCCTGGACCAGGTGCTGTGTTGGCAAACATCGTGCCATCGGAGCGCGCCAACGGGACCGTTGAATCGTATGGTACTGCTCGGCCGATACAGTAATGTCCCAACAGACTCGCTCACGAGTCACTGTGACGTTCGGCGGCTTCTGACCAGCGATTTGTTGCGTTACCCGCTGATTGATCCGACAGTTGATGTCGTTAAGCCTGGCTAACCACACTAAGCTTTCAGCCAGTGCACGGTTGATGGTCGTAAAGTGGCATTGACCATCCTGCTGGATTCGGGCGTCTCCTTCATAACCCCGCAGGAATGCCTCGATATACACTTTGGGCTGGCTCCAGATCCAAGCAGGTAATCGCTTGGTCTCGGCCGTAGCACCAAACTGTCTAAAGAGTGCATGAACCCAATATGAGCTGTAGCGCACCTGGTACGTAGAGTCGTGCTCGCGAATGTAGGGCTCTATGCCAAAGATTTCTCGAGCGCAGGTAACGAGTTTCTCTAGTGCCTCAGTCTCAGTGCGATTGATGGTGAAGGTTACACTCCTGTTTTTACCCTTCAATTCGCGTGGCGTGTGAGAAGCGTGGCCCTCGGCCAGGTAAAGACCGAATACTTCCATCAAAAGCGGACTCACCGTGAGGGTTTCGGCAGGAATATGAAGCTGACGCCGGATCAGGTCCCAGCGAAGATCACTTAAAACACGATAGGCATTCAGTGCACTACGAGCCGTTCCCTGGTACACACCATTGACCGGCTGCAGGTAGCCACCATCTATTAACTCCTGCACCAGCCGATAAAACGTCGGCGTGCCAACTTCCTGGGCCACTTCCGCCGGCTTGCGGCCTTCGGCCAGGGCTTGCAATGTTGTCCAACGACGCGCCAGGCTGTCGTCCATCCACTCAGTATCATAGTCGGCAAACAGGGCCCGTAGATCGAAGACGTGAGGTGACTTCTCCATTTTGCCAATATCACCCAGGAAAGTCACCATCAGGTCACCGTTTTTTAACTGGTCAGACCGCTTGGCAACGATTTGACCATCTTCAAAGACGAAGACGGAGTGAGAAGCTGTCGCCCGTATTCGACCGCCACCATTGTAGGTAATCTCGTAAATCTCATCCGCCGGGTGGCTGATAAGGTGTCCCATCCGCCGGAACGCTACCTGAAAGTCGGAAGTTAACGTCAGCACAGAGAACTGGTCAAGAGGAATATTTGCCAGGTCAGCGATTGGGCGTAGGCTGATCTCGTGTGTTCGCTCGTCCCGTACCAGCAATGGGGTATCCTCTGTTACACTACTAACCTGATGAAACCGTTTAATCTCATGTTTCTTCGCCGCTTCCAGCAAAACATAGGTCCCATACACATCCGTCCGGATGAACGCATCAGGGTCCATAATCGAACGGTCAACATGACTCTCTGCAGCGAAATTTACGATGGTGTCAATCTTGTGCGCCTGGATGGCCTGTGCCACCGCCTCCTTGTCGCGGATGTCGCCGCGGATGAAGTGATAGCGGGGGTCGTCCTGGACGTCCAGCAGGTTGTCCAGGTTCCCTGCGTAAGTCAACTTGTCGAACACCACCACCCGGATGTCTGAGTAGCGGTCAAGCAGGTAGTGGACGAAGTTGGAGCCGATGAACCCGGCCCCGCCGGTGATCAGATAATTGCGCATGATCTATTCTCCAGAATCAGTGCGCCGGGGACGTTCCGGCCCGCTGCGTCTGAGCAGAGGACGTCCGGCTGCCCGGCGAAGTTGTAGGCGACGTCGCAAGACCTCTCGGCGGTGATGGCGCCGGCTGAGGGGTAAAGGGAACGTGAAATCTAGCGTGAGAGTGGGAGCGCGGCCGCGCGGGCTTGTGCGCCGACGCTCCTCGGCCGCTCCCCAGGCTACCATGAAGCTGACGTGGCCGGCCTGGGTGAGGGAATCCACCGCCTGGTCAATGACCTGTTCCGCCCGGATGAGCCGCTCTTGCAGGATCGGCCAGGCCCGCTCATGCAGCTCGTGCGCCCAGGTGGCGCGCCGAAGAGGCACGTCTGCCTGGCTGGCGCGCACGATGGGCAGGAATTGCTCCACACAGAAGCGCTCGGCCGCGCGGAAGGAAGGGGAGAGCAGATCGGCGTAAAGGCGGACGTGCACCAGGCTGCCGCGTTCCTCCAGGTCACATATGAGCGCAACGTGCGAGGGGCACAGGTCGAAATAGGGGCCAGGTTCAAAGGGCTGCCACTGCTCGTAGACCATTTCCAGGCGTACGGTACGCTCGGCGAGGATGGCCACCGCCGCGGCCAAAGCTTTGGCCTCCTCCTCCACGCAGCCATCCCCAGGCACAGCGTAGGCAGGAACAAGATCGGCCCCCTCAAACGCGGCGGCGGCCGATTCTACAGGCTCGATCTGCTCCATCCGGCTGAGTGCCTGCCTCAACGCAGGAAATGAGCGAAACATGTGCGCCTACAGCAACCCCACCCGGCTGTTATCGCCCAGCGTCATCTTGTACGCACGCGGCTTGATCGGCGAGCGGGTGATCTCCACGTTGCGGCCGATCAGGCTGTCCTCGATGCGGTGGGGGACGTCAACGATCCGGCTGTTCTCCAGCACGATACAATGCTCGATCTCGCAATTCTCGATCAGGCAGTGGTGATAGATCGAAGTATACGGGCCGATATAGGCGTTGACCACGCGCGTCTCTTCGCCGATGATGGCCGGGCCGCGGATCACGCTGTTGATGATCTGGGCGCCTTTCTCAATCGTCACGCGCCCGTTCACATGGGAATCAGGCGAGACGAATCCGTCCACACGCGGCTCCAGCTCTTCCAAAACCCGGTTATTGGCTTCCAGCATGTCAATCGGTTTACCTGTATCAATCCACCAGCCGCGGTGGATGTACGGGTACACCCGATAGCCCGCATCAATCAGCCACTGGATGGCGTCCGTGATCTCCAGTTCACCCCGCCACGATGGTCGGATAGCCTCTACGGCCTCAAACACCCGATGATCGAACATGTAGATACCGACCAGCGCCAGGTTCGAGCGCGGCACTTTCGGCTTCTCCTCCAGGCGAATGATGCGGCCATCCCCGTCCAGCTCGGCCACGCCGTAATGCTGTGGCTCAGGCACCTCAGTCAGGACGATTTGACAGTTCCAGTCACTGGTGGCGAACTGGCGAATGAGTGAGCTGATGCCCCCCTCGATCACGTTGTCGCCGAGGAACATGACGAACCGCTCATTGCCCAGGAAGGGCCGGCTGATCTTGACCGCGTGGGCCAATCCCAGGGGCGCCTCTTGCTGGATATAGGTGATGTGGACACCCCAGCGTGAGCCATCGCCCACGGCCTCGCGGATTTGCGGCCCGGTATCGCCGATCACCACGCCGATGTCGGTGATGCCGGCGTCGCGAATGGCCTCAATCGCCCGGAACAGCACCGGCTTGTTGGCCACAGGCACCAGTTGTTTGGCGTTGGTGTAGGTGATGGGGTACAGGCGAGACCCTTTACCTCCACTCAGGATCAACCCTTTCATGTACTCTCCTCACGATCAGACAACGAGTAACGAGGCAAGAAGTAACGAGCCTGTCCCGACCGACAGGCCAGAAGCAACGAGAAACGCGATTATCCTCGTCACTCATCCCTTGTTGCCTTTGTGCCTCGTTGCCCCAGTGCCCTACTTTTCCGCGTAGTAGGTATGCAACGCCCTGTCCAGCGCCACGTTGTTCAGGACAGCGCCGATCAGGCGCGCGTTGACCCGTTGGAGCAGCTCCTGGGCGCGCTGAGCAAACTGGCGTTTGGTCGAACCCGCGTTGATAATCAGCACCACGCCGTCCACCTTGCTGGCCAGCACGGCGGCATCCGTCACGGCCACGATGGGCGGCGCATCGAACAGCACCAGGTCGGCCTGTTGCGCCAGCCGCTCGATGACCTGGCTCATGCGCTGCGAGGCCAACAGCTCGGCCGGGTTGGGCGGCGGTGGGCCGCTGGGCAGCACCCACAGCCCGGGGACCTCGGTCTCCTGGAGTGGCGGCTGAGCCAGGGCGCTCTCATCACGCACCATGCTCGTCAACCCCACCCCGTTAGAGATGCCGAAGATCTCGTGCTGGCGTGGGCGGCGGAGGTCGCAGTCGGCGACGATCACACGCCGACCGGCCTGGGCGGTGGTCACAGCCAGATTGGCCAGCGTGGTGGACTTCCCTTCGTCGGGGCCGGGCGAGGTGAGCAGCAATGTGCGCAACGGGCGGTCCAGGCTAGAGAACTCCAGGTTGGTGCGCAAGCTGCGGTAGGCCTCCGCCACCGGCGAACGGGGATCGGTTATGGTGACTAAGTTCAAAGGCATAGTACCTGCCTGTTCTATTACCGGCATTGAGCTCGGCTTCCAGAGGTGGTAAGATGAGAGCACATGTGACCCCTAACCGCGCTACCTGCAGCGTGGGGCGGTTCAACGATCCGCGTCAGCCACCCGCCGGGTGCGTAGAGATCCCATTGCTTGAATGAGACCGTTGAAGCGGGCACACAAGTTCGCAATTGCGCGCTGCTTAGGCGGGTCGGCGCACGCACTGATAGGCAGCTTCATCGTGTTTCGTCAGAGATCACCCGCGTAGGATGAGCGGCAAGTAGACTGGTGGGTGCCAGATTTCTGAACCCAACCACCATTCACGGAACCCCGGGCGTTCGTACTGTATATCTGGTCCGGTGTCTTGGTAGGCTTCATGCCAACCGTACTCTGTATTGCCTGTGAGGTCGTTGAGCAGCCAACTGGCCATATGGTAGCTACGCAGCTCATACCACATAAACTTGCGGATCGAGTTAGACGCGCGCCAACCGTCTGACTCGTCCTTGCTTTGCAGGGGTTGACCTGGATCCTGCTGTGGTGAAAGTAAGTCCGCTTCAGTAATGAAGCCCTCCGTGGTGCCCTCAGGATAGAGCAATGCTTTTAGCCATTGTGGAAAATAATAGGAGACATGCTGCCCGCCTACGGCACACCAGTTCAAGCCCTCGTATCCTAAACGCCAATAATTGTGCCAGGATACGGCGTCACGGTAGGTTTCATATGTACTACGCATCTCATCGTAGCCTGTACTTTGCTTATCTGCCAAGAGTTGAGGGCTGCAAGCAGGCGGATGTAACGTGTCGGCTCCCTCTGCGAATTGGCCCTGTGCCATCGCAGGGGTGAGCAACCGGATACTTGAGTTGGCACTCTTCACGTAGTTGTAAATGGCTTGAAAGTATGCATTCATTTCCTGCCAGGCTACAGAGTTAGATTGGTCTGGCGTGGTATCTATGCCGCGAGCGGGGTCGTCATACCATTCCAGATTAGGCTCGTTGGCTGGCTCAAAGCCCCATTCGGTAATACCGTTGGCTGCGTTGTAATTATGAATGGCGACGATGTGATCGCTAATATCGTCAGGGCTACGATGGCAGTTATCCTCCCAATTTGCGCAATCCCCACGGCTATAGTCTCCATCAATGGCAGTGAGCTGGAGATGATGGTTATTAAGAGAGTTTTGAGCAAAGTTGCCCGGCGACGGCTGAATGCGGATGATAATGTGCACACCGGCTTGTGAGGCGCGTTGCAGATAGTCCTTTGTCGTTGGGCGGCCTGTTATGACTCCTGTGATGCGATGCGTGGCTGGATCTCGTACCACGTTATAGAACTGATCGCTCATTAACACGATCGTATCCGGCCAAGTACCACCCCGTTGGGGGTCGATGCGCGTATAGAGGACTTCATTCCAATCGGCCCACGGCCGCACGCCCAGGTGAATGCCAGACCACTGCTTGGAGGAGCCACTTTCCAAGGACTTATTTGGCGAAACGTTATCCGCTGCGAAGAGTACACTTAATGATAGGGTTATTGCGACCAGCAGAAGGCGGAACAAAGGGTTCATGCTGTACCCTCCCACTCATGAACATCAGCTTCCCGGCCGGGTTAGCGCCGACGACGTGCCAAAAAGACATCGTTTGTCTCGCAGTGGATGGTCTCAGTGCCGGCGCAAGCAGTCCAGACCAAGGTCTCCCCGTCGTTAACAACTTCACCGATCACGTAATCAGGCACTTGTTCTCCCCATCGATCTGGATGAGAAGAACTAGGCAAGAAAGTCTGAAACGTGGAACCATCAACCAGATTGAAGGCTCGCCGAAATCCAAGGAGAACGCCCCTCGAGAAATGTCCTGCAATTGGCCCTTCTGGGTTTTCCAGGTGCGACAAGTTACGGCGCGTCAAGTCATAAACGTATGTTTGGCCTTGCGCGTCTTCCCAGACCACTAGAGATCCATCAATGGCCATGAATTGGTTCGCCAGCGCATTTGGTGGGTCATAGACACTCCCTAGCGCAATTTGCTTAGTCGTCACCAGGTTGTAGGCGTAAAGATCCGCCTGGCTATAGGTACCAAGATGATGAGAAGCATAGATAATCCAGTCACCTGAGATATAGGCACCTTTGCCACGCAAGCCAATCAACCGCTGGATCTGCCCAGAGCTCAAGTCGTAGAGAACCAGCGGCGAGTCACGATCGGTCCAGGGATCATTCCAGATAACTCGATGTCCGGAGATATCAGGAAGATCACCCTCACCCAGCACAAACTCCTGCTCTCGGAGGAGATCATAGCCGTGGATCTCTTGCATATACCGATCCTCCCCCTGATAGCTTTCAACCCACACCACGTAGCGTCCTGAGACCCGAGGTGCACGCTTGCCGCCAGGCAGTGAGCTGAGGCGACGCTCAGTGTGGGTATGCAGGTCATGGGCGACGATGTAGATAGTTCCATTAGGATCGCGTTCCTGCCACACCGCGGTGTCGCCATCAGCATCCAACCCCCAGCGCCCCGCCGGCCGCGTGGTCAGTTGGATTGGTTCTGTTAGGTCGTTGGAGATGGGAACAGGGGGCAGACCACGCGGTGGCGTTGGCGTTCCAATGGGCGACTGGAACGCCTGAGACGTTGGCTCTGCGCTCCTTTGTAGTCCACCAAAGGCCAGGGCAAGGGTAACTACCAGCGTTCCTAACGCTAGCAGGCCCAACAAGCCTCCTACAACATTCAATAAGCGTTTCATTTTGCACCTCCAATTTGCTGCATGTCCTTCACCGGCGGAATCGAGTAATCCCAAAGGTCGCCTAACGGCTGGCAGATGAGCCGCTGTGCCTCTGACCCGAAACTCGCGTCGGCTCCATCCGCATGTTAGGTGCGTTTTTGTTCTATGGCTACATATGCTTTAACAGGCGCTCGTATTCATCGTGCCTACCAATCCAAAACCAAGTGATGGTGTCGCCGTCCAGTAATCCTAATGCACGGTAGTAGTCTCCAATACGGATGGAGTAAACCGGACGTGTCTTACCAACACGCTTGAAATGCAGACCGGACGCATCGGGGTTTTGCCGCCAGATTCGATAGGCCTTGCTGACTCGGCGTCGAACATCCTGGGGCAACTCGTAAAACAGCTTCCAAAACTGTGGTACGGTTTGCGAGTTCATCCCGGTACGATTTCTCCGTCTTCAGTGAAAACCATTGGTCTTGCACGCCCTGCCCGAATTTCTGCTAGAGTCTGATCAGCCATCTCCTCAAGCAAGCGTTGGGATTCATCAGTTGCGAGAAGCGCGTCCCATCGAGCATTTTCTACTGAGATTTCTTCCTCGCTCACATCCTCGTCCAGTACGTCCTCTTTGGTAGTCTGGAACTCCAGGAATTGAGCAAAATCAACTACCTCAGATACGCGCTCAGGAGGCAGCCTGCGTATGATTTCGATAAGTTTTTGTTCATGCGTTACAAGTTTTGAGACAGTTGGCGTTTCCATCGTTCACCTCCAACAACGTTATTCGCAATACGTCGCGCTGCGCCTGACTACGTAGTGGGCTGAGTCAGTTCCCGCCGGCGCCGAACCACGCGACCACGGCGTCCGGCCTCACCTGGCTGGCCGGGGATGGCCCCCAGAACCGGGATGCCCAACACGCGCTCAACGCTCTCCGGCGAGCGTAAGATGTCCGCCTCCAGCCATTCCAGGAAGAATACGATCAGCCCGCCCACCAGCACGCCCAACAGGCCCGCGGCGACGGCATTAAACAGCGGCTTGGGGCGGACCTGGGGCGCGTCGCGCACGTCGTCCACGATCCTGACGTCAATGCGGTCACGCTTGTCCTGTTCCTGGTTCCAGCGCTGACGGTCCTCAATGAACACCTGCGCCATCGTCTGGGCCATCAGTTTGGCCTCCTCCGGCGAGCGGCTCTCCGCGTCAATTTGCACGCTGAAATTAGATGAATCCGAGGAGACGATCACCCGTTCCAGGAACTGGTAGGAGTTCATGTCCAGTTGGGCGCGCTCGATGACGCGGTTGGCCATCTTATGCGTGCGCAGGTTCAGCACGTAGTTACGCAGGATGTCCTTAACCGTGTTGCTGAGCCCCCAGTCGTAGCGAGCCGGCTCCACGCTAAGCTTGACACTGGCGCGATAGATGGGCACCTGCAGCCGGCTGAAGCCAAAGGCACCAACAGCCGCCAGGATGGCGATGACCAGGATGATCCAGCCGCGCTTGCGCAGAATCTTCAGATAATCTCGTAAATCCATGCTTTCCCCACCCTCCAACGGAATACGCCATACGCAGTACGCTTACGTATTACGCATTACGTATTACGTTTTGTTTTGCCCCGCGGTATCTCACCCAGGATCGGAATCCCCAGGGCTTCCAGGTCCGCCCGGCCGCGCACGCTGTCGTCCAGGTAATCCAGCAGGAAGACCAGGGCCAGGCCGATCACCAGCCCCAGGAATAAACGTAGCGGCAGGTCCAGCCGTTCCTTCAGCCCAGAGCCGACCGGGACGATGGCGCCGCGGTCAATGAGGCGAGCCTCCACCTCATCCGCCAGGGTTTGCGGGAGGAAGGAGCCGGCCTCCTGGCTGAGCACAGCCACAGCCGCGTCGGCAATGGCGGCCAGTTGCTCCGCATCGCCCCAGGTGATGGACAGGGTGAGCACGCGGTGAAGCTTGCCCGCCTGCGTGCTGCCCTGGATGGCGCCTGGCGGCACGGTGATGCCGCGGTCGGCCAATCGCTGGCTGACTGCCGTAGCGAAGGCACTGCGCCGCACGACCTCGCTCAAGTCATCAGCCAGGTACTCCGCCGCCAGCCAGGTGTAGTAGCGGTCGTACGTGTAGTAGTCGCCCGAGCGCGGCTCCGGCCGCACGCCCACGCTGAAGCTGAGCGATGTGGTATAAACAGCAGGACGCGGCTGCCACGGCCGGCGGGCGGCCATCCACCACAGCGCAGTCAGAGTGACGAGCACGACAGGTAGCCACCAGCGCCGCCGGATGATGGCCCAGTAAGCACGAAGTTCCACGTTAGCTCCCGGTTGCCACTCGCTCCAGGTCTTGTAAGTCTCGGCGGATACGGCCTGCCAGGGTCGGATAAACTTCCTTCACAGGGGTGCTCCCTCTTTGAGAATCGTTTCGCGCAGCCCTGGCTTGCAGTGTTCCATGGCTACAAGGTCAACCTCAAACTCCGGTGAAATATCCTGCAATCTGGCTACGGCCACAAAATAGTCATCATCCTTTAGCCCCCAGGCCGCCAGGTCCACGTCCGACGTCGGGGAGAACCAGTGGCCATGCACCAGCGACCCGAAGACAATCACTTGTGTCGCGCCAAACTGCTCCCTGAGCAACATCGCTGCCCGGCGAGCCACTTCCCATGCACGTTCGCGTCGTTGCGCTTGCTCTTGCTGCGCTTGTTCTTCACGCTGACGCAACGTAGCCCGGTAGGCGGCCATGGCTTCTGGTGTTACTTCCAACGTCCTCGCCATCGTGTATCCTCTTCAGGAACGAGCCGTTGACAGCTCTCGTTCAATGAACGCTCTGATCTCTCGTTGAAAGGTCGGCCGGCTGAACCTTTCCGCCTGGGCCCGACAGTCCGCCGGATCGAAATCCGCCGGGTCGAAAGCCTGCACTGCGCTGGCCAGCGCCTCCACGGTCTGCTCGCGAAAGAACAGGCCGGTCTTGCCCTCGATCACAGTATCCAACGCCCCCCCACCCGCGTAGGCGATCACCGGACGGCCACATGCCATCGCCTCCAGCGGCGCGATGCCAAAATCCTCCAGCCCTGGAAAGACGAAAGCCCGGCAGCCTTGCAGGAGCGAAATCTTCTCTTCATCACTGACCCGGCCCAGGAAGCGCACGTTGGGGCCAGCTCGCCGCTCCAGAGCCGCTCGGTCGCGCCCGTCACCGGCGATCCACAGGGGCAACCCCAGCCGGGTGAAAGCCTCTACCGCCAGATCTATGCGCTTGTAGGGGATCAGACGGGAGACGATGAGGAAGTAATCGCCCGGCGGCCGGCCGGCCGGCTGAAAGCGCTCCGTATCCACTGGCGGGTAAATGATCTCGCTGTCACGCCGGTAGAACTTGCGGATACGCTGCTGAACAGCCCAAGAGATCGCCAGGAAATGATCAACGCGACCGGCCGCGGCCTGATCCCACAGCCGCAGCCACGGGATGAGCAGACGCAGAATGGCGTCCGGGAACCTCCCAATGCCCTCGCGCTGGCGATAGGCATCGTACATCCACACAAAGCGGGTGGGCGTCAGGCAGTAACAGACGTGTAATGTCCCCGGCGGAGTGATGATCCCATGACAGAAAGCGCTCTTGTTGCTGATGACCACATCGTAGCCTGTGAAATCGAATCCTTCAAAGGCCAGCGGATACAACATCAGATACCACTGATGGTGCCGGGTCACGCCCGGCAGGCGTTGCATGAAAGAGGTGCGAATGTCCCACGAGCGGTAAGCGACGGGCATCAGGTCTGCGTCGTACATGCTGGTGTAGACGGGCGCGTCAGGGAATAGCTCCTTCAAGGCCTCCAGTACTCGCTCTGCCCCGCCGATCTGGTTCAGCCAGTCGTGGACGATCGCGACCTTCAATCTCACCCCTCCTGCGAACGCTGTTATTGTACCAGAAAGGGAGGTGATCCACAAACGTATCATCGCGCTATCCGTGTAATCCATGTCGTGCTACCTTAACGGATCAAGAAACGTAGCCACCGCCCGTGGGGACGGCCGTAGCGCGCGTACACGCTGACCCCGGTGGCGAGAAGGGTGACGCCTGCCACGCCTATGAGGATCGGCGGGATGCCCAGCCAGTCCGCCAGGCCAGCGATGCCCAACATCGGGGGGATACCCCCCAGGTTATTGAGCATGAACTGCACGGCGAAGACCCGCCCGCGCAGCGGGGCGGGCGTCTCTTCTTGGAGAATTGTTTGGGCCAGGATATTAGCCGTGGACATGCTCAGCCCCAGCAAGGCACTCAGCCCAATGATTGCCAGGATCCATCCCACGCCAGCGGGGGGCAGAGGAGGCTCCAGACGAACGTTATGGGTCTGGAGCGAGCGGCTCAGCACGCCCAGCGCCGCAAACGCTAGCCCGGTGATCAGCAATGCCAGATGACCCAGGACATCCTTGCGCAGACGATACCCCCAACGCCCTAGTGCGCCCGTCGCCATTAGCATACCCACGCCGGCCGGTGCAAAGACGATCACTGCATCTTCCGGGGCCATATGTAGAGCGCGTGCGGCAAAGCCAGGGGCCAGCATAGCGATGATCATGACCAGAGTGGCGATGATCGTAAGATGGAACATAGCTACCGTCACGGGACGCTCGCGTAGCACGAAAGCCCAGCCCTCCTTCAGGTCAGAACGTACCCGCTTCCAGCCAGCCTGAGTCTCCTCATCAGAGCGAGCGAGCCTGCGATCTTTCGGGAGACGGGCCACTGAGTAGGCCGCCACGGCGTACATCAACGCGATCACGACGAACCCGCCGCGCACACCCACCAGCTTTACGGCGAGAGGCCCCAGGATGATCAATCCAACAACCTGCGAGGCGGCCAGCGTCAGGTTAAACAACGAGTTGGCCGCGACCAGATGGTAACGCCCCACCACCATGGGGATCGTCGCAGTTTCGGCCGGACTGAAGAATTGTCCAACAGCAGATGAAGTAAAGGCGATAGCGTACACCGAGAGGAGAAGAGACCATCCTCCCCATCTTCCCAGGACCAGAAAATAGCCCAGGGTCAGCACGACCCGTAACGCGTTAGAGGCGATGAGCACCAGTTTTTTGGAAAGGCGGTCCACGACGATGCCAGCGACAGGGCTGACCACGACGCCAGGTAGGGTGAAGGCGAGGATCATCAATCCCAGATGCGTGCTGGAGCCGGTCGTATGCTCGATCAGCACCATCTGCATGAAGTTGATGGCGTTTTGAGCCGTTTGCGCTAACACCTGAGAGGTCCAGAGCGCTCGAAAGGAACGGTTGGAGAGAACAGGCCCAAAACCACCCTGGTGGTCGGTCGTCATTGCCAGGATCCCGCCCAGGTTAGCCCGATGAGGAATCAGATGTTGGAAGATCGTTCGCGGTGGGGGACCCCCGGCGCACGAAGGTCTTCACCCGCCGCTCGAACTGACGACGCGGCAGGAGCACCCGCCGCCCGCACTCGCAACAACGCATGCCGATGTCGGCTCCCAGCCGCACCACCTCCCACTCGTAGCTGCCGCACGGATGAGGTTTGCGTAGCCTGACGACGTCACCGATTCGGATTTCAATGGGCATGGCTGCTTTCCTCAATATCTCTGGATGAATGCATCATAACACACGCGTTCGCCACTTCCCGATCACTCCCCAACGCGGAATGCTCTCCATTCCGGCCTGCTTGTGCGCATGGTCAGACCACCAGCACTGGAATGCCAAGGGCTTGCTGTACGGCCAGAGCGAAAGGTGTGAGCTCCTGCTCGTTGAACACCTGCTTGACCGCTCCAGAGCGGGGCCGCCCGAGCACCAGCATATCGGCTTTGGCCTCCCGAATGAAATCCTGGATCGCTTCACGGACCTTTCCCTCCCTGATCGCGATGTCTGCTTCCACACCCTGAGCCTGGGCACGCTCCTTCGCCATCAGCAACAGGAAATGCCCCATGCCTCTCACCTCACGTTCCACATCCACCACGATGGGCGCGGCTGTGTCGCTAACGAATTCCAGGTCCACGATGTAGAGAAAGATCAGGCGCGCATTGTGCTGCTTGGACAACTCGATCGCTCGATCTTGCGCCCGATGGCTTGCCTCACCACCACGCGTTGCACACACGATGACGGATGGCTTGTGGACATCAAGACTACCAGATCGTTGACCGGAGCTGCTCTGGTTACTGTCATGTTCGACCATCTTTCCCTTCTTTCTCGATTACTCCTTAGTAGCGCACCAGTAAGTAAACCGTCGAGACCAGCAGGATCGCAAAGGTAGTGGGTACGCCGACCTTGGCGAAATCTTTGAACGACACCGGGTATCCCGCCCGATCCGCGATGCCAACGGTCACGATATTCGCGGCTGCTCCGATGATTGTGGCATTGCCCCCCAGGCATGTGCCCAGCGCCAGGGCCCAGTATAACACGTGATTGTCAGCGCCAGGGATGGTTTGGGTAAGATAGCCCACTGCAGGCAGCATAGCTGCCGCGAAAGGAATGTTCTCCGTCAGAGCGGATCCGATTGCAGGTACCCACACAGTCATAAGTACGGCCAAAGGCAGATTCCCCCCTGTTACCTTGCCTACTGCCTCGGCAACGACCTGGATGGCGCCCACATCTTGCAAGGCTCCTACCAGGATGAACAAAGACATAAAGAACAGCAAAGTGGTCCAATCAACCTCCTGGATCATGTCATGGATGCTTGGACGAGCCCATATCATCAATCCGACAGCCCCTATGAGCGCAGCCACGGCTGGCGGCATATTCCAGGCACCCCCCACGAAGAAAAGGACAAGCGTCACGATAGCCATAACGGCTGCCTTGCTCAGCAAGAGGGGATCTCTGATGCGAGCGGCTTCAGCCAGATACGTGACCAAGGCGGGTGAACGACCATCGTGCGCCCGGTGATATTCGTCCCGATACAGGAGCCATATCATCCCGATGAAGAGAATGGTCAGCAAGGCGATGATGGGCCCCAGGTTGCTCAGGAACGCAGCAAAGTCGAGATGGGCATAGGAACCGATCAAGACATTGGGAGGATCGCCGATCAAAGTGGCGGTTCCCCCAATATTGGAGACCAGCGTTTCGGGTATGAGTAGAGCCAGGGGGTTGATCCTCATGATGAGGGCTATCTCCGTCGTCACGGGCGCGATCAGCAGCATGATCGTCACGTTGTTCAAAAAGGCGGACGTGGTGGCCGTGATGAGAACCAGGAAGACCGCCAGGGCCCATGCGTTCCCGCGGCTGAGCCGGTAGGCCGAGTAGGCCAGCCATTGGAAGACCCCCGTGCGACCGGTGATGGCCACAAAGATCATCAGACCCAGGATCAGGAAGATGACTTCGAAGTTGATGTGGTGGATGGCACGTTCGAACTCGATGATATACCAGTCCGGCCAACGCATGCCGAACACGTAGGTGATGGCCAGCAGCGAAGTAGCACCCACCATAGTCGCCGTTGTCTCATGTAGCAGGTGCAAGGAGATCGCCACTAGGGTGAGAAGGAAGATGGCAAGCGTTACAAAGAAGGCTGCATGGAACACACGAGGCAGCACGACTGCCCCCACATCAGCGTACAGGTGGTCACTGCTGTGCGTCAACAGCCGAGCCGGGATGCCCAGTCGCGTCTTGCGGAAGGTGTGCGCGTCGATCTCAATTGCAGCGGTCTGACGACCCATCGCAATGGCTTCAGCCGTCCGCCCTGACAGGCGAACGACCAGACGGAAAAGGCCATCTGTTTCAGAGTAGACCTCTGTAACGGTCTCCCCGTCAGGGGAAAGCAATGGTTGACGTCTGCCCCCGATAAAGAGGGCGATCTGCGCCTCTGGGATGGCCAGTCCCTGGGTGTTCACGACTCGTCCCAGCACGATGAGCGTCATATCCTGAGCAACTGGCGGTTCTTGCGCAGGCAACGACGCGGCCCGGCTCTGGCTGGCGGTGACGGTTGTGCCGATCAGGATCAAGAGAAGCCCAAGGATCAGGGGTGTAAAATGTCGGGAGCATGGCATAGTTGCCTCCTCAGGCAAGCGGCGTAGCGGTAGCCGGTCAGGTCTTCATCGCAGGATCACGGTCACATCAAACACAGCCTCGAAAAAGCGAGCCTTCTTCCGCCCTATTTGCCGTTCCACCTCGTTGCCCGTCGCCGGCTCCAGAGTGACGATCAGTTGGTGGCCCTCAAGCTGGCAGTGCAGGTCGTGCACGGCAAAAGTATGAGTGCGGTCCAGGCCATCGGCGAAGCGCAGGATGGCACCCAGCCGGCGGACGATCTCGCGATCCTTTTCAGGCAATTGGGCGAACCGCCGATGCTTCCTCGGATCCGGCTGGGGGCCACGGTGGTAGCGCGCGGTGTGGGCCACGATCCGCTTCTCCCGCTCGCTCAGGCCGGGGATGTCCGCCTCCAGGATCATACGCAGCGCGTGCTTGTGGTGCTGAGGATAACCGTACTCGTAACCGATGTCGTGCAGGATGGCGGCGTACTCCAGCAAGTCGGCACAGGCATCGTCCAGGCCGTGCAGAGCCCGGGTGCCCTCGAAGAGCTGGCGCGCCAGCCGGGCGTCCTGCAGCGAGTGCCCTTCCTCGAAGTAGTGCTGCCGGGCCAACGCCGTCACTGCCGCTCGCACGCGATCCCGATCACGCTCGCTCACGGCTCACCCACCTCCGTTCACCATCGTCCGGCTGATCTCGTTGTGGCGACGTACGATAGAGGCCAGATCCAGCCGACCCAGTTCGCCATCTTCCACGATCACCTCGCCGTTGATCACGCTCAGGTCCACGTTCTGCGGCGCGCAGAAGATCAGCGCTGCCAGGGGATCGTGCAGGGCACCAGCGTATGCCAGCCGCTCCAGCCGGAAGCCGATGAAATCGGCGGCCATATTGGGTGCCAGCGCGCCGATGTCGTCGCGGCCCAGGACGCGAGCACCGCCCAGAGTCGCCATCTCCAGCGCGTCGTGAGCGCTCAGCGCGGCCGGGTCTCCGCCGACCCGTTGCAGCAACAGGGCCTGCCGTGCCTCGGCCAGCATGTGCGAACTGTCGTTGGAAGCCGAGCCGTCCACTCCCAATCCGACAGGCACTCCCACTTGGCGCATAACCTTGACCGGCGCGATGCCCGAGGCCAGCCGCATGTTGGAGGAGGGACAGTGGGCCACGCCGGTGCCCGTGCGCGCCAGCAGGCTGATCTCGGCCGGGTTCACATGCACCACGTGAGCGTGCCAGACGTCATCCCCCAACCACCCCAGTCGCTCCATGTAAGCCACCGGGCGCGTGCCGAAACGTTCGATGCAGAATCGCTCCTCGTCCGGCGTCTCCGCCAGGTGCGTGTGCAGCCGGACATGATAGTGACGGGCCAGGGTCGCGGCCTCCCGCATCAGGTTCGGCGTGACAGAAAAGGGTGAGCAGGGAGCCACGCCCACCCGCACCATGCCGAACCGCTCCGGCTGGTGATATGTTTCGATGACGCGCTGGCTATCGCGCAGGATGGCATCCTCCTCCTCGACGATGGAATCGGGCGGCAGTCCCCCCCTTGACTCACCCAGGGACATGGCACCGCGCGTGGGGTGGAAGCGGATGCCGATTTCCTGCGCGGCGCGGATCTCGTCGTCAATGCGGACGCCGTTGGGGTACAGATAGAGGTGATCGCTGGTGGTGGTGCAGCCGGAGAGGACCAGTTCGGCCAGCCCCACCAGCGCGCTGACGTAGACTGCCTCCGGCGTCAGCCGCGCCCAGATCGGGTACAGCGTTTTCAGCCAATGGAAGAGATCAGCGTTTTGGGCGGCGGGCACGGCCCGGGTCAGCGTCTGGTAGAGGTGATGGTGGGTGTTGACCAGCCCGGGCAGGACGATCATGCCACGGGCCTCTATCACCCGGTCCGCCGTGCGCAACGCATGGGGCAGATCAGCGGTCTGTCCTATCCACTCGATGGCGGGGCCGCGGGCGAAGAGCGCACCATCCACGATCTGTGGCCGTTCCTCGACCATCGTGATGAGCCGGTCAGCGTGTTGTAGAAGCAGGGTCGTCATGGTAGGTTATCCTGATGCAAAGTCGTGGGTCGCTCCTGAGATGGATTTCGCTACACCGAGTATAGCGCAATTGCGATGGGCTGTCCAACGTTTTCGAGCGCATGGCTTTGCCCGGCGCGTGGCTGTGTGCTATAATCGGCCCAGCTTGTATAGGAGTGGTAACCATGGCGAAACGGCGAAAATCTGGCTCCGTGAGGGCATGGCAACAGTGGGTGTTTTGGGGGATCAGCCTTTTGGTGGTGTTGAGCATGGTGTTGGCTTATGTGTTGATAGAGGCAACCCCCCCACCACCTCCGCCACCCACACCCGCCTCCGCTTTCAGTACGAATACGCCCACACCCACTGCCGTGAGTACGACGCCCACCCCGCCGCCGGCGCCACGGCCGCCAACGCCGACGGCAACGCCAGCAACATGAGGCTGCGAGTTCGCTGCACGCGCCAGACACGGTGACTATCGCTTGTGGCAGTGATCTTTATCCTGCCCCAGTCTTCCAATGCAAAATGAACATCCAGAGACTCCCCAGGCACCATCATGACCCGAGACGAACGCGTTGGCTTACTCTACGTCGCCTTAGCGGTGGGTTTCTTCTCCACCACCCCTGTCCTCATCCGGTGGGCCACGCCGCTCTCCCCCTACGAGATCGCGGCCGGACGTTTGGGAACGGCCGCGCTGATCGTGATGACGCTGGCGCACTTGAGCCGGCAGCCGTTGGGGCCGCTGTGGCCCGACCTGCGCCGATTCCTGGGTTTTGGGCTGGTGACGGCGTTGCACTTTCTGTTTTACATTGCCTCTCTCAGCTTCACCACCATCGCCCACTCGCTGGCGCTGGTTTACACTGCTCCCATTTTCGTGACCATTGCCTCGGCCTGGTTTCTGCGCGAGCCCATTCCCCGCCGTAAGTGGCTGGGGGTGCTCGTGGCCGTGATCGGGGTCGCCATTCTGGCTGGCCTTGAGCCGCAACTGACCAGGCGCATGATCGTGGGCGACCTGCTGGCTGTGGGTTCGGCGGTGATGTTCGGACTGTACTCGGTGGCCGGCCGCTCACAGCGGGCGCGTTATCCGTTGCTGACTTACGCTGGCGCGGTGTACGGGCTGGCTGCGTTGTGGACCCTGCCGGCTGCGGCCCTGACGTTCACTTCGGCGGGCTATGGGTTACGACAGGTGGGCTCCATCGTGGCGCTGGGTGCGCTGCCTTTGGGCCTGGGGCATACGCTTTACAA